>NZ_JAHXPU010000015.1:0-525504 GCF_047308185.1 Pantoea sp. B65
CGTAATGAATATAGTAGTCACTCTTGAGACTTGATATTTCAAATTTTTTCCATCCGGAGATGGTTTGCGATATCAACCCTGCGAGTGCCCACACAGATTGTCTGATAAATTGTTAAAGAGCAGTGCGAACAGCGATTCATTCTGCTGTCGCGAGGTGGCGTATAATACGCTTCACCACTGAAGAGTCAAGGATTTATTCACTTTTCTCTTCCTGACCCGGTGACCGTTAAGCCGTTGTTCCGTGTCAGTGGAGGCGCATTATAGGGAGTTCCTGACCGGTGACAAGTGTTTATTATAAAAAAATGACTAACCGGTTTAATTTTCGCCAGCAGCCGAAAAAATACCCGGTTAACGGCGGTTTTTTAGTCTGATTACGGGAATTAAGGATAATAATGCCGGAAAGAAAGATATTATCTTTGCGCATCGCATCATCTCTCCTGTCATCCCGGGCATATAAAGAAGAAGGAAAGGACGCTTAATGATTAAATCCGCACGCAGCATGGCTGGTCTTCCCTGGATTGCTGCAATGGCGTTCTTTATGCAGGCACTGGATGCCACCATTCTGAATACCGCTCTGCCGGCAATTGCCCGGAGTCTTAATCGATCCCCTCTGGCGATGCAATCCGCGGTAATCAGCTATACCCTAACGGTGGCGATGCTGATCCCGGTGAGCGGCTGGCTGGCCGACCGGTATGGCACACGTAAAGTATTCATCGCCGCGGTTTCACTCTTTACGCTGGGGTCACTGTTCTGCGCGTTGTCCGGTTCGCTGGGCATGCTGGTAGTCTCACGAGTGATACAAGGGGTGGGCGGCGCAATGATGATGCCGGTCGCCCGTCTGGCGCTACTGCGTGCTTACCCGCGCAGCGAGCTGCTGCCGGTACTCAATTTTGTCACCATGCCCGGGCTGGTTGGCCCGATTCTTGGCCCGTTGCTCGGCGGCGTAATGGTTACTTATGCCACCTGGCACTGGATCTTCCTGATTAATATCCCGATAGGTATCCTCGGCATTATCTACGCACGCAAATATATGCCGGATTTCACCACCCCCCGTCGCCGTTTTGACCTCTCCGGCTTTCTGTTGTTTGGTTTTGGCCTGGTACTGGTATCCAGTGGTATTGAGCTACTCGGGGAACAGATCGTTGGCGGTAGCATTGCCGCCGCGGTATTGCTGGCGGGTGTATTACTGCTTCTCTTCTATATATGGCATGCGCGCCGTCATCCGATGCCGCTAATCGGTTTGCCAATGTTTAAAACCCGCACCTTCTCGGTTGGCATTGTCGGCAATATCGCTTCGCGCCTCGGTACCGGCTGCATCCCTTTCCTGATGCCGCTGATGCTACAGGTGGGGTTTGGCTATTCGGCGATTCTGGCAGGCTGCATGATGGCGCCTACCGCTTTCGGCTCAATATTAGCGAAGTCTACCGTTACCCAGGTTCTGCGCTGGTTTGGCTATCGTAAGACGCTGGTCGCCATCACCGCGATTATCGGCGCGCTAATCGCCACCTTCTCACTACAGTCGCCTGGTATGGGCATCTTAATAATAGTGGCGCCGCTGTTTATTCTGGGGATGGCGATGTCGACGCAGTTTACGGCGATGAACACTATCACTCTGGCTGACTTAACCGATGAGAATGCCAGCAGTGGTAATAGTATGCTGGCGGTGACCCAGCAACTGGCGATCGGTTTTGGCGTGGCGGTCAGCGCCGCGGTATTGCGCATGTATCAGAATTTCGATGGCAGCACGGTAGATCACTTTCATGCCACCTTCCTGACGATGGGGGTAGTAACCATACTTTCAGCGCTGGTGTTTATGTTATTAAAACCGGGCGACGGTCGTAATCTGATTGCCAATCGCGAGAAACGTAAAAAGGGCGGTTAAATCTCACCCACCGAGGCGCGTTCGATCAGTTCCGGCGTCAGCACTAACAACTGTTTGCTGATGCCGGGATCGGCAAGACGTTGAATCAGAGTATCAATTGCCAGCGCGCCCAGTTCGTCTTTCGGCTGATGAATAGTGGTCAGCGGCGGCGTCATATAGCGCGCCAGTTCAATATTGTCATAACCAATCACCGCAATATCCTGCGGCACCGATAATCCGGCCTGATACAGCGCGTGATAAACCCCGACGGCCATCGCATCGTTACAGGTAAACACCGCCTGCGGTAATGGATTCAGGGTCAACAGCTGGTTCATGGCGTTATAGCCGCCCTGAAACTCAAAGTCACTGTCAACAATGTACCCCGGCGGGATCGGCAGCCCGGCCATGGTCATCGCCTGTTTATAACCCTCGAGACGCAGCCGGGCTGGCGTTTTATCCTGCGGGCCGGCAATACAGGCGATCCGGGTGTAGCCACGTGCAATCAGATAGGCGGTGGCCTGCTCGCCCCCCAGTAATGAATTATCCTGAATAATATCGCTATCGCCGTCAAACGGCGCCCAGTCCATCATCACAGAAGGAATCGATGGATAGCGGTTCAGGATCTCCAGCGAGGGTAAATGGCTTTCGGTACACATGATCAACAAGCCATCCACTCGCTTCTGTAGCAGAGTTTCCAGACTGCGATTCATGCGCTCCTCATCGCCGGCGGTATTACACAGCACCAGACTGTAGCCACGTTGATAACAGCTATTTTCGACACCATGCACCACTTCGGAATAAAACGGGTTACTACTGGCAGTCAGCAGCATACCAATGGTACGGGTCTGATTGATTTTCAGGCTGCGCGCCAGCGCCGAGGGCGCATAGTTCAGCTCCCTGATGGCATCATCAATTTTTTTGCGTACCGCATCGCTAACAAAACGGTTGTTATTGATGACATGAGATACCGTTGAGGTCGATACGCCCGCTAAACGGGCGACATCTTTCATCGTGGCCAGGATACTTACCTCTGCTGTTGCAGGAAGCTATCAATCTCTTCGCGCCATGGCACTGAAGGTTGCGCCCCCGGACGTGTGACGGCAATCGCGGCTGCCGCATGGGCAAAACGCACCGCTTTATCCATTGGTTGCTGCTCAAGCAGTGCGGTGATCAGCGCGCCATTAAAGGTATCACCTGCAGCAATGGTATCGACGGCGGTCACACGGAAACCAGCAATACGCTGGCCCTGCCCGTTATCGCTCAGCCAGACGCCACGGCTGCCAAGCGTAATCAGTACCTTACCGATGCCTTTGCCATGCAGCACTGCCGCCGCACGCGCGGCATCTTCATCGGAACGAACCGCAATGCCGGTAAGGATCTCCGCTTCGGTTTCATTCGGGGTAATCATATCCACCAGCGACAGCAACTCATCGGACAGCGGTATCGCTGGCGCAGGATTCAGGATCACCTGCGTCTGATGCTGGCGTGCAATACGCGCGGCGGCCAGCACGCTTTCCAGCGGTGACTCCAGCTGCATCAGCAATGCCGATGCCTCGGCAATGGTTTGTTGATGACGGGTAACCCGTTCCGGCGTTAATGCCGCATTGGCGCCGGCATATATCGCGATGGAGTTTTCTCCGTCACCATTAACGAAAATCAGCGCCACCCCGGTTGTGGTTCCGGCGATCACTTCTACCGGCGAGATATCAATGCGATCCTTTGCCAGCTGCTGACGCACGCGCTCGCCAATATCATCTTCGCCAACACAGGCAATAAAGGCGATATCCGCGCCGCTGCGACCGGCAGCCACCGCCTGATTCGCCCCTTTCCCGCCAAAAGCGATCTGATACTGCTTGCCGATCACCGTTTCTCCCGGGCGCGGAAACTGCGCCAGGTTAAGGATGTGGTCCGCATTAATGCTGCCAAGAACAGCCAGTTTACCGGTTTTAGTCATATGTGAATCGTCCTAAAAAGTGCGCCACCGGAAAGGGTGGCGCGGTGCCCTGCTTTTCTTTGATTTATTTGGTGACCAGCTTCAGGTCTACCGGATTGATCGCTTTAACTTTCTCGCCTTTCAGCACTTTATCAGCCACCTGCACGCCGATAACACCGATCTGCTCCGGCATCTGAGCGACAGTTGCCGCCATTTTTCCGCCTTCAACCGCTTTCATACCGTCAGCGGTACCGTCGAAGCCCACCACCAACACATCAGATTTACCTGCAGTTTGCAATGCGCGCAGTGCGCCCAGCGCCATTTCGTCATTCTGCGCAAATACTGCCTGCACATCAGGATGTGCGGTCAGCAGGTTCTGCATAACGTTCAGGCCCTTAGTACGATCGAAGTCCGCAGGCTGGCTGGCAAGAATATTGAATTTGTGTGCATCAGCAGCCTGTTTGAAACCTTCACCACGCTCACGAGCAGCGGAGGTCCCGGCCAGCCCCTGCAGTTCGATAATTTTGGCGCTTTCACCGAGTTTTTTCGCAATATAGTCACCGGCCATTTTACCGCCAAAACGGTTATCAGAGGCCACGTGGCTGACCACGGTACCCTGTGACGCGACGCGGTCAAGGGTGATCACCGGGATTTTGGCCTGGTTGGCCATTTTCACCGCGTTGCCTACCGCATCGGAATCGGTTGGGTTGATCAGCATTAATTTGGTGCCGCGTACCGTCAGATCCTGCACGTTAGCCAGCTCTTTCGCCGGGTTGTTCTGTGAATCCAGCACCACCAGGTTATAACCCAGTTTGTCGGCTTCTTTCTGTGCCCCCTCTTTCAGTGAAACGAAAAACGGGTTATTCAGGGTGGAAACCACTAATGCAATAGTGTCTTTCGCCAGTGCATTGGCACTGAGGGTGGCGCTAAGTAATACAGCAAGTGCAGTCAGTTTTTTCATTTTTTATTTCCTGTCCGGGTAGAGAAGAGTTATTTACTGCTTTTGTTATCCACCAGCACCGCCAGCAAAATTACCGCTGCTTTTACGATCATCTGGTAGTAAGAAGAAACACCTAATAAATTCAGTCCGTTATTCAGGAAGCCAAGGATCAGCGCACCAATCAGGGTGCCGACAATACGTCCTTTACCACCTGCAAGGCTGGTACCGCCCAGCACTACCGCCGCAATCGCATCCAGTTCATAACCGGTACCGGCCGTCGGCTGCGCCGAAGAGAGGCGTGCGACTTCAATGCTCCCCGCCAGCGCTGCCAGCATGCCGCACAGGGAGTAGACAATGATTTTCACCCGGTTCACATTGATGCCGGATAACTGCGTTGCCGCTTCATTGCCGCCAAGCGCATAGATGTAGCGGCCTAACCGGGTGTGATGCAGCATGTACCACGCCAGCAGAAACACGATAGCCATCAACCAGATCGGCGTCGGCACCCCCAGCGGGCGACCGATACCAAACCAGCCCAGCAAATCAGCATTGGCATCAAAGCCGGTATTAACCGGGCTGCCGTTGGTGTACACCATGGTGACGCCGCGCAGCAGCAGCATCATCACCAGGGTGGCGATAAATGCCTGTACTTTCCCTTTCGCCACAATGGTGCCGGTAATCGCGCCGATAAAGGCGCCAAGCGCCAGCGAAGCCGCCACCGCCACCAGCGCATTGACCTCCATGCCAACCAGTGACGCAGCCACCGCGCCGGTCAGCGCCAGCAGTGAGCCAACCGACAGGTCGATACCGGAGGTCAGGATCACCAGCGTCATCCCCACCGCCATAATGGCGTTAACTGAAGTCTGCTGCAGAATATTGAACAGGTTATTTACCGTGAAAAAATTCGGGCTCAGGCTGGAAACAACAGCGATCAGCACAATCAAGGCAATCAGCGATTTCTGCTCCAGCAGCCACGCTTTGCTAATCTGGCGGCGGCGTACAGGTAAACTTTGCGTACTCATAAATGTGCTAACTCCTCGCTGTGTTGCTTGCCCACTGCTGCAGCCATAAGGGCTTCCTGGGTGGCTTGTTCAATGGTGAAATTGCCGCTCAGGCGGCCTTCATGCATCACCAGAATGCGATCGCTCATGCCGAGTACTTCCGGCATTTCGGACGACACCAGAATGATGCTCAGCCCTTCTTCTTTAAACTGGTTGATAAGCTGATAGATCTCTTTTTTCGCCCCGACATCCACGCCACGCGTCGGTTCATCAAGGATTAACACCTTCGGGCGGGTCATCAGGCCGCGCGCAATCGCCACTTTTTGCTGATTGCCGCCGGAAAGCAGGCCTATCGGCTGCTCCATTGACGGGGTTTTCACATTAAACAGGCGGATAAAGTCGCCAACAGCCAGCCGCTCCTCCGCATGTTTCAGACGTCCGCCACCATGACTGAAGTAGCCCAGCGCGGTGAGAGACATGTTCTCTTTTACCGACATCCCCAGCACCAGGCCGTCACGTTTTCGATCTTCAGAGATATAAACAATGCCATTAGCCAGGCCCTGCTGCGGCGAACGCGTCTGTACCTCATGACCATCCAGCGTTACCTTGCCGCCGGTACGCGGTAGCGCGCCGTATAACACTTTCATCAGTTCGGTACGTCCGGCGCCCATCAGGCCGGCCACCCCCAGAATTTCACCTTTGCGCAGGTTAAAGCTGACGTTATCGACGCCCGGTCCGCAAAGATTCTCCACCTGCAGACGCACCTCACCCGGCGCTTTATCGAGACGCGGATACTGCTCTTCCAGCTTACGACCGACCATCATTTCAATCAGCGACTCTTCGCTCAGGCTGTCCACCGTGCGCTCGGCAATAAACTGCCCATCGCGAAAAACGGTGACGTCATCGCAAATTTCGAAGATCTCTTTCATGCGGTGTGAGATATAGACGATGCCGCAACCCTGCGCTTTCAGCTCCCTGATCACCCGAAACAGCGAAACGGTTTCCGTGTCGGTCAGCGCATCGGTTGGTTCGTCCATCACGATCACTTTCGACTCAAAGCTCAGCACCTTGGCGATTTCCACCATCTGCTGATCGCCAATCGACAAATCACCCACCAGCTTATGGCTGTTAAAACGCAGATTGAGACGCTGCAATAGCGCATCGGCGGCGCTATACATTTTTTTCCACTCAATGCGGCCAAAGCGGTTAACAAATTCACGCCCGAGAAAAATATTCTCCGCAATGCTGAGTTGTGGGATCAGATTAAGTTCCTGATGAATAATGCCGATACCCGCTTCCTGCGAAGCTTTCGGACCGCTAAAACTGGTTTCATTACCGAGCCATTGCAGCGATCCGGCATCGCGGCTATAAATACCGGTCAGCACTTTCATCATGGTGGATTTACCGGCGCCGTTTTCACCCACCAGCGCCATCACCCGACCTGGATACACCGCCAGCGCGGCACCGGAAAGCGCTTTTACGCCCGGGAAGGATTTATCAATACCTGTCAGTTGCAATAAAGGTTGCATGCCAGCCTCAGAAGGTCACGCCAGCGACCAGGATGACATTCGCATACGGAGAACACTCTCCGCTGCGAATGACCGCCTGACTACGCTGTGTCTGTTGTTTGAACTGTTCATGACTGATGTAACTGATACTGATGGTATTTCCCTGAAGTTGTTGCAAGGATTCGAGCAGAGCGACCAGCTCGCTATGAAGTTGCGGATTATGCTGCTTAATCTCTTCCGCGATGATGGCGCTTTCTACCTGCATCTCTTTGGTTACGACTTCGGTGACCTGCATAAAGCCGGGAATTCCGTGCGTCAACGCCAGATCGATCCGCTGCGGACCTGCCGGAACAGGTAAACCAGCATCACAGATCACCAGGCTATCGGTATGCCCCAAACGGGAAACCACGTAAGAAATTTCAGAATTCAGTAAGGCGCCTTTTTTCATCTTTCACTCCTGAGCGAAACGTTTCGCTGACCGGGAGTGTAAAAAAAACACCGCGGAAAACAATCAGGATGTGATGGAAATGTGATCGCCATCGAAACGTTTCGCTGACGACGGGGGAAATTTTGCTTAAAGCACCTAACCGATAAAAAAACGGGCCAACTTCTGTTGACCCGTTGGTGAGCACTAACTGGGTTACTGAATTTTACGCACGCTTTTCACATCCAGTTCAACCGAATTAAAGTCTTTATCCAGCTTGCCCTGCAGCTCAACGTTGTCGGCCGGAGATACGCTCAGGCCCTGCCAGCGCTTGTGGTCAATTTCCACCGTCATGGTGCCGGACGCGTCATGGAAACTGTAGTCCTCATCGCCAGTACGTTTGTCGATATTGCCGCGCAGCGTCACCCAGCTGTCATCCTTCAGATCCTGTGCCTGTTTAACCGTGACCACGCTACCATTTGGGCCATTAAAGCCCCCCTGCTGCATGGAGGCCGCCGGGGCATTAGGGTCAACAAAGCCACCATTGTTCACGGCAAGCACCGGGGTGGAAACCAGAGCGGCGATAGCGAATAAAGCGGCGGTTTTTTTCATATTATGTTCCTCTTTACCTCAGGATAAGCGGCGGCATTGATGCCGGCCGCCTTTTGTGTGGACACTATTAAAGCAAAGGGTTCTTAACAGGATCTTAAGGACGCAGAGCGCGCCATTTTATTTCTCTATCCTGCGGTAAATAGCCGATTTTCCGCGCCAGAACCTGTACAAGCCGCCCTGCGGTTACGTAGGCTGTGAATCACGCGAGAAAAAGAGACGCCGATGAGAATTTTATTAATTGAAGACGATCGCCTGATTGGCGACGGCATTAAAGCCGGTTTAAGCAAACTGGGCTTTAGCGTTGACTGGTTTTTATCCGGCAAGGAGGGGTTAGTGGCGCCGGAGGCCGCCCCTTATGATGCCGTGGTGCTGGATCTCAGCCTGCCGCATATCGACGGACTGGATATTTTGCGCCAGTGGCGCAAAAACGGTCAGGATGTACCGGTACTGATCCTCACCGCCCGCGACGCGCTGGAGCAGCGGGTAGCGGGTCTGCAACAGGGCGCCGATGACTATCTGTGTAAACCTTTTGCCCTGAGTGAAGTGGCGGCTCGCTTGCAGGCGCTGATCCGTCGTCGGCATGGCCAGCTGCAGCCGACATTGCAGCACGGCGAGGTGGTAATGGAGCCCGGCTCACATAAGGTTACCCTGCGCGGCGAGCCGCTGATGCTGAAATCGCGCGAGCTGGCGATCCTCGAACTGCTGCTGCTGAATGCCGGCCGGGTGCTGACGCGCGCTCAGCTGGAAGAGAAACTGTATGGCTGGGATGACGATGTCTCCAGTAACGCGGTGGAAGTCCATATCCATCATCTGCGCAAAAAACTGGGCAGCGACTTTATCCGCACCGTGCATGGTGTCGGCTATACGCTGGGAGCCGGTTCATGAAGCGCATGAGTTTGCGCCTGCGGTTAATCGTCGGCTTTATTCTGCTGACACTGCTGTGCTGGGGTGTCGCCAGCATTGAATCCTGGTATCAAACCCGCCATAAAATCAACGAGTTGTTTGATACCCAGCAGATGCTATTTGCCAAACGCCTCGCCACCATGAATCCGCAAGATCGCAGCCAGTCAGCGCAATCACTGCCAAAAACCAAACAGCTGGTGCGCCACCATCGTGGTGAACAGGAAGATGATGCGCTGGCGTTCGCCATATTCACCCGCGACGGACAGATGGTGATGAACGACGGCGATAATGGCAAAGATTTCCTGTTTGGCTATCAGCAAAACGGTTTTCGCGACGGCAAGCTGCGCGATGACGACGATCTGTGGCGTATGGTCTGGCTGGCGACGCCCGATCGGCGTTACGTGGTGGTAGTCGGCCAGCAGTGGGAGTATCGCGATGAAATGACGCGCGATATTGTCCAAACCAATTTAACTCCGTGGTTGTTTGCGCTGCCGGTGATGCTAATTTTGCTGTTCTGGCTGGTGACGCGTGAACTGGCGCCGCTAAAACGTATCGCTATGCAGCTGCAGCTGCGCTCGCCGGATGATGGCTCGCCATTAACCACACCTTATTTGCCGCAAGAAGTGAAGCCAATTGTTGATGCGCTGAATGCTCTGTTTGCCCGAATCAATCAGATGCTGCTGCGCGAGCGACGCTTTACCTCAGACGCCGCGCATGAGTTGCGCAGCCCGCTGGCGGCGCTGAAAGTTCAAACCGAAGTGGTGCAGCTGGCGCACGATGACCCGCCGATGCGCCAGCATGCGTTGCGTAATCTCACCGCCGGTATCGACCGCGCCACCCGGCTGGTCGATCAGTTGTTAACCCTGTCGCGACTGGATGGCGAAGCGGCACTGGAAAACCGTCAGCCCATCGATCTGCACCCGCTATTGCAACAGGCGGTTATCGACCACTATCACCAGGCGCAGCAAGCCGGCGTTGAGATCACGCTGCAGTTGCCGGACGAAGCGGTGGTTGTCAGCGGCCATTCGTTGCTGTTAATGCTGATGGTGCGCAATCTGCTGGATAACGCCATTCGCTACAGTCATGCGGGCAGTACCGTCGAAATCAGCCTGCAGCGTCGCGGATTTAGCGTGGCGGATAACGGTCCGGGAGTGGATCAGAATGAGTTAGCACATATTGGTGAGCGTTTTTATCGGCCAGCGGGACAGGAGAAATCGGGCAGTGGTCTGGGATTATCGATCGTCACTAATATCGCCCAGTTACATGGCATGCAGGCGCGTTTCAGCAACCGGGCTCAGGGCGGTTTTATCGCCACCCTGAGCTGGTAACCAAACGGGCGGCGCTGCCGCCCGCATGTGGCTTAAATTTCTACCTGCGTTCCCAGTTCAATCACCCGGTTAGGCGGGATCTCGAACTGATCGGGCGCGCGCAGCGCATTGCGTTGTAGCGCAAGGAACAGCTTGCCGCGCAGACGCAAATACCATGGCCGATCACCGATAGTCAGCGATTCATGCGACATAAAGAACGAGGTTTCCATCATCCGGCAGCTTAATCCTTCCAGCCCGCAACGATGGAAAATCTCTTCAACGTTTGGCGTTTCACGCCAGCCATAACTGGCCACTACGCGCCAGAAGGTTGGCGAAAGTTGTTCGATAGTCACACGACGGACATTATGCACGTAAGGCGCATCTTCCGTGCGCAGCGTCAGCAGCACTACCCTCTCGTGCAACACTTTGTTATGTTTCAGGTTATGCAGCATGGCAAACGGAATCACATTCAGCGCGCGCGACATATAGACCGCGGTGCCCGGCACGCGCACCGGTGGTGATTTCTCCAGCGAGGCGATCATCGCTTCCAGTGAGTTGCCATGTTCATGCATACGGCGCAGCAGACGGAAACGTTCACTTTTCCAGGTAGTCATTACCACAAACATCACCAGCGCCAGGCAGAGCGGCAGCCAGCCGCCGGAGAAGACTTTCACCAGGTTGGCACTAAATAGCGGCACATCAATACACAGCAGTATCAGCAGAATCAGCCACACCAGATAGCGGTTCCAGTTCCAGTTTTTCACCGCCACCGTACAACTGAGAATCGAGGTCAGTACCATGGTGCCGGTCACGGCGATGCCGTAGGCCGCTGCCAGATTACTCGAGTGTTCAAAGCTGACAATCACAATCACTACCGCAAAGTAGAGCAGCCAGTTAATCACCGGAATATAGATCTGACCGGATTCATTTTCCGAGGTATGAATAATGCGCATCGGCGGCAGATAACCTAAACGCACCGCCTGACGCGTCAGTGAAAACACCCCGGAAATCACCGCCTGTGAAGCAATCACCGTCGCCAGGGTGGCGAGAATCAGCATCGGGATCATCGCCCAGTCCGGCGCCAGCAGGAAGAACGGATTTTTAATCGCTTCCGGATCCTTCAGCAATAGCGCTCCCTGACCAAAGTAGTTCAGCGCCAGCGAGGGAACCACCACGGTAAACCACGCCAGACGAATCGGGAACTTACCGAAATGGCCCATATCGGCATACAGTGCCTCCACCCCGGTGATCGCCAGCACCACGGCGCCAAGGGCAAAGAAGGAAACCTGTTTATACTCGACAAAGAAGTGAAGCGCCCATATCGGATTCAGCGCCTGCAACACTTCCGGGTTGGCGATAATTCCGCGCGCGCCGAGTACCGCCAGCACGATAAACCATAGCAGCATCACCGGCGCAAATAGCTTGCCGACCATGCCGGTACCGTGTTTCTGAATCGCAAACAGCAGCGTCAGCACCGCAATCGACATCGGAACAATATAGGGATCGAGGGAAGGCGCAGCGATTTGCAGCCCTTCAATTGCCGACATCACCGATATCGCCGGGGTGATAACCACTTCACCATAGAAGAAGCTGCCGCCGACCAATCCCATGATCACCAGAAATGCCGTGGCGCGGGCGCCGGTATTGCGGCCAGCCAGCGACATCAGGGTTAAAATCCCGCCTTCACCGGCGTTATCAGCGCGCATCACATAGCTGAGGTATTTCAGCGAAACCACCAGCACCAGCATCCAGAAAATCAGTGACAAAAAGCCAAAAACGGCGTCACGTTCCACACCAAAACCAAACTGGCCGGACAAACATTCGCGCAACGTATAGAGCGGACTGGTACCAATATCGCCGTAAACCACACCAATCGCCGCCAGCGTTACGGCACCAAGGGACTGCTTGTTGTCAGAACTCATAGTTTTATCTTTTGTTGAAGCGGAATGATGCGCGGGTGCGCAAGGTCCAGACTATCAAGAACCGCACAGTATGCACGAAATACCATAAAAGCCTACCCCTGGTAGTAAGTTCGGATGTACAAATGGCGCGCATCTTCACCCTTTCGCGATAAAAAAGCTGACTGGTATCAAGTCTTTCAAGCATGATAGCCAGTAGTGTTAGCGCCAGCCTGATAAGCGGCAAGAAAGGATGATTTACTGATTATGGCTCAACCTCATTTACTGGCAGAAAGAATTTCGCGCCTCAGCAATGCGTTAGAGAAAGGATTGTATGAGCGTCACCACGCCATACGTCTCTGCCTGCTGGCCGCGCTCAGCGGTGAAAGCGTGTTTCTGCTCGGCCCGCCGGGTATTGCCAAAAGCCTGATCGCCCGCCGTCTTAAGTACGCCTTCCAGCATGCCCGCGCCTTTGAATACCTGATGACACGTTTCTCCACGCCGGAAGAGGTTTTTGGCCCACTGTCAATTCAGGCATTAAAAGATGAAGGACGCTACCAGCGCCTGACCAAAGGCTACCTGCCGGACGCTGAAATCGTTTTTCTCGATGAGATCTGGAAAGCCGGACCGGCAATTCTGAATACCCTGCTTACCGCGATTAACGAACGCCGCTTCCGCAATGGCGACAGTGAAGATGCCATTCCGATGCGCCTGCTGGTTACCGCCTCCAACGAGTTACCGGAAGCAGATAGCGGGCTGGAAGCACTGTATGACCGTATGTTGATTCGCTTGTGGCTGGATAATGTGCATGAGAAACAGAATTTCCGCAGCATGCTAACCCACCAGCAGGATGAAAACGTCAATCCGGTGGCGGAAAACCTGTGCATCAGCGACGAAGAGTATCGCAACTGGCAGCAGGGTATCTCTCAGGTGCTACTGCCGGATAATGTCTTTGAGCTGATTTTCCAGCTGCGTCAGCTGCTGGAAACTCTGCCGGATGCTCCCTATATCTCCGACCGCCGCTGGAAAAAAGCGATTCATCTGTTGCAGGCCTGCGCTTTCTATAGTGGACGCAACACCATCGCCCCTATCGATCTGATCCTGCTGAAAGATTGTCTCTGGCATGACGTAGAGTCAATGAAGCTACTGGACCGCGAAATAGATAACCTGATCACCCAGCAGGCGTGGCAGCAACAGCCGCTGCTGATCAAACTGCAGCAGATCGCCGCCCGTCGCCTCGCATTACAGCAGCAACAAAGTCTTGAGCAGGCGATAAAGCTGGAAAAACATGGCGGTATGTTTAGTCGTAAGCCGCATTACGACCTGCCTGCGGCGCTGAGCGATCAGCAGCTGACATTAATGTTGCAGAAACCGCTGACGCTGCACGATATGCAGGTCACCCATGTGGTGGTGACGCGCGAAGCGCTAACTCACTGGCTGCAAAAGCCGGGTGAAATTCGCGGCAAACTAAACGGCATCGGTTTTGCCCAGACACTGGATCTGCAGGTTGATGGCCATGATTGCCTGACGCTGCGCGATGCCAGTCTGCAGGTCTCACGCCTGATGCAGCCGGGCAAACAGCAGAGCACGATGCCGGCAGAGATCGCCCAGGCGCTGGATGAGCTGGAAAATCAGTTACGCGGCCAACGCACGCTATTCAGCCAGCATCAGCGCTGTCTGTTTATCAGTGACGACTGGCTGGCGCGCATCGAAACCAGCCTGCAGGACGTGGCGGAACAGCTGAAACAGGCGCGAAAATGATCTCGCTGGAGACGCTTAGCACCCTGCTCTCGATCGGTGAAGGTGAACTGATTGAAGAGTTAATTCTGGTGTTGCTGGCGTCGCCGCAGCTGGCGCTGTTTTTAGAGAAGTTTCCCAAAATGAAAAATGCGCTGTTGCGCGATTTGCCGCGCTGGAAAGCGGAGATCCTCGAAAATCTGAAAACCACCCCGGTTCCGGAAGCGCTGGGGAAAGAGTTTGCCTTGTTTCAGCAATATCAAACCGTCAGCACCGCCACCTTTTCCCGCCAGCTGCTCAGCCTGCTGGCAGAGCTTGAAGCCCTAAACTCCCCGTTTGTCGAACAGGCCAGCGGGCTGATCGCCCATGCTGACGTCGACAATCTCAGCCAGGCGCAGCACACCCTATTTCTGCAACGCTGGCGCTTAAATCTGACGCTGCAAACCCTGACGCTAAATCAGCAACTGCTTGAGCAGGAGCGGGAAAAGCTGCTGGCGGAACTGCAACAGCGGTTGGCGATCAGTGGTCAGCTGGCGCCGGTGCTGGCCGATGACGACGAAGCTGCCGCCGGGCGCTTATGGGATATGAGCGCCAGCAAACTGCAGTACGGCGACTATAAGTTGATCGCCGAATATGGCGATTTCCTCGCGCAGCAGCCGGAGTTGCTGAAACTGGCCGAACAGCTCGGCCGCAGCCGTGAGGCAAAATCAGTGCCGTCGCAGGATGCGCCGAAGGAAGCTTTTCACCAGCTGGTGCGTGAACCCGATAACGTACCGGAAGAGGTCAGTGGCCTGCATCAGAGCGACGATGTACTGCGGCTGTTACCGCCGGAACTGGCGACACTGGGCATTAGTGAGCTGGAGATTGAGTTTTACCGACGGCTGGTGGAGAAGCGCCTGCTGACCTACCGCCTGCAGGGCGATGCCTGGCATGAGAAAATCACCCAGCGCCCGGTCAGCCACCAGCAACATGAAGATCAGCCGCGTGGGCCGTTTATCGTCTGCGTCGATACCTCCGGCTCAATGGGCGGTTTCAACGAACGCTGTGCCAAAGCTTTCTGCCTGGCGCTGCTGAAAATCGCGCTGGCAGATAAACGCCGCTGTTACATTATGCTGTTTGCGCATGATGTAGTGGGCTACGAGCTGACCAGCGATGACGGTATCGCTCAGGCGATCCGTTTCTTAAGCCAGCGCTTTCGTGGCGGCACCGATCTGGCCGCCTGTATCGATGCGGTAATCAGACGCATGGAAGGACCTGGCTGGCTGGAAGCCGATGCGGTGGTGGTGTCGGACTTTATCGCTCAACGCCTGCCCGATGCGCTGATTAAAACCGTAAAACTGCGCCAGCAGCAGCAACAGCAGCGTTTCCATGCCGTGGCCATGTCAGCGCATGGCAAACCGGGTATTTTACGTATTTTCGATCATATCTGGCGTTTTGATACCGGACTGAAAAGCCGCCTGCTTCGCCGCTGGAAACGTTAATCCCTCCGTTTCAGCGCCCCACGCCCTTATCGCCGGCGTTAATGCCGACAGCCTTTCGGTTTGCTATAGTCATCCATTATCCCTGAATTACCTGGCAACTCGGGAGCAAAACGTGACTCAGCATCAACAGAACCGCAATGCAGGCTTACCCACACCAACCCGCACCTTGCTTTTGAGCGGCAACAACGTTGAGCAGAAACGCCAGCAGATCCTCAGCTACTTCACCCGTACTTGGGAGCTGTATGAAGATCTGTTCGACTGCCTTGCTGACCAGCGCGCCTGGTTTACCAAAGCCATCTCTTTACGCCATCCGCTGATCTTTTACTTTGGTCATACTGCCACCTTTTACGTCAATAAGCTGATGGCCGGTCAGCATCTTAATCAACGTATTGATGACCATATAGAAGCAATGATGGCTATCGGCGTTGATGAAATGAGCTGGGACGATCTTGATACCAGCCACTATCAGTGGCCGACGGTTGGGGAACTGCGCGACTATCGCGGCAAAGTGAAGAGTACGGTCAGCGAGTTTATTCAAACCATGCCACTCAGCCTGCCGATTGACTGGAACAGTCCGGCATGGGTGATCCTGATGGGTATTGAGCACGAGCGTATCCACCTCGAAACCTCCAGCGTTCTGATACGTCAGCTGCCGGTTGAGTGGGTAACGCCACAGGCGCACTGGCCGGCCTGCGAAACCGCGCGCCATAACCGCCATGAAGTTCCGGCTAATCGTCTGATATCTGTGGCCGGAGGCCTGGTCACTCAGGGTAAAAGCGACGACACCTACGGCTGGGATAATGAGTACGGCACGCTGCAAAGCGAGGTGAAACCCTTTAAAGCCAGTCAGATGCTGGTCAGTAATGCGGAATTTCTCGCCTTTGTCAGCGCAGGTGGCTATCAGCAGCGGCAGTGGTGGGATGACGAAGGCTGGGGCTGGCGCGAATTTGCCCGGGCGGAGAAACCGACGTTTTGGGTCGGGGACATTACGCAACCCGATCGGCTAAAACTGCGTCTGATGGCTGAAGAAGTGGCGATGCCGTGGGACTGGCCCGCTGAAGTTAATCAGCTGGAAGCCGCCGCTTTCTGCCGCTGGAAAGCGGATGATACCGGCAAATCGATTCAGTTACCGAGCGAAGCGGAGTGGTACTGCCTGCGCGAGCAACTGGCCGGCGATCAGCCGGACTGGCAACAGGCGCCGGGCAATATCAACCTGGAGTACTGGGCCTCCTCCTGCCCGGTAGATCGGTTCCCACAGGGGGAGTTCTTTGATCTGATCGGTAACGTCTGGCAGTGGACCACCACACCGATTAACGGCCTGGAAGGCTTTAAGGTTCATCCGTTGTACGATGACTTCTCGACGCCGACCTTTGATGGCAAACACGCCCTTATTAAAGGCGGCAGCTGGATCTCCACCGGTAACGAAGCGCTGAAATCTTCCCGCTATGCGTTTCGTCGTCATTTCTTCCAGCATGCGGGGTTCCGCTATGTGCTCTCCACCCATCAGGAAAAAATGATACTAAACCCGTATGAAACCGACAGCATGGTGTCGCAATACCTCGATTTCCAGTACGGTCCGGAATACTTTGGCGTCGCCAACTACGCGAAAACGCTGGTGGAGATCGCCTGTAAGTTCAGTATAAAACGTGGACGCGCGCTGGATATCGGCTGCGCCACCGGTCGCGCCAGCTTCGAACTGGCGCGTTATTTCGATCAGGTGGTGGGGATGGACTATTCCGCACGCTTTATCGACGTGGCGCTTCAGCTCACCAGCGGGGAAGAGTTCCGCTACCTAACCCAGGAAGAGGGCGATCTGGTGGAATACTGCCAGGTGCGGCTGAAAGATTTCGATCTCGGCGCCCAACAGGCGGCGCGTATTCAGTTTGTACAGGGCGATGCCTGCAACCTGAAACCGCAACGCGAACAGTATGATCTGGTTCTGGCATCCAATCTGATTGACCGCCTGCGGCAGCCGAAACGTTTTCTGCAGGATATCACCACCATGCTCTCCCCGGGCGGGGTGTTAATGCTGTCATCGCCTTACACCTGGCTGGAGGAGTTCACGCCGAAGGAGAACTGGCTGGGCGGTATCCGCGAGAATGGCGAAGCGCTTACCACTTATCAGGCGCTGCAACGTCTGCTGGCGGCAGATTTTGAAGAGATCGCCTCACCACGCGATGTACCTTTTGTGATCCGCGAAACCGCGCGGAAATATCAGCACACCGTCGCCCAGTTAACTCTCTGGCGTAAACGCTAGTCGCTCTCCGCTCACGGCCTGCGCAGGCAGGCTGTGAGCGCTTTCCTGCGTGGTCACTAACAACCTGCTATTAATGGCCGATAATCGGTTAGGTTTAGTGGTATTCATTTAACCCTCAACGGAGTGAAAAGTGGCGGACAATCTGCAAATAGACAATCTCGACCGGGGCATCCTGAATGCGTTAATGGACAACGCCCGCACTGCCTATGCCGAGCTGGCTAAGCAATTTAACGTCAGCCCGGGAACCATTCATGTGCGTGTCGAGAAGATGAAACAGGCGGGTATTATCAAAGGTACACGGGTGGAGATTGATCCGCGGCACCTCGGATATGACGTCTGCTGTTTTATCGGCATCATCCTGAAAAGCGCTAAAGATTACCCTTCCGCGCTGGCACGACTGGAGAGTCTGGACGAGGTAGTCGAGGCGTATTACACCACCGGCCATTACAGCATCTTTATTAAGGTGATGTGCCGATCGATCGATGCCCTGCAGCAGGTGTTGATCAACAAGATACAGACCATTGATGAGATCCAGTCAACCGAGACGTTGATCTCGCTGCAGAACCCGATTATGCGTACCATTAAGCCGTGATCGGTGGATAGAGTTATACACAGCCCGGCGTTAAAGACCGGGGAATTAATCAGATTAAATCAGGTGGCCAAAACCCCGGCCACCATTAATCAAATCATCCGTTGCTGCGGGTGTAAGGCTAATTAGTTAACCGGCAGCCACAGCGCCAGAACGTCCGCCGGATTCCAGTGCGCCATTGCCATATGCGGCTGACGACAGCTATATTTCTTGCCCTGATACGTCACAACATCCCCCACCTTATACTGCACGCCGACCTTCCAGGCATCTCCGGTCATTTCATCACTGGCAGTGTTAGCCTGCAAAGTCGCACTATGCGCAGATAACGCGCCGGAAGCCGCCTGTGCCACCACACTATACTGGTAGCGGGTTGCCGGGGTCAGCCCCTGATCCTGATACGCAGGCGCGGTGGTTTTTTGCAGCAGTTTGCCATCACGATAAACATGATACTGGCTTACCGTCACGTTGCTGACCGGCTTCCAGCTGATAGCCAGTGTGGTTTTACTGGCGGCATCAACCCGCAGATCCTCGGGAACATTCGGGGCGATAATCTCTTGTTCCTGCGGGATTTTTGCTTCAACGCGGTTACTGGCCTGAGAGATATTGCCGGCAGCATCAACCGCCATAACGTGATAGCTATATTCCACTGCCGGCTGCGCCGTTTTATCCGACCAGCTGGTGGCGGTGACCACATCCATTTTAACGCTGTTACGATAAACCCAGTAAGCGCTTACCCCGAGATTATCTGTTGCCGGCTGCCAGCTAAGAGCGATTGTTTTACCCTGCACGCTGGCAGTCAAATTAGCGGGTGCCGAAGGCGGGATGGTATCTTCTACCGGCTCCGGTGTCGTCACACCATCCGCCGCCTGTTTCATCTCATTGATATAATCAACCTGATCTTCCACTCTCATCTGTTCGGTACTGGCGCCAAGGGTCCAGACAAAGAAGCCGCCATAATTGTTTGCCGCCTGCCATTCGGCACGGGCAATATTATTTTGCCGGCTCTCCAAAAAGTTACCATTTGGCCCCCACTGTTTATTAATCGTGGCGCCCAATACTATTTTGCCAGCATCACCCACCGCCCGGGCATAGTTATTCATCGCGACTTTATATTTAAAATTACGCCCTGCGTCATAAGCCATCACATTAAAGAAATCGTAGACATCCTTACTTTTTGCCAGCAGCGGCAATACTTCGCCGTGATGGGAAGAACGTTTGTCCTCAATATACGAACAATCCTGCTGAACGCTGCTATCAGCACAGGCGACCGGGTCAGCGCCCACATGATAAGTGGTCAGACTGAGCAGCTTTTTGCTTTCCGGCCCCAGCAACTGGCGTACGCGTTGTGACAGCTTCAGCAGATTATCGTTCTCTTCCGTGGTCAGACGGGCTGCTTTCTCGAAATCAAAATCAACGCCATCGAGATAAACCGTACCGGCTTTCTGATAAAGCCCCATATCACAGGAGCCATCCCATTTGGTCGCCAGGCATTCGCCGACCATCTGTTGAGGCGTCAGGTTTTTTTTATACACCGGGAAGCCGGTATTCAGCAGTTTAACCAGCGCCTGAGCGATTTTTTCACGACCGGAATCGGTATTAAGGTGGGACCAGATATCTTCATAAGTTTGTCCGCCAAAGGCGACCATCATTTTCTTTTCCGGATGGGCTAATTTTACCTGGGTCCAGGTGGAATAAGCCACAGGCATCCACCATGCGTCATAACGTGGGATGGTTGCGATATCGTCAGAGGTGGTAATATTTCCTTCGCTATCCCATTTACCAAAGGATAATAGAAAGGTATCAACTTTCGATTGCGCCAGAGTTTCCGCATCATCACTATGCAGTCCCCATGAGGTCAGATAGCTGATAGTACGGTTCTGTTCGGTTGCCAGCGCAGAATGGGTAATAAAGGCGGCGCCAATCAGTAAAGCTAAAGGTAACTTTTTCAAAACACGATCTCTTAATCAATTAATCAGGGCTGAATATCCTATCCAGGATTTCCTGGAGAATTTTCTGCCGCTATATAAGAGCGAAGAGCAACATTAATAAGAAACCGCGAGCCGATCAGCAGCGACAGTGATGGCGGACGATCGAATAACCCTGGTTTTCCACAGGTAGATCACTGCTTGATCACAGAGTACAATGCCCCCCTTTGTAGCGCAGGGATCTCATCATGACCGACATTACCTTAATCAGTGGCAGTACCTTAGGCAGCGCGGAGTACGTCGCTGAGCATCTGGCGGAAAAACTGGAAGATGCCGGCTTCACCACCGAGACCTTTCACGGTCCTGAGTTGCAGGAACTGCCACAGCAAGGTATCTGGCTGGTGGTGACCTCAACCCACGGCGCAGGCGACTTACCGGAAAATCTGCAGCCACTATTTGATGAGATTGAAGAGCAACAACCCGATCTTTCTGCCGTGCGTTATGGCGCAGTGGGGATTGGCAACCGCGAGTACGATCTGTTCTGCGGAGCAATAGAGAAGATCGATACCTTATTAACCGCCTGTGGTGGCCAACGTATTGGCGAGCGTCTTGAGATCGACGTGTTGCAGCATGAGATCCCGGAAGATCCGGCCGGGGAATGGGTAGAGAGCTGGAAAACGCTGCTTTAATCGCCAGTCAGAGGTTCAGCGGAGCCTCTTTTCTCCCCTGGCGACGCTTTTTTTTGCCGGATCCGCAACTTTTTTCACCTTTTTTGTACGATTTAAGCGCGATCGATTGTGGATAACTACTGTATTGACCCCCTAACAACCGGTTGTTATCCCAATTATAAGGTTGTTCATTCCTTGAGCCTGTGTATAACATGCCATTTAGATCCCAGCTTATACGGATCAGGATCACCGATCATTCACAGCTATCGATCTTCACTAATCGGTTGATCGGCTTGATCAAAAAAGGCTTATCCACAGAGATCGACGATCCTAATAAGAGATCTAATAAACAGATCCTTAAATAAAAAAGATCTTTCTTTTTAATACCTGACGATCCCGATGCTTTCGCCATCGTCTAAAGTTGAGTAGAATCCACGCCCCAGGGAACTCTCCCTGACCGTCCAATCGCGAGGTGCAGTACCATGTTCTATCCAGATCCTTTTGACGTCATCGTAATCGGTGGTGGTCATGCGGGAACAGAAGCCGCGATGGCTGCTGCCCGAATGGGTCAACAAACCCTGTTGTTAACCCACAACATTGATACTCTGGGACAGATGTCCTGTAACCCGGCGATCGGGGGTATCGGCAAGGGACATCTGGTAAAAGAAGTGGATGCACTGGGTGGTCTGATGGCAACGGCGATCGATCATGCCGGGATACAGTTTAGGATACTAAACGGCAGCAAAGGCCCGGCGGTAAGAGCCACCCGGGCACAGGCTGACCGCGTACTCTATCGGCAGGCAGTGCGTACCGCACTGGAGAATCAACCGAACCTGATGATCTTCCAGCAGGCGGTTGAGGATCTGATTGTCGAAAACGATCGCGTGGTCGGCGCCGTCACCCAGATGGGACTAAAATTCCGCGCAAAAGCCGTGGTACTGACCGTCGGCACCTTCCTGGACGGAAAAATTCATATCGGTCTGGATAACTACAGCGGCGGCCGTGCTGGCGATCCGCCATCAATTCCGCTTTCGCGTCGACTACGGGAATTGCCGCTGCGTGTCAGCCGCCTGAAAACCGGTACGCCACCGCGTATCGATGCCCGTACCATCGATTTCAGCGTATTAGCACAGCAGCATGGCGATACGCCGATGCCGGTGTTCTCGTTTATGGGCAATGTGTCACAGCATCCACAACAGGTGCCTTGCTACATCACCTACACCAATGAGAAAACCCATGACGTGATCCGTAATAACCTTGATCGCAGCCCAATGTACGCCGGGGTGATCGAAGGTATTGGTCCACGTTATTGCCCGTCGATCGAAGACAAAGTGATGCGCTTTGCCGATCGTAACGCCCACCAGATTTTCCTCGAGCCGGAAGGCTTAACCAGCAATGAAATCTACCCGAACGGCATTTCGACCAGTCTGCCATTTGACGTGCAGATGCAGATTGTCCGCTCAATGCCTGGCATGGAAAACGCGCGCATTGTGCGTCCGGGCTATGCGATCGAGTATGATTTCTTCGATCCTCGCGATCTGAAGCCCACGCTGGAAAGCAAATATATTCATGGCCTGTTCTTTGCCGGCCAGATCAACGGCACCACCGGCTACGAAGAAGCCGCTGCGCAAGGTTTGCTGGCAGGACTGAATGCCGGTCGTCTGGCGGCGGACAAAGAGAGCTGGGCGCCGCGTCGCGATCAGGCTTACCTCGGGGTGCTGGTGGACGACCTCTGCACCCTTGGCACCAAAGAACCGTACCGTATGTTCACTTCACGTGCGGAATATCGTCTGATGCTGCGTGAAGACAATGCCGATCTGCGTCTGACCGAAACTGGCCGCGAGCTGGGACTGGTGGATGATGCCCGCTGGGCGCGCTACAGCGAGAAGCTGGAGAGCATCGAGAAAGAGCGTCAGCGTTTGCGTGATATCTGGGTGCATCCGAAATCAGCCAGCGTTGCTGAGATCAATAGCGTCCTGAGCGCGGCGCTGACCAAAGAGGGCAGCGGTGAAGATTTACTGCGTCGTCCGGAGATGACCTACGAAAAACTGATGACCCTTGCGCTGTTTAGCCCGGCATTAAGCGATGCCGAGGCCGCTGAGCAGGTAGAGATTCAGGTGAAGTACGAAGGTTACATCGCCCGTCAGCAGGAAGAGATTGAACGCCAGCTGCGCAATGAAAATACCCTGCTGCCGGCTACCCTCGATTATCATCAGGTTAGCGGCCTGTCGAACGAAGTGATCGCCAAACTTAACGATCATAAACCGGGCTCGATCGGCCAGGCTTCGCGCATCTCCGGCATTACGCCGGCAGCGATCTCTATTCTGCTGATCTGGCTGAAGAAACAGGGATTGCTTCGTAAGAGCGCCTAGCGGCTATCTTACTTGCCATTTTGCATTTGGGCAGTGCTCGCTATCCTCACGTACTGTATGTACGCTCCGGTAGCTGCGCGCTGTCCGTAGCCAAACTGGCGGCGCCGATAACGCCCTTACTGTGTATTGATTTAAACGGGATTCCTCTGTGATTAACAAACTCTCCGCCCTGCTTAATGCCGCCAACATTTCCCTGTCCGATCAGCAAAAGCAACAGCTGACAGGCTATGTTGAAATGCTGCATAAGTGGAATAAAGCCTATAATCTGACTTCCGTGCGTGATCCGGAGCAGATGCTGGTGCGCCATATTCTCGACAGCATTGTGGTGGAGCCTTACCTGCAGGGCCGCCGTTTTATTGATGTGGGCACCGGCCCGGGGTTGCCTGGCATACCGCTGGCGATTGTGCGCCCTGAGGCCCATTTCACCCTGCTGGATAGCCTGGGTAAGCGTGTGCGTTTTCTGCGTCAGGTACAGCATGAACTAAAGCTGGAAAATATTACGCCGGTACAGAGCCGCGTAGAGGATTTTCCCTCAGATGCGCCGTTTGATGGCGTTATCAGCCGTGCTTTCGCCTCACTGAATGATATGCTGAGCTGGTGCCAGCCGCTGGCGGGTAAAAGCGGGACGTTTTATGCGCTGAAAGGGGTTCTGCCGGAAGAGGAGATCGCTGCCTTACCCGCCGGTTTTAGCGTAATTAACACCGTACGCCTTACGGTTCCTCAGCTTGAGGGCGAGCGTCATCTGGTGATGATTAAGGCGATTTAACCTGTTAATCAGTCAGGATTTAAGCAGCAATAGTGATTTGAGTTAGGTGCTAAGCAGCGTGGAAATTAGCCTTTCGTGCATTTTCCACCGTCATTTTCGCTGGCCCGATCTGTTTCAATCAGGTTAAATTCCGCGGCGGAAATTATTGGTCATCCTCCGTTACATTTAACGTTAATTTCACATCCCATTATCAAAACTATCACGACACTGTGTTTGTTTCGGTGAAAAAGCAGTGAGGGGGGAAAATATATCTTTGCCCTAACCCAGCCTGCGCGCGGTGATTATTGACATTGAAAGTTTGCTGGCGATGTCAATATAAGCTTTTGAACGATGGTAATTGTTATTTTTAAATTAAAATTAGTTATTTTATTGATTTTAAATGGATTTTTTATTTGTTTTTCCATGGTAATACGGAAATAACCGTATGTTATTTCGCCATTACATTACTGAATTGTGATCTAAAGCACGCTTTCTGCACAGTGTTTTGCCGCTATTGCAGCAAATTTACTTCGGTTTACTGTTCTTTGTGCTTTTGAAAACCAGGTTGTCGGAAAGAAATTTAAATAATTGTTCACCTTTTCGCTACTTATCCATTGAAATCGTAGGTACGCCCCGTATAATTTGCTCGTTTTTTGCTGCTTGACTCAAATGAGTAAAGGCAGTTTTATACGACACGCGACATACCCCGAGCGGGGCAGGAGAGTTTAGCGTCATGTCAGTGTCTCTTTACAGTGTAAAATTTGCCCGAACCGTGCTGCTGCTTCAGCTGGTGACTTTTGTCGTAATCGGATTGCTGTTTGCCCTGAAAGATGTCACCTGGGGCGCATCTGCCATCGCTGGTGGGCTGGCTGCGTGGCTGCCAAGTGTGTTTTTTATGATTTTAGCCTGGCGCCTTGGGGCGCAAACACCCGCGAAAGGCCGTGTTGCCTGGAGCTTCGCCCTTGGCGAGGTGTTGAAGGTGTTTGCCACGATTATCCTTCTTATCGTGGCGCTGGGGCTGTTCGGCGCGGTGTTTTTGCCGCTCGGGCTGGCGTGGTTATCGGTGCTGGTTGTGCAGATACTGGCACCGGCTGTAATTAACAACAAAGGGTAAGAGGCATCATGGCTGCAGGAGAAATCTCTACTCCGCAAGAATACATAGGTCACCACCTGAATAACCTTCAGCTGGACCTGCGTACTTTCGAGTTAGTGAACCCGCACGACGCACCAGCGTCTTTCTGGGTATTAAATATCGATTCCATGTTTTTCTCTGTGGTGCTGGGCCTGCTGTTCCTGGTGCTGTTCCGTAAAGTAGCGAAAGGTGCTACCAGCGGCGTACCGGGAAAATTCCAGACGGTTATTGAACTGGTGGTTGGCTTTGTCGACGGCAACGTTCGCGACATGTACCACGGTAAAAGCAAACTTATCGCCCCGCTGGCCCTGACGATTTTCGTCTGGGTGTTCCTGATGAACTTCATGGATCTGCTGCCAATCGACCTGCTGCCGTATATCGGTGAAAAGTGGCTCGGTCTGCCAGCTCTGCGTGTTGTGCCTTCAGCTGACGTTAACGTCACGCTGTCTATGGCTCTGGGCGTATTTATTTTGATTCTGTTCTACAGCATCAAGATGAAAGGCATCGGCGGCTTTACGAAAGAGCTGACCATGCAACCCTTTAATCACCCGATCTTCATCCCCATCAACCTGATTCTTGAAGGTGTCAGCCTGCTGTCTAAACCGGTTTCTCTCGGTCTGCGACTGTTTGGCAACATGTATGCGGGTGAATTGATTTTTATCCTGATTGCCGGTCTGTTGCCGTGGTGGTCACAGTGGATTCTGAGTGTGCCCTGGGCCATTTTCCACATCCTGATCATTTCGCTGCAGGCTTTCATTTTCATGGTCTTAACGATTGTCTATCTGTCGATGGCATCCGAAGAACATTGATTTTTTATCAACACTACTGCGTTATAACTGAAACAAACTGGAGACTGTCATGGAAAACCTGAATATGGATCTGCTGTACATGGCTGCCGCTGTGATGATGGGCCTGGCGGCAATCGGTGCTGCGATCGGTATCGGCATCCTCGGAGGTAAATTCCTGGAAGGCGCCGCGCGTCAACCGGATCTGATTCCTCTGCTGCGTACGCAGTTCTTTGTTGTCATGGGTCTGGTGGATGCAATCCCGATGATCGCTGTTGGTCTGGGTCTGTACGTGATGTTTGCTGTCGCGTAATAACCGATGGTTCATCGGGCAACAGATTGTATGTTGAGCGATGAACGGACTCTGCCGCTTATCTCTGATGACGGCAGATTAAGTTAACTTAACAAGAGGCATTGTGCTGTGAACCTTAACGCAACAATCCTCGGCCAGGCTATCGCGTTCGTCCTGTTTGTCCTGTTCTGCATGAAGTACGTATGGCCGCCGATTATGGCAGCCATCGAAAAGCGCCAGAAAGAAATTGCTGAAGGCCTTGCTTCCGCTGAACGTGCCAAAAAAGATCTGGATCTTGCGCAGGCTAATGCGACTGACCAGCTGAAAAAAGCGAAAGAAGAAGCCCAGGTAATTATTGAACAGGCTAACAAACGCCGTGGTCAAATCCTGGACGAAGCGAAAGCTGAAGCTGAGCTCGAACGTAACAAGATCGTCTCCCAGGCTCAGGCGGAAATTGACGCTGAGCGTAAACGAGCACGTGAAGAGTTACGTAAGCAAGTCGCGATGCTGGCAATTGCCGGCGCCGAGAAGATCATTGAACGTTCCGTGGATGAAGCTGCTAACAGCGACATCGTAGATAAACTGGTCGCTGAACTGTAAGGAGGGAGGGGCTGATGTCTGAATTTGTAACTGTAGCTCGCCCCTACGCCAAAGCAGCTTTTGACTTTGCTGTTGAACATCAAAGTGTCGACCGCTGGCAGCAGATGCTGGCGTTTGCCGCTGAAGTGGCAAGCAATGAACAGATGACAGAACTTCTCTCCGGCGCCGTGGCGCCGGAAGCTACGTCTGCATCTTTCAACGCGATCTGTGGTGATCAACTCGACGAAGCTGGTCAGAACCTGATTAAGGTAATGGCAGAAAACCGACGTTTACAAGCGCTTCCGGATGTACTGGCTCAGTATATACAACTGCGTGCCGCACACGATGCGACCGCCGAAGTTGAAGTTATCTCTGCCAATGCTCTGAGTGACGAACAGCTGACTAAAATCAGCGCCGCGATGGAAAAACGTCTGTCTCGCAAAGTTAAGCTGAATTGCAAAATTGATAAGTCTGTAGTGGCAGGCGTTATCGTCCGCTCGGGTGATATGGTGATTGATGGCAGCGTACGCAGCCGTCTTGAGCGTCTGGCAGACGTCTTGCAGTCTTAAGGGGACTTGGAGCATATGCAACTGAATTCCACCGAAATCAGCGAACTGATCAAGCAGCGCATTGCTCAGTTCAATGTCGTGAGCGAAGCTCACAATGAAGGTACTATTGTTTCTGTAAGTGACGGTATCATCCGCATCCACGGCCTGGCCGATGTGATGCAGGGTGAGATGATTGCCCTGCCGGGCAGCCGTTACGCTATTGCACTGAACCTCGAGCGTGACTCTGTAGGTGCGGTAGTGATGGGCCCGTATTCTGACCTTGCCGAAGGCATGAAAGTTAAGTGTACTGGTCGTATTCTGGAAGTTCCGGTTGGTCGTGGCCTGCTGGGTCGTGTGCTGAACACCCTGGGTGCACCAATTGATGGCAAAGGCGCTATTGATAACGATGGCTTCTCGCCAATCGAAGTGATCGCACCTGGCGTTATCGAGCGTCAGTCTGTTGATCAGCCTGTTCAGACCGGTTACAAATCTGTCGATGCAATGATTCCAATCGGCCGTGGCCAGCGTGAGCTGATCATCGGTGACCGTCAGACCGGTAAAACCGCGATGGCGATCGATGCAATCATCAACCAGCGTGACTCCGGAATTAAATGTGTGTACGTGGCCATCGGCCAGAAAGCGTCCACCATTGCTAACGTGGTTCGTAAGCTGGAAGAACACAACGCACTGGCTAACACCATTGTTGTGGTTGCTACCGCATCAGAATCCGCCGCACTGCAGTACCTGGCGCCATATGCCGGTTGTGCGATGGGCGAATACTTCCGTGACCGCGGCGAAGATGCGCTGATTGTGTACGATGACCTGTCTAAACAGGCTGTTGCTTACCGTCAGGTTTCCCTGCTGCTGCGTCGTCCACCAGGTCGTGAAGCATTCCCTGGTGACGTGTTCTACCTCCACTCCCGTCTGCTGGAACGTGCATCCCGTGTTAATGCGGAGTACGTTGAAGCATTCACCAAAGGTGAAGTGAAAGGTAAAACCGGTTCTCTGACGGCGCTGCCAATCATTGAAACCCAGGCGGGTGACGTTTCTGCGTTCGTTCCAACCAACGTAATTTCGATTACCGATGGTCAGATCTTCCTGGAAACTAACCTGTTTAACTCCGGTATTCGTCCGGCAGTTAACCCGGGTATCTCGGTATCTCGTGTGGGCGGTGCTGCTCAGACCAAGATCATCAAGAAACTGTCCGGTGGTATTCGTACCGCGCTGGCGCAGTATCGTGAACTGGCTGCGTTCTCTCAGTTCGCTTCCGATCTGGATGAAGCAACCCGCAAACAGCTGAGCCACGGTCAGAAAGTGACCGAGCTGCTGAAGCAGAAACAGTATGCGCCGATGTCTGTTGCCCAGCAGGGCCTGGTGCTGTTCGCTGCTGAACGTGGCTATCTGACTGACGTCGAACTGGCGAAAATCGGTAGCTTCGAAGCTGCGCTGCTGGCTTATGCCGATCGCGACCATGTCGAGCTGATGGCTGAAATCAACCAGTCGGGTAACTACAACAACGATATCGAAGAGAAGCTGAAAGGCGTTCTTGATACGTTCAAAGCAACCCAGTCCTGGTAACGTCTGGCGGCCTGCCCTGACAGGGCAGGCCGCAAGGCTTTGAGGAGAAGCTTATGGCCGGCGCAAAAGAGATACGTAGTAAGATCGGAAGCGTCCAGAACACGCAAAAGATCACCAAAGCGATGGAAATGGTCGCCGCCTCCAAAATGCGTAAATCGCAGGAACGCATGGCGGCCAGCCGTCCTTATGCAGATACCATGCGCAAAGTGATTGGTCACATTGCTCTTGGTAATCTGGAGTACAAGCACCCTTACCTTGAGGAGCGCGACGTCAAGCGCGTTGGCTACCTGGTCGTTTCTACCGACCGTGGGCTTTGTGGTGGTTTGAACATTAACCTGTTCAAAAGAGTGCTGGCTGATATGAAAGCCTGGGCTGATAAAGGCGTCGAGAGCGATCTGGCGATTATTGGCTCCAAAGGTCTGTCATTCTTCAGTTCTGTTGGCGGCAACGTGGTTGCTCAGGTTACCGGTATGGGAGATAAACCTTCCCTGTCCGAACTGATTGGCCCGGTAAAGGTTATGCTGCAGGCTTACGATGAAGGCCGCTTAGATAAGCTGTTTATCGTCAGCAACAAATTTATCAACACCATGTCTCAGGCTCCTCAGATCATTCAGCTGCTGCCGTTACCACCTGCAGAAGATGAAGGCGATCTGAAGAAGAAGACCTGGGATTACCTGTATGAGCCGGATCCGAAAGGGCTGCTGGATACTTTACTGCGTCGCTATGTAGAGTCTCAGGTTTACCAGGGTGTTGTAGAAAACCTGGCCAGCGAGCAGGCCGCGCGTATGGTGGCGATGAAAGCCGCAACCGATAACGGCGGTAACCTGATCAAAGAGCTGCAGTTGGTATACAACAAAGCTCGTCAGGCCAGCATCACCCAGGAACTTACCGAGATCGTCTCGGGGGCCTCCGCGGTTTAACCAGGTTAAATATTAGGTAGAGGATTAAGATGGCTACTGGAAAGATTGTCCAGGTAATCGGCGCCGTGGTGGACGTCGAGTTCCCTCAGGACGCAGTACCACAAGTGTACAGCGCCCTTGAGGTTCAGAATGGTGATGCTCGTCTGGTGCTGGAAGTTCAGCAGCAACTGGGTGGCGGCGTGGTTCGTACCATCGCCATGGGTTCCTCAGACGGCCTGAAACGCGGTCTGGCAACGGTTGACCTTGAGCATCCAATCGAAGTACCAGTAGGTACTGCAACACTCGGCCGTATCATGAACGTGCTGGGTGAGCCAATCGATATGAAAGGCGACATCGGTGAAGAAGTCCGTTGGTCAATTCACCGTCCGGCTCCTTCCTACGAAGATCTGTCAAGCTCGCAGGAACTGCTGGAAACCGGTATCAAAGTTATCGACCTGATGTGTCCGTTCGCTAAGGGCGGTAAAGTCGGTCTGTTCGGTGGTGCGGGTGTGGGTAAAACCGTAAACATGATGGAGCTGATCCGTAATATCGCGATCGAGCACTCAGGTTACTCCGTATTTGCCGGTGTGGGCGAACGTACCCGTGAAGGTAACGACTTCTACCACGAAATGACCGACTCTAACGTTATCGACAAAGTATCTCTGGTGTATGGCCAGATGAACGAGCCACCGGGAAACCGTCTGCGCGTAGCGCTGACCGGCCTGACCATGGCGGAAAAATTCCGTGATGAAGGTCGTGACGTACTGCTGTTCATCGATAACATCTACCGTTATACCCTGGCCGGTACTGAAGTATCAGCTCTGCTGGGTCGTATGCCATCTGCGGTAGGTTATCAGCCGACCCTGGCAGAAGAGATGGGTGTGCTTCAGGAACGTATTACTTCCACGAAGACCGGTTCCATCACTTCCGTACAGGCGGTTTACGTTCCTGCGGATGACTTGACTGACCCATCACCAGCCACCACCTTTGCGCACCTTGATGCAACCGTGGTACTGAGCCGTCAGATCGCTTCTCTGGGTATCTACCCGGCAGTTGACCCGCTGGACTCCACCAGCCGTCAGCTCGATCCGTTGGTTGTTGGTCAGGAACACTACGACACCGCGCGTGGCGTTCAGTCCCTGCTGCAGCGTTATCAGGAACTGAAAGACATCATCGCCATTCTTGGTATGGATGAACTGTCTGAAGACGATAAACTGGTGGTAGCACGCTCACGTAAAATGCAGCGTTTCCTGTCCCAGCCGTTCTTCGTAGCGGAAGTCTTCACCGGTTCTCCAGGTAAGTATGTGTCGCTGAAAGATACCATCCGTGGCTTTAAAGGCATTATGGAAGGTGAATTCGACCATCTGCCAGAGCAGGCTTTCTACATGGTAGGTTCCATCGACGAAGCCGTGGAAAAAGCGAAGAAACTGTAATAACGGTTTCCCAGGAGGTTAGATATGGCTATGACTTATCATCTGGATGTGGTCAGCGCAGAGCAACAAATGTTCTCTGGTCTGGTACAAAAAATCCAGGTGTCAGGTAGCGAAGGTGAACTGGGTATCTATCCTGGTCACGCCCCGCTGCTCACCGCCATTAGGCCTGGTATGATCCGTATCGTTAAACAGCACGGCGAAGAAGAGTTTATTTATCTCTCCGGCGGCGTACTGGAAGTGCAGCCAGGCTCGACTACCGTGCTGGCTGACACGGCGATTCGTGGCACAGATCTCGACGAAGCGCGAGCGCTGGAAGCGAAACGCAAAGCGGAAGAGCATATAAACAGCTCTCACGGCGATGTCGACTTTGCTCAGGCATCGGCGGAACTGGCTAAAGCGATCGCCAAACTGCGCGTTATCGAGTTGACCAGGAAAGCGATGTAATCCAGGCTTTATGTCTTAAGATGCCGGTCAGTTATCTGACCGGCATTTTTTTTGGCCTTTTCGACGGCTTTGCCGGTTATTTTCGCTTTGCTGGCTAATTTCGTTCCGAGAAAAATGTAGTAATCTCAGGCTTAAACCGTTTTACTTTCGTCTATCAAAAGAATGGTCAGGGTGTGTATGTCAAACAGCGCAATGAGCGTGGTTATTCTTGCTGCCGGCAAGGGAACCCGCATGTATTCAGATCTTCCGAAAGTCCTGCATCCTCTGGCAGGGAAACCGATGGTGCAACACGTCATTGATGCGGCTAAACACCTCGGCGCGCGTAACGTCAACCTGGTGTATGGCCATGGTGGCGATCTGCTGCAGGCCACGCTGAATGATGAGTCGCTGACCTGGGTGCTGCAGGCGGAACAGCTGGGTACCGGCCATGCAATGCAACAGGCGGCGCCGCACTTTGCCGACGACGAAGATATTCTGATGCTGTACGGCGATGTGCCGTTGATCTCCGTGGCAACTCTCGAACGCCTGCGCAGCGCAAAACCGCAGGGGGGCATTGGGTTGCTGACGGTGAAACTGGATAACCCCACCGGTTATGGCCGCATCCTGCGTCAGCAGGGCGACGTGGTGGGGATTATTGAGCAGAAAGATGCCACTCCTGAACAGCTAACCATCGGTGAAATTAACACCGGCATTCTGATTGCTAACGGTGCTGATATGAAGCGCTGGTTAAGCAAACTGACGAACAATAATGCACAGGGTGAATACTATATCACTGATATTATTGCCCTCGCCCACCATGAAGGCCGCAAGATTGAAACGGTGCATCCGGCGCGGATTAGCGAAACCGAGGGCGTAAATAATCGTCTGCAGCTCTCCGGGCTTGAACGTGTTTATCAGGCTGAGCAGGCGGAAAAACTGCTGCTGGCTGGCGTGATGTTGCTGGACCCGGCGCGTTTTGATCTGCGTGGCAGTCTGAAGCATGGTCGTGATGTGGTGATTGATACCAATGTTATTATTGAAGGTCAGGTAACACTGGGCGATCGGGTGAAAATCGGCAGCGGCTGCGTGATCAAAAATAGCGTGATCGGCGATGATTGCGAAATTAGCCCATATACGGTGGTTGAAGATGCCGAACTGGCCGCGGCCTGTACTATCGGCCCCTTCGCACGCCTGCGTCCGGGCAGTGAGCTGGCGGAAGGCGCACATGTCGGCAACTTTGTTGAGTTGAAAAAGGCGCGTCTGGGTAAAGGTTCCAAAGCCGGCCATCTCAGCTATCTCGGCGACGCAGAGATCGGCGCCGGCGTGAACATTGGCGCCGGCACCATTACCTGCAACTATGATGGCGCGAATAAATTTAAAACCATCATTGGCGATAACGTCTTTGTTGGTTCTGATACCCAGCTGGTGGCGCCGGTAACGGTGGCCAGCGGCGCCACTATCGCTGCCGGAACCACGGTGATGAAAGATATCACCGCCGCCGATCTGGTCTATAACCGTAAACAGCAGATCCAAAAGTCAGGCTGGCAGCGTCCGGCGAAAAAGAAATAAAAAGCAGTAGGGGCGGCATTTATGCCGTCCGTTAGTTAAAAAAATAATACTCCCCACTCTACAAGGCTCGGGGAATCCGCAGGTTCGATGCGCAAGCACGTAAATCTCAGCGGAAAATCAGGTCACAAGACAACGAAAATGGTGCTGAAACACCATTTAGTCAGGAAAATAATTATGTGTGGAATTGTTGGTGCAGTGGCGCAACGTGATATCGCAGAAATTCTTCTCGAAGGTCTGCGTCGTCTTGAATATCGTGGTTATGACTCCGCCGGTCTGGCTGTGGTGGATCAGCAGGGCAAGGTAACGCGTCTGCGCCGCCTTGGTAAAGTGCAGAAGCTGGCCGAAGCCGCTGAGGAGACTCAGCTGACGGGCGGTACTGGTATTGCGCATACCCGCTGGGCGACCCACGGTGAACCTTCCGAAGCGAATGCACACCCTCATATCTCTGAACATATCATCATCGTCCATAACGGCATTATTGAGAACCATGAGCCGCTGCGTGCGCTATTGATTGAACGTGGCTACCACTTTGCCTCAGAAACCGACACCGAAGTGGTGGCGCATCTGGTGCACTGGGAACAGCAACAGGGTGGTTCATTGCGTGAAGTGGTATTGCGTGTGATCCCACAGTTGCGTGGCGCCTACGGCATGGTGATTATGGATAGTCGCGACCCATCGCGCGTGATAGCCGCACGTTCCGGCAGTCCGCTGGTGATTGGTCGTGGCGTGGGTGAAAACTTTATTGCTTCTGACCAGCTGGCGCTGTTGCCGGTTACCCGCCGCTTTATCTACCTGGAAGAGGGCGATATTGCTGAGATTACCCGGCGCGATGTCACTATCGTCGACCGTAACGGCAACGATGTACAGCGTGCGGAAATTGAATCTAAGGTGCAGTATGACGCCGGTGATAAAGGTATCTATCGCCACTACATGCAGAAAGAGATTTACGAACAACCGATGGCGATTAAAAACACCTTAGCCGGTCGTTTTAGCCATGGTGAAGTCGATCTCTCCGAGCTCGGCGCCAGCGCTAATACTCTGCTGAGTCAGGTTGAGCATATTCAGATTGTTGCCTGCGGCACCTCGTATAACTCCGGTATGGTTTCACGTTACTGGTTTGAAGCGCTGGCCAATGTGCCATGCGACGTCGAGATCGCTTCTGAATTCCGCTATCGCCAATCTGCGGTGCGTAAAAACAGCCTGCTGATCACCCTGTCGCAATCCGGTGAAACCGCCGATACGCTGGCCGCATTGCGCCTGTCGAAAGAGCTGGGTTACCTCGGATCGCTGGCAATCTGCAATGTGGCCGGCTCCTCGCTGGTGCGTGAATCTGACCTGGCGCTGATGACCAAAGCCGGTACTGAAATTGGCGTGGCATCCACCAAAGCCTTTACCACCCAGCTGACCGTGTTACTGATGCTGGTGGCGAAGATTGGCCGCCTGAAAGGCGCCGATGCGCAAATCGAACATGATATCGTGCATGGCCTGCAGGCATTGCCAAGCCGTATTGAGCAGATGCTGTCCCAGGACAAGCTGATTGAAGCGCTGGCAGAAGATTTCTCCGACAAACATCATGCGCTATTCCTTGGCCGTGGCGATCAATATCCGATTGCGATGGAAGGTGCGCTGAAGCTGAAAGAGATCTCCTATATTCACGCCGAAGCTTACGCCGCCGGTGAACTGAAGCACGGTCCGCTGGCGCTGATTGATGCGGATATGCCGGTGATTGTGGTGGCGCCGAATAATGAACTGCTGGAAAAACTGAAATCAAACATCGAAGAAGTGCGCGCACGCGGCGGTTTACTGTATGTGTTTGCCGATCAGGATGCTGGTTTTAGTGACAGCGAAGGGATGCGCATTATCCCTCTGCCACACGTTGAAGATATGATTGCCCCAATCTTCTACACCGTACCGTTGCAGCTGCTGTCGTATCATGTGGCGCTGATTAAAGGCACTGATGTCGATCAGCCGCGTAACCTGGCGAAATCGGTTACCGTCGAATAATCTGACGACAGTTCAGGATTAATCAGCAAGGCCCGGTAGCCAATACCGGGCTTTTTTTATGGGCGCAATACCCCCTTTGCGGGAAAATCACTGAGCTGTTTCCGGGGATTTTTCATCGCGAAAAAACCAACAAGTAGAAATAAATCACAACAATAACCATCAGATGTGATCCACATTGTAATAACCAACCGCGGCTGGTGGGACCCTGTTTCAGGGCCTGAGGGTAACGCTGATGCCGGGGCTGGCGCTCTGCGCTATCGGCTGCGGGCCGGCAGATTTTTTATTAGCTGCTGGATGTCACAAAACTGTCATATTTCGTACATTTTACTGTCACCAAACTGTCCTATTTTGCCTCCAGCAGCAATGATTAATCTTATTAAAACGGCATTGAGCCTGACTTTTACTCCCCCGGAGGGAATATGACACTGATGCATAGCACCTTAGCTCGAATCGTCGCAGCAACCGTATCTTTGAGCGCGGCTTCTGCCATGGCAGCGGCAAGCCTGACTGGCGCGGGCGCGACCTTCCCGGCGCCGGTGTATGCCAAGTGGGCGGATACTTATCAGAAAGAAACTGGTAATAAGATCAACTACCAGGGTATCGGCTCATCAGGTGGCGTAAAACAGATTATTGCAAAAACCGTTGATTTCGGCGCATCTGATGCTCCGCTGACTGACGATAAATTAAATGCCGACGGCCTGTTTCAGTTTCCGACGGTGATTGGCGGTGTGGTGCTGGCGGTTAATATCCCTGGCCTGAAGTCTGGCGAGCTGGTGCTGGACGGTAAGACCCTCGGCGATATCTACCTCGGTAACATTAAAAAGTGGAACGATGCAGCCATCGTGAAGCTGAACCCGGGCGTAAAATTGCCGGAAACCAATATCGCCGTGGTGCGTCGTGCTGACGGCTCTGGCACCTCATTCGTCTTTACCAGCTACCTGGCGAAAGTAAACGAAGAGTGGAAATCGAAGATTGGCGCCGGCTCCACAGTAAACTGGCCAACCGGTCTCGGTGGTAAAGGCAACGATGGTATCGCCGCCTTTGTTCAGCGTCTGCCTGGGGCGATTGGTTACGTTGAGTATGCCTACGCTAAACAGAACAACCTGACTTATACCAAGCTGGTCGATGCGGCTGGTAAGCCTGTCAGCCCGAGCGAAGAGAGTTTCAGTAATGCGGCGAAAGGCGCGGACTGGAATAAAACCTTTGCTCAGGATCTGACTAACCAGAAAGGCAGCAACGTCTGGCCAATCACCTCTACTACCTTCATTCTGATGCATAAAACTCAGGAAAAACCTGAGCAGGCTGCTGCGGTACTGAAGTTCTTTGACTGGGCGTATAAAGACGGTGCCAAAGAAGCTAACGCACTGGATTACGCGACACTGCCGAAAGAAGTGACCGATCAGATTCGTGCAGCATGGAAAACCAATATCAAAGACAGCTCCGGTAAAGCGCTGTACTAAGACTCAGTGCAGGACCGAAGGGATTCGGTCCGTCACACAGGGCGGCGCTTTTGCCGCCATTTCCATCTTAACGTCGAGAATTCTATGGCTGCGACCAAGCCGACATTTAAGGCCCCGGGTAAACAGGGCGATATCCTCTTCGGTGCACTGGTAAAACTGGCTGCGCTGATTGTGCTATTTCTGTTGGGCGGTATTATCGTCTCGCTGGTTATTGCCTCATGGCCAAGCATCGAGAAATTCGGTTTTGCCTTCCTGTGGACTAAAGAGTGGGATGCGCCTAACGAGAACTTTGGTGCGCTGGTACCGATTTACGGCACCCTGGTCACCTCGATTATCGCCCTGCTGATCGCCGTACCGGTAAGCTTCGGCATCGCTCTGTTCCTTACCGAACTGGCGCCAGGCTGGCTACGGCGTCCGCTGGGCACGGCAATTGAACTGCTGGCAGCCATCCCCAGTATCGTGTACGGCATGTGGGGGCTGTTTATCTTCGCGCCACTGTTTGCCGAATATTTCCAAACGCCGGTAGGTAATGTGCTGTCCGGTATTCCGTTAGTCGGGGCATTATTTGAAGGCCCGGCTTTTGGCATCGGTATTCTTGCTGCCGGGGTTATCCTCGCCATCATGATCATTCCTTATATCGCCTCGGTGATGCGTGATGTGTTTGAGCAGACTCCGGTGATGATGAAAGAGTCTGCTTATGGTATTGGCTGCACCACCTGGGAAGTGATCTGGCGCATTGTGCTGCCGTTCACCAAAAACGGCGTGATTGGCGGCGTGATGCTCGGTCTGGGGCGCGCTCTGGGTGAAACCATGGCCGTGACCTTTATCATCGGTAACACTTACCAGCTCAGCAGCGCTTCGCTGTTTATGCCGGGTAACAGTATTACCTCGGCGCTGGCAAATGAGTTCGCCGAAGCGGAATCAGGGCTGCATACCGCCGCACTGATGGAGCTGGGTCTGATTCTGTTTGTTATCACCTTTATCGTGCTGGCCTGTTCTAAACTGATGGTGATGCGTTTAGCGAAAAGTGAAGGGACGCGCACATGACAACAATTGAAATGCAGGCACGCGCCGATCTGGATGCTTCACGCCGGAAAATGCAGGCGTGGCGCCGGATGAAAAACCGTATTGCGCTGACACTGTCGCTGCTGACCATGGCTTTTGGGCTGTTCTGGCTGGTGTGGATCCTGTTTTCCACCATTAGCCGCGGTATCGACGGCATGTCGCTGGCGCTATTCACCGAAATGACGCCGCCGCCAAATAGCGCTGGCGGCGGTCTGGCGAATGCCTTTGCCGGTAGCGGCTTATTGATCCTCTGGGCGACGCTATTTGGAACGCCGCTGGGGATTATGGCGGGGATTTATCTGGCTGAGTATGGCCGCAAATCAATGCTGGCCGAAGTGATTCGTTTTATTAACGATATCCTGCTTTCAGCGCCGTCGATTGTGGTTGGTCTGTTTGTTTACACCATCGTGGTTGCGCAAATGCAGCACTTCTCCGGCTGGGCCGGGGTGATTGCGCTGGCGCTGCTGCAGGTGCCGATTGTGATCCGTACCACCGAAAATATGCTGAAGCTGGTGCCGGATAGTCTGCGCGAAGCGGCTTATGCCCTCGGCACGCCCAAGTGGAAGATGATCTCTGCTATCACGTTGAAAGCTTCGGTCTCCGGCATTATGACCGGTGTACTGCTGGCTATTGCACGTATTGCCGGTGAAACCGCGCCGCTGCTGTTTACCTCATTGTCGAACCAGTTCTGGAGTACCGACATGATGCAGCCGATCGCCAACCTGCCGGTAACTATCTTTAAGTTCGCCATGAGTCCGTTTGCCGAATGGCAGAGTCTGGCCTGGGCGGGCGTGCTGATTATCACGCTGTGTGTGCTGTTACTGAACATTCTGGCTCGTGTAATTTTTGCCAGGGGCAAACATTAATTGAACAGCGCGGCCACGGCGGCGCTGAATAAGAGAGAAGAGAATGAGTATGGTGAATAAAGCCCCCGGAAAAATGCAGGTTCGCGATCTGAACTTCTATTACGGGAAATTCCATGCCCTGAAGAATATCAACCTGGATATCGCCAAAAACCAGGTAACGGCGTTTATCGGCCCGTCGGGCTGCGGTAAATCGACGCTATTGCGTACCTTTAACAAGATGTTCTCTCTCTACCCGGAGCAGCGTGCGGAAGGCGAAATTCTGCTGGATGGCGAGAATATTTTAACGGCGACGCAGGATATCGCCCTGCTGCGCGCCCGTGTCGGTATGGTGTTCCAGAAGCCGACACCGTTCCCGATGTCGATTTATGACAATATCGCTTTCGGTGTGCGTCTGTTTGAAAAGCTGTCGCGCAGCGATATGGACGAGCGCGTACAGTGGGCGCTCACCAAGGCGGCGCTGTGGAATGAGACCAAAGATAAGCTGCATCAGAGCGGTTACAGCCTCTCCGGCGGTCAGCAGCAGCGTTTGTGTATTGCCCGCGGTATCGCTATTCGCCCGGAAGTACTGCTGCTGGATGAGCCCTGTTCCGCACTCGATCCTATCTCAACTGGCCGTATTGAAGAGCTGATTACCGAACTGAAGCAGGATTACACCGTGGTTATCGTAACGCATAATATGCAACAGGCTGCGCGTTGCTCCGATCACACTGCTTTTATGTATCTCGGCGAACTGATTGAGTTTAGTGATACAGATACCCTGTTTACTAAGCCGCATCAGAAGCAGACTGAAGACTATATTACCGGGCGTTACGGTTGAAAACGGACGATTGCCGTTGCCATTTTGCGACTGGGTTTGCACCCATTGTTTCGGCGTTGATTACGCCTGTTTGATTAACAGGTTGGAGAAAACATGGATAACTTAAATCTTAACAAACATATCTCCGGCCAGTTCAATGCCGAGCTGGAGCACATTCGCACTCAGGTGATGATCATGGGTGGTCTGGTGGAGAAACAGCTCACCGATGCGATTACCGCGATGCATAATCAGGATGGCGATCTGGCGAAACAGGTGATTGAAGGCGATCACAAGGTCAATATGATGGAAGTGGAGATTGATGAAGCCTGCGTGCGCATCATCGCCAAGCGTCAGCCGACCGCCAGTGATTTACGTCTGGTGATGGCGATCATCAAAACCATCTCTGAACTGGAACGTATTGGCGATGTGGCGGAGAAAATCAGCCGCACCGCACTGGAGAAATTCAGTCAGCAACATCTGCCGCTGCTGGTCAGCCTTGAATCGCTGGGACATCATACCGTACAGATGCTGCATGACGTGCTGGATGCCTTTGCGCGGATGGACCTCAATGCCGCTATCCAGATTTACCGTGAAGATAAAAAGGTGGATCAGGAGTATGAGGGCATCGTGCGTCAGCTGATGACCTATATGATGGAAGACCCGCGCACCATTCCCAGTGTGTTGACGGCGCTGTTTTGTGCCCGGGCCATTGAGCGCATTGGCGACCGTTGCCAGAATATCTGCGAAATTATCTTCTATTTCGTCAAAGGCCAGGACTTCCGTCATGTTGGCGGCGACCAGCTGGATAAACTGCTGGCTGGTGATGACGGCGGCAGTAATCCCGCATAATTTCCGTTGAATGGGAGCCATTGATGGCTCCCCTGCGCTGTTTCAGGTACTTCAGATACTCCCGGGGAGATATACTTGGCCTACAATTTTATCTGTAGGGTACTGAAACATGTCGATATCCACTCAAGCGAAGCAGAGCGCGACACCGGCTAAAGCCATGCTCGCTGCCGTTAGTGGCTATGCCATGGATGGTTTTGATCTGCTTATCCTTGGTTTTATGCTGCCCGCTATTAGCGCATCGCTGATATTAAGTCCTTCCCAGGCCGGTTCGCTGGTCACCTGGACGCTAATCGGCGCCGTGCTGGGCGGTATTATCTTTGGGCACCTCAGCGACCGTCTGGGTCGTATTCGGGTGCTGACCTTTACTATCCTGATGTTTTCCCTGTTTACCGGTTTGTGCGCGCTGGCGCAGGGCTACTGGGATCTGCTGATCTACCGCACTCTGGCGGGGGTTGGCCTGGGTGGCGAGTTTGGTATCGGGATGGCGCTAATTGCCGAAGCCTGGCCAGCGCACAAGCGTAATCGTGCATCAGCATGGGTCGGCATCGGCTGGCAGCTTGGCGTGTTGCTGGCGGCGTTTATCACCCCCTTTCTGCTGAATATCATCGGCTGGCGTGGCATGTTCCTTGTCGGGCTGCTGCCGGCGCTACTGTCGTTTATGATTCGCCGTGGCATGGGCGAGCCGGAAGCCTTTACCCGCCAGCAGAAAACCACCCCCGAACTCTCCTTTCGCGCCCGCCTGAAGCTGCTGTTTAAAGATGCGCAAACCAGCAAAGCCAGCCTTGGCATTCTGATCCTCTGTTCGGTACAGAACTTTGGCTATTACGGCCTGATGATCTGGATGCCGAGCTATCTCTCTGCCAATTTTGGTTTCTCACTGACCAAATCCGGACTCTGGACGGCGGTAACGGTGGTCGGGATGACCTTCGGCATCTGGCTGTTTGGCGTGCTGGCCGATCGCTTTGCGCGCTGGAAGATTTTCCTGATCTACCAGTTTGGCGCGGTGATTATGGTGGTGATCTATGCACAGCTGCGTGATCCGATGGTGATGCTGTTTACCGGCGCTCTGATGGGGATGTTTGTGAATGGCATGATTGGCGGCTACGGCGCGCTGATCTCCGATACCTATCCGGTTCAGGCTCGTGCCACGGCGCAAAACGTATTGTTTAACCTTGGGCGTGGCGTCGGCGGCTTTGGACCGCTGGTCATCGGCCTGCTGGCGTCGCAATGGTCATTTGTCGCTGCCATTACGCTGCTGGCGCTAATCTATCTGCTGGATATTATCGCCACACTGTTTTTGTTACCGCGGCGTCAGGGTAACGAAGATGCGCTGGGAGCAATTGGTTAACCGGCGCGGGAGCCAGTAATGGCTCCCGCTGCCTGAGGGGGATATCTCTCCGCCATGCAAAAACTATTGCGTAATCGACCAGCCGCGCGCCTTCCACAGCGCCGGCAGCTGCGCCATATCGTCAAACATGGTCACCAGCGGGTGGTCGAGCGGCTTATTATGGGCGTCGGCACAGTAGTAAAACACCGGAATACCGGCAGCAATGCCCGCCCTGGCGCCGGCCTCGGAATCATCAACCAGAATGCAGCGCTCAACCGGTACGCGCATTTTTTCTGCCGCGTGGTACATCAGCTCCGGATCGGGCTTCCAGCGGGCAATATCATAGCCGCTGAACAACCGGTCATCAAAATAGCGCAGCATATCGGTCAGTCCAAGGGAGTGCTGCATCTTCTTTACGGTGCCGTTAGAAACCACGCACATCGGTACGCTAACCTGCGCCAGCAGCTGCTGCGCACCGGCAATCGGCTGCAAATCGGCATCAAACAGCCTTGCCACTTCCTGACGATAGGCGGCCTCCAGTTCATCGACCGCAACATCCAGCTGATGCTGCGCGCAGACATCGGCGACAATGTCATACAGCTTCACACCCTTATATTTTTCAAACATTTCCTGTAACGACAGTTCAACACCATACTGCGCAAAGGTATTTACGTAAGATTGGGTGCAAATCAGTTCACTGTCCACCAGCGTACCGTCGCAATCAAAAAACACACATTCAATACTCATTACGCTTTATCCTTTATCGTTCGAAGATGTCATAACATCTTTAACCAACTGTGGCAGGATTGCGACCAGGAAATGTCAATTACTGTTAATGACGGCGATAAAGCGGTAAAAACTGCGCAATCGGTTGCGAAAAAACAGTGTGATCCGCATCAAAAATCAGCATATTAGTATAGGATAGCCAACGACAACATTTCCTTTGGTTCGGAATCTGATAATGAATAAACAAGGTTTACTGCAGCGCCTGTTTAAACTGCAAGAGCATGGCACAACAGCACGCACTGAAGTGATCGCCGGTTTCACTACCTTCCTCACTATGGTTTATATCGTGTTTGTGAACCCGCAAATCCTCGGTGTCGCAGGCATGGATACCCAGGCAGTATTTGTTACCACCTGTCTGATTGCTGCCTTCGGCAGTATCCTGATGGGACTGGTGGCGAACTTACCGGTTGCGCTGGCGCCGGCGATGGGGCTGAACGCCTTCTTCGCATTTGTGGTGGTGGGTGCGATGGGCATCTCGTGGCAGACCGGTATGGGCGCCATCTTCTGGGGCGCGGTTGGCCTGCTGTTGCTGACGATTTTCCGCGTACGCTACTGGATGATTGCTAATATTCCGGCGTCACTGCGCATCGGTATTACCAGCGGTATTGGTCTGTTTATTGCGATGATTGGCCTGAAAAATGCCGGTATCGTGGTGCCAAACAAAGATACGCTGATGGCGGTGGGCAACCTGACCTCGCACAGTGTACTGCTTGGCGTGCTGGGTTTCTTTATCATTGCCATTCTGGCCGCGCGTAACATTCATGTGGCGGTGCTGGTGTCGATTATTATCACCACTGTCATTGGCATGCTGTTAGGCGATGTGAAATACACCGGCTTCTTCTCTGCGCCGCCGCCGGTAACCTCGATTATCGGTCAGGTTGATCTGGCGGGTTCACTGAACCTCGGTATGGCCGGTATTATCTTCTCCTTTATGCTGGTTAACCTGTTCGACTCCTCCGGTACCCTGATTGGGGTCACCGACAAAGCCGGGTTAGCCGATGAGCAAGGCAAGTTCCCGCGCATGAAGCAGGCACTGTATGTTGACAGTATCAGCTCCGTGGTCGGTTCCTTTATCGGTACCTCTTCCGTTACCGCCTATATTGAAAGTTCATCCGGCGTCTCTATCGGTGGCCGTACCGGTCTGATGGCCGTGGTAACCGGCATTCTGTTCCTGCTGGTGATCTTCCTGTCGCCGCTGGCGGCGATGGTACCGGCCTATGCTGCAGCCGGCGCGCTGATCTATGTTGGCGTGCTGATGACTTCCAGCCTGGCGCGCGTTAAGTGGGATGATCTGACAGAAGCGGTTCCGGCATTTGTGACTGCCGTGATGATGCCTTTCAGCTTCTCAATAACCGAAGGTATCGCGCTGGGCTTTATTGCTTACTGCGTGATGAAGGCGGGCTCCGGACGCTGGCGTGAAATCAGCCCATGCGTCATCGTGGTGGCGCTGCTGTTTGTGCTTAAGATTGTGTTTATCGACGCACATTGATCCGTGAGTTAAGCGCTAACCGCAGGCGGCGTCAGGATTTACCTGATGCCGCTTTTTTAATGCTGTACCTGACGTTCCGGCGGCATACTGGTGAGGCGCAGGGCGCGTGGTCCCATATTCGGTTTATTCACTTCCACATCGCGCAGCGCGTGCCAGCTATTTCCCTCAGCAAATTCCCACAGGCGTAAACGCTGGGTGCCAGGCGACAGGGCGCATGACCACACCATTAATGGCTCGACATCGCAAATGGCCTGAATATCGGGAAACGCCGTTGAGCGCAGACGACCGGAAGCGGGATGAAGACGCAAAGAGTCGATATCGCGCTGGCCTTCGCCGGTGAGCTTCAGCACGCTCTGACGTAAGGTCCAGAGCTGGGTGGCGGCTTCAATCGGGTCTTGCTGGGCATTGATCCAGGCTTTCTCGCCTGAAGAGAGGCGCTGTAGCTGACTTTCTACCGTCTGACGACTGTGAGCGCGAACAATCTCCATATCCAGTCCGGCACGTCCGCCCTCTTCTGCCAGTAACACACCAACCTGATTACCGGCATAGGCGATACTAAAGTCAGGCAGGTCGGGATCGGCAAAACAGGGACGGCCGCTGCTCGTGGTGATCAGGGAGGGGAGTTGTTGCATACCATAAACCCGCAGCATCAGTTCGGCCAGCAGCTCACGGGCGGCAAGAAAACGCATTCGGCGCTTCTCGTTCAGTTTCCAGGAATCTTCTAATAATTTCTGCGGTAGTCGCGGCATACGTGCCGGGTTCTGGACGTATGCCCAGCGTACAAAATGACTTGCCATCTGTCGCTCCGTGAAAATGGTCGGATAATCATCAATGCTATTGTAAGAATTTTCTGAATCAATTTCATCCGACTTTCCGTTTCCTTACCAAAAATAGGATTAATGGCAAATTCGCCTGCTCAGCCGTCTGGCGGGATTATTTGCTTTTTGCGGCAATTATTCCTGTTGAAATCATGACCAAAGCGATAGTGGACAGCAGGGTAAATACGCCAGACCAGCCGCCACTCTGCTGGTGAATATATCCGACAACTGTCGGACCGGTTGAGGCGACAATATAGCCAAATCCCTGCACAAAGGAGGAGATGCGGCGGTTTTCATCCAGGCTGCCGGCCAGCTCCATCACCCGCATAAACACCACCACAAAGCCCGCGCCTGCACCGATGCCGCCGGAAAGTATCCACAGGGGCCACATTTGCGGCAACAACAACAACCCGGCTGCCATACAAAACCATACGCCACCGGCAATCAGGAATAATTTTGCCGTCGGGAAACGCGCGACAGAGCCAAGCCAGGGAACACCGAAACAACCGAGGATACCCAGTATCTGAAAAATGGAGGCAATGGTGCCGGCCTGGCTGGTGTCCATATTAACAACCGGCTTGATATATTCCGGCAGCCAGGCGGTCATGGCATAAAACAGAAAGGTGTGTGAGGAAAAAGCGATCGCCAGTAACCAGACTACCGGGCGCCGCCATACCGCTAACGCTTCTCTGGCAGACGGCGAGACTGTGGCGCCGGGTGCGCGCGCGGCGCCAGATGGCACGGAATAAACGCCGCCAGCGGGTGGTGTTGCCCTGACAAATCCGGCTCCGATCCACAGCACAATGGCTAAGATTGCCAGCAGGCTCCATATCGCCAGCGCTGCGCGCCAGCCGATCACCGATGCGATCGGCACCGTCAGGGCGGCTGTCAGCATCGCGCCGATGCTCATCGACATCACATATACCCCAGTGATAATACTGGAGTGGCGCTGAAAATCGCGGGCTATCACCATCAGGCTGACGATATTACCGAGCGTCAGCGCCGCGCCAATCACTACCGTTCCTGACAACGCCAGCGTCAAGCCACCGGCCGATCGCAAAATCGTGCCAAGCACCACACCGCACAGGGTGAGATAAATGGCTTTGCCAATACCGACCCGGGCCAGAATCACCGATGCGACGGGCATCAATGCGCCGAAACATAACACCGGGATAGTGGTCATCAGCCCGGCTAATCCCGGGCTGATATGCAGATCGCTCCTGATACTATCAATCACTGAGGGTAATGAGGTGAGTGGTGAACGCAAATTAGCCGCCAGTGCAATAAAGGCCACCAGTAACAGTACGTTATACAGAGATGATGTTTTAGCGGAAACATCGGACGCCGTAATAGCGTCATCCGGGCTGATATTCTTCATTGATAATCACAGTGTCAGGTAGAGAGCATTAAATTCAGACATTAAGGAAAAACCCGGCCCGCTAAATTACAGACCGAGCAGTTTTTCCAGCATAACGTTCACCTGTAGCCAGAACGTATAGCCGTCCTCCGGTTTGATCGCGGAATAGGGATACTGCCAGTTACTGTTGTTCCAGGTTCGCGCACCGGTCATCTGCAGATTGATCTCCGGCGTTAACATAATCGAAGCGTCAACGCTCAACTGATACTCGTTGCGCGGCGCCTGCCATCCGCTTCCCCCCATCGCATCAAACATATCCTGCATATAGCGTTGTTCACTGCCCGTCAGCCGGCCCCAGCGCAAAGTCAGGCCGTAGCTGTCAAACGGGCGACTCCGCCAGGGGCCGGACCAGATCAGCCCGGTATCCGCCAGCGTCGAGACGCCGGTGTAAGCATCTGATTCCAGCGTCTGTGTTATGCCGCCATGCAGGCTAATGGCGCTGGGCGCGGCATCCTGAGGTTCGCTCCCGCCATCGCTTCGCCACAGGGCCTTTTTGGCGCTGAGATACACGCCGGAGACGCCTTTGTGACTGCGTACCGCAGAGTCGCTGTCATACACTTTTGAAGTGCCGTTTACCGTGTAGTAAACATCGTCATAGGCAAGGTTGTTGTGGAAAACCAGCACTTCCCAGTTCAGGGGGTAGCTTTCTTGTTGCCAGCTGGCGCGACGCGCCACGTTAGCGACCAGCAGGGTGCTGCCGCTGTTGTAATCGTCATCCCACTTTTCCCAGCCGTTAGTGAACGGAAACGCCTGATAGGTACGCCATGCGCCGATGCCGGACTCCAGCGTGGGCGTAAAGTGGTAGCTGGCGTGAGCGCCCCAGCCAGCATAAGGCGCCGGTGCAAAGCCCGCGGTTTTATTCAGAACGCTATTTACGCAGGACTGCGGGATATTACAGTTGCTAAAGCCGAAGAACAGGCCTGGATTGCTTTTACCCAGCTCAACGGATAAGTGGTCGTCGAAAAGTTTCTGTTCATAGCCGAAGCGCAGCAAATGGCCGACTTTGGGGATATAAGGAGGCGGGTCACCCGCCAGCAGACCGCCGGCACTGTTACCGTATTCCTCATTATAAGAAAATGGCACCCATAATTGCATGAAATGTACACTCCCGCCGGGAATAAGCCCCATATGGTCGAGATCAAAATCGGCGCCAGCAAAAAACATCGTATAAGCTGAGTGCTGGCCAGTATTCGTCCCGGCGCCGGGATTACCCAGCCAGAGCTGGGATGCCATAATATGCGGAGTGATGCCCTCATCAGACAGCCAGCTTCCGACATCGGATAACGGACGTCCGGAACTGCCGGTATTGGCGGCGATTGCCGCGCCGTTCGCCATTAATATTCCGGATGCAATAACTCCGGCGTTTAGCATTTGCATCCACATATTCCAGTGCGTAATTTTCATTGTTCTATCCTGTAAAATAAATAAGGCAGAAACAGCTGAACATTAATGACAAAAAACGACAGAGTGGCTGGTAAACTATTTTCATGCAGCGAATAACTGCTAATAATTATCGTGTTATGAATTAAGTTTTTTAAACTCTATTTTGGTCATGGCATATTTTCATATCAGAGTGATAAAGCACCCTGTATCAGCTATGGCTGATGAGTATTAACCAGCCCTCTCTGCCGACATTTAATGGTTTATTGAAATAATAAGTGTCTGCGCGTAGCCGGCGATACCAGTGGCAGGCCGGGTTACACACGTTCGACGATCATCGCCACGCCCTGTCCGCCACCGACGCAGAGCGTTGCCAGTCCCAGCGTCTGGTCTCTCGCCGCCAGCGCGTGCAGCAAGGTCACCAGAATGCGCGCGCCAGATGCGCCGATGGGGTGACCCAGCGCAATAGCGCCGCCGTTAACGTTGGTTTTTTCCATATCCAGCTTCAGCTCGCGGCCAACGGCTAAAAACTGGGCGGCAAAGGCCTCATTCGCTTCCACCAGATCAATATCCGCTACCGTCAATCCCGCCCGGCTCAGCGCCAGTCGGGTAGCAGGCAACGGCCCCAGCCCCATCAGCGCCGGATCAACGCCGCAAGTGGCATAACTGCGGATGCGCGCCAGCGGCCGAACACCGAGGCTTTGCGCCCGCGTTGCGCTCATCACCAGCAACGCGGCGGCGCCATCATTAATACCTGACGCGTTGCCAGCGGTAACCGAACCTTCCGGGTCGAATGCCGGTTTCAGCTGTGCCAGACTATCCAGCGTGGTGTCACTTCTCAGGTGTTCATCAACGGCAAACTGACAGTCTCCTTTTTTACCGCGCACCGTTACCGGTACAATTTCCTGACGGAAATCGCCGCGGGCAATTGCCGCTGCCGCACGTTGCTGGGACAGCAGTGCAATTTCGTCCTGATCATGACGACTGACATTGCAGCGTCTGGCGACATTTTCCGCCGTGATGCCCATATGGTAGTGGCCAATAGCGCAGAACAACCCGTCGTTTACCATACTGTCGGTAACCTGCTGATCTCCCATGCGATATCCCCAGCGAGCTTTGCCGAGCAGGTAGGGCGCCGCCGACATATTTTCCATGCCGCCCGCTAATACCACCTGAGCGTCGCCTGCGGCAATGCTCTGCGCGGCAAAAATGACGCTTTGCAGGCCGGAACCACATACGATATTGATCGAGGTTGCCGCGCTACTTTCCGACAGCCCGGCCTGCAGCATCGCCTGGCGGGCCGGGTTCTGGCCGAGTCCTGCCTGTAATACATTACCGAAAATCACTCCGTCTACCGCTGATGGCGTAATGCCTGCCCGTTGCAGCGCACTTTTCATCATCAGCGCCCCCAGCGTCGGTGCCGCAACGCTGCTCAGGCTGCCGCCAAATTTACCGATGGCGCTGCGCACGGCGCTTACAATAACCAGTGATGTCATATTTACCTCTTGTAATCAGTCGGATACCGGCGTCATTCCTGCATGATTTTCAGCTGGTGGGAGACCATCAGCCGGGGCTCTATCTGGCGCCGGATATCGTCAGGCGTCAGCCCTGCAAGCAGTTCGGTCAGCACCAGTCCGTCAGGCGTCACATCGATTACGCACTGCTCGGTGACGATGTGATCAACACAGCGCTCGCCGGTGAGCGGGTAGCTACAGGTTTTGACGATTTTCGGCTGGCCATCTTTGGTGCAGAGTTCCATAGTGACGATGACCTTGCGTGCGCCGGTGACCAGATCCATCGCGCCGCCCATACCGAATACCCGACCGGGTTGCGCCCAGTTGGCCAGATCGCCGTTCTCCGCCACCTGCAAGGCTCCCAGAACCGTTGCCGCCAGTTTGCCGGAACGCACCAGGGCAAAAGATTCGGCACTGTCGAGCGCACTGGCGCCCGGTACCGGTACGAAACGCATGGCGGTGGCGTTGGAAAACCCTTCGACTGCCAGCATACCGGCCACCAGCCGCCCCATTCCCACCAGACCGTTTTCGGTGTGGAACATCACGCCGGGTGGAGCGTAATCGTTGCACAGACTGGGGATGCCGATACCGAGGTTGATGACGTCGCCGTCAGCGAAATATTCGGCGGCGCGCCGGGCTATTCTGTTGCGTGCGTTCATAAAGTTGCTCCCGGCAGTGTCAGAATCTTATCCACGTAGACGCCGGGGGTGACCACGGCATCTACTCCCAGTTCATCCACATCTACCAGCATGTCGGCTTCCACTAACGTCAGACGCGAGGCTTTCGCCACCAGCGGGTTGAAATTACGCATGGTGCCGCGGTAGGTCAGGTTACCCAGCGGATCGGCGGTACGGGCGCGCACCAGGCCGATATCCGCCTGTAACGGCACCTCCAGCAGCCACACCTCGCCATTTATCTCAATACGTCGTTTACCCTCCTCAACCAGGGTGCCGATACCGGTTTTGGTCAGCACACCTCCCAGCCCGGAACCACCGCAGCGCATGCGTTCCGCCAGGCTACCCTGTGGCACCAGTTCCAGTTCGATTTTGCCAGCGGCCACCAGCGCCACCGTTTCGGTATTGCGTCCGATATGAGAGGCAATCAGCTTATCCACCAGTCCGTGGTGGATCAGGCGACCTATTGTCAAATCGGCATCGCCGCTGTCGTTAGAGATCAGGGTTAAATGCCGCGCTCCGCTCGCTATCACACAGTCAATAAGGCGGTTGGGTACACCATGATTGGCGAAGCCGCCGCACATTAGCGTCTGCCCGTCTTTAAACAGCGCGGTAATGTCATCGGGTAAAGCAAATTTTTCCGCCATAGTCATTCCCTCGTGAGTAGCACGGCCACGCCCTGGCCACCGCCGACGCAGAAAGTAATCACCGCGTTGTCCAGCTGGCGGCGACGCATGTCGTAAACCGCTTTTGTCGCCAGGATGGCGCCGCTGCCTGCCAGCGGATGCCCCAGCGCAATGGCGCCGCCATTCGGGTTAACCCGATCGGGATCCATGCCTATCTCATGGATACAGGCCAGCGACTGCGCGGCAAACGCTTCGTTAAGTTCCCACAGCGCGATGTCATCCACGGTCAGGCCGGTTTGCTGTAATAATTTCGAGCACGCAGGCACCGGCCCCATCCCCATATAGTTGGGATCGACGCCAGCGGCGGCATAGCCGCGGAACACAGCGAGGATCTCCCGCCCGGTTTTTTCCGCCAGGCTGCGCTCCATCAATACCAGCGCACCTGCGCCATCGCTCATCGGTGAACTGTTACCCGCCGTGACGACCCCATCAGGACGAAAACTGGGGCGCAGGGCCGCCAGCCCGTCTGCGGAGCAGTCCGGGCGTACCGATTCATCGCGGCTCACCTGCGTTTTGCGTCCTTTTTTATCGGTCAATGGCACCGGAACGATCTGTGCATCGAAGCGCCCGTTCTGCCAGGCCGTGCTGGCCAGCCGCTGACTGCGCAGTGAGAATTCGTCCAGCTGCTGGCGGCTGAAGCGGTATCTGGCGGCGATATTCTCGGCGGTGATACCCATTGACGGGTTGCCAACGCGATCGGGCGCAGTATGAATATTGACAAAGCTCGGCGGCTGCACCGACCAGGCGGTCTCGGTCTTTTCCAGCATCCAGGTCCGGCGTGAATCGCTTTCTACCCCGCCTGCGACAATCACCTCGGCAAAGCCGGCCATAATCTGGATGGCGCCATAGGCCAGCGCGTTCAGCGACGCCGCACACTGACGATCGAGAGTGATACCCGGTACCGAAACCGGTAACCCGGCTTCCAGCAATACCATCCTCCCCATATTGTTAATCTCGTGATTCATCAGATTGGCAAAAATCACGTCATCAATACTCTCGGGGGCGATCCCGGCCCGTTGTACTGCCTCTTTAACCGCCAGAGCGCCCAGCACATGTGCCGGAACGGAGGCTAACGCACCACGGCATCTGCCAATTGGCGTGCGTGCCGCTGCAACAATCACCGCTTCTCTCATAAAACCTTCTTGTCAGACTGTTAACAAAGCTGGTTTGATCCCGCAGGATTAATGGCCAGCATAAGCACGTGCTTTGTGGCTTACGGGTAACGGTGGCAGGCCCAGGATGTTCCGCGCTACGGCGGGGGTCGCCACCTGTTTGCCGAACAGGCGTATCGCCTGAGCGGCGCGCTCCACCAGTTGCGCATTCGTCGCCTTCACGCCCTTGCTGAAATAGACGTTGTCTTCCAGCCCCACGCGAATGTGACCCCCCAGAGCTAAAGCGGTGTACAGCATCGGCAAATGGTGCTTGCCGATACCGAAGGCTGACCAGGTGGCGTTAGCCGGGATCTGCTGGCTCAGATAGAGCAGATTTTCCACCGTGGCGGGCATGCCACCCGGCACGCCGAGACAGAACTGGTAATGAAGAGGGGCGCGCAGCTTACCCTGTTCGACAAAGTAGCTGGCGACGCCCAGCATGCCGCTGTCAAAGATCTCAACTTCCGGCTTGATACCGCGCGCCGTGAGGATCTCAGCCAGCCGACCAAGAAATTGCGGAGAGTTGATAAATACGCCGCCGGGCATCCAGTTAAATGAGCCGGCATCCCAGGACGCCATTTCGATACCGTCCAGCGCTGAAACATGCGCCATGCGATCTTCATCACTGGCCCGGCTATCGCCGGAAGTGGTGCAGTTGATAATGACGTCGCAGTCCTGATAATCGCGTAGCAGACGGATGGTCTCGTCAAAACGCGCACGATCCATGGTGCCCAGCCCCTGCTTATCGCGCATATGCAGATGAACCACCGCCGCCCCCTGTTGCCAGCAGCGATAAGCATCCGCCGCGATCTCCTGCGGCGTCAGTGGAATATGTTCGTTAATATCTTTCGGCGTAACCGCACCGGTCAGGGCGGCGGAAATAATAACGTCGTTTCCTGTATTCATGAACTTTCCTCCGTTCATAGTTTTTATTCCGCTCATTAGCTCAGCAAGAAAATGCTATTATTTAGCGGGGGGTTCCATTTTGAATATAAATACCCCCTCCCCCGGATTGGCGGGATAAATATGAGTGATATTTTAAAAATATTACCTTGCAGCGACCGGAATATTTCCTGTGACACTGAGTTTTTTGTTAAATCAGGATAAAACCTGAATAGCATTACCGGCCGCCGTCGGGAACGATTACTTAATCTCGTTTTCCTCTTTACCGCCGCCAATACGCGGACGAACAATTTTACCTTTCTTCTCTGCCGCCAGCACCAGTTCGGCCTCTTCATGGGCCCACTCCCAGTAGTTAGCTTCGTGTGGCGAGTGTTCAGTGGCGGTAACAAACATTTCCGTGGCGAAGGCATTGCGCAGTTCACTGGCAATATCTTCTTTCCAGGCTTTACGCAGCTGCTGGGTGGTAATGCGGCGGGTGACACGCGTACCGGTCTGCATAATCAGTTCGGCGATTTCCCAGGCACGGTCGTAGCAGGCTTCGGTATCAGGGCAGATCTCATTGACCATACCAAGCGCCAGCGCTTTACGGGCGGTAATGATTTCACCGGTCAGTTCCGCATAGGCATAACGTTTGCGCCCCATCAGCTCGCGCCAGGCAATCTGAATGCCGTCGCCGGGTACCATATTGACGCGGAAATGCATTTCGGTGGTCCAGGCATCTTCGGTACACAGGGTGAGATCGCTGAATAACACCAGGTCGGTGTGGAAAGCGGCGCCATTCCACACGCCAATCGTCGGGACTTCAACATCGAATACCTGGCCTTCAATATCGTTAGTACCGTCATAGTACTGATATTCGTACATTTTCCAGGCTTCATCCGGGGAGGATGAAAACTCGGTGGCGGACTGCCATTTGCCATTTTTATCCAGCCGCCCGATACCTTTCATAAAATCTTTGCCGGTACCGCCAAGAATAATGATTTCATTGTCCGGATCGCGTCCGGCCCAGTCGAAGAAATAGTGCAACGCCTGATGAGCAGGTGCGCCCCATTGCAGGCTGTCGCCATTAGTGTGCAGACGGGCTTCCAGAATGCCGTTCTTCCGTTTCATGGTGAAACAGTGTTTAAGTTTTTCCGAATATTCCTCGAAACGCATATGTGGAATTGTGCCTAATTCCTCATGCGTCATTTCCTTACGTTTGTCGTGATCGGATACATAATTGGCTTTAATCACCATGATCTACTCCTTTAATATAATGCGCGAGATGTCATTAAATAAGACGATTTACTGCGGTTCAGAAAAAACCTAACACTCTCGCCAGAGCGGGTGAAATTCTATTTGTTTTTTCAGTTATGTATTTTCGACATAATTGTCGACGGCGGAGATTTTACGGTTTGCACTGGCGTGGCTGATAATGGTGGCAGGTGGAGGGGGCTTACTGCTGGATACAGATGCCCGAATATTCAGAAAACCACGTTTTTATCGTTCAGGAAGGGTTTGAGCGCACTGAGGAACACCGCAATGCAGGGGTTGATATTGTTATCATCCCAGACCAGCTCGACATTGAACTTACAGTCTTCCTCGGCCAGATCCAGCAGTACGCAGTTTTTGCCGAGCCAGTTTCTTCTGTGCTTCGGCATCAGCATCACTGACTGAGTGTCGAACTCGAGGTTAAAGCAGCAGGTCTTCAGATTGGCATACTCTCTGCCCACCCGGAAGGGAATACCATGAATGTCGAAAAAGCGGGTGCTGTACTCTTCAGAGAGTGAGAATTCGCGCGGATTGATACGGATAAGCGGCCATGCACCGACTTCGCGTAGCGACACCTGACCCCGCCCGGCCAGGGGGTGGTGGCGGTTTACCGCCACGCATAGCGGATCGGTGGTAAGAGGCAGGATATTGAATCGGCTATTTCCGGTAAAGCCTGGCCGGATCAGCAGGCCCAGATCGCAGTTGTGGCCATCCAGCAACTCCAGCGCTTCATCCAGCTCGCAGTCATGGCACTCTACCGCGATATCGGTATGGTCCTGGCGAAATTGGGTGAGAAAGGTGATGAGGAAATTTTGGATGGCTTCGCCGAGAAATACCACGCTCAGCCGACGGCGACTCTTGCCAGTAAAAGCATTGACCGTCGATAGTGAGCATTCATATTGCTGAATGATCTTGCGTGCCTCGACCAACAACAGTTTACCGGCCGACGTCAGCGCGACGGTATGGGTGTTGCGTGCCAGCAACTCAGTTTCGAAATGTTCTTCCAGCATCTTCATATGGCGGCTCAGCACGGGCTGCGTCACATTCATTTTGAGTGCCGCGCGGCTGAAATTAAGCGATTCCGCCAGCTGAACGAATTCGTACAAGAGTTGCATCTTCATGGTTAATCTCTTGTTAATTAATTAAAAGTATTATATTCCCCGGCCAATATAACCAAATCATCGCGACTAAAATGTGAAAGCAATCCAAATAGCACGCATCATTCGCCCGTTATGCCGCAATAACATAACTAATATGATACAGATCATAAAAAACGGGCGCGCTATGACTGGCGGTTTTATCGCCAGAACTGTTGTTTCCTTGTGTGTTTTATTGCTGGTATGTGTTGTTTGTTAATTATTTGTTTGTGGTTTTTTATGGCGGCGACTGCGGCATCGGGTGGATATTGTTAATTATTGTCGTGAATTTTAAAAAACCAGCGCGCTAAATACGCAGGTAAATTGTCAACCTGCAGAATAATTTATCATTTTGTTATACGCGATCAACATAACACAAATTGAAAAAAGAATTACCACTCTTCTATTCGTTATCGTATAAGAACAGCAGTCGGATTTTCTCTATCCATTAAAATACGGGGAAAATCACAGAAATAACATTGTTTAAATGTAATGAATTAATAGCGATACAGGTTAAGTTGACAGGAATAATAAACATTATTTTTATTTGACTATGTACCACCCGTATTTTTATCCGGCGGGCTAATCAAGTGAAGATATCACCGGGGAAAAAGAGATGGCAAGCATGGACACACTTACAGTAGTTTCACAAAATGAGTTTCGTGATGCAATGTCGCAGGTATGTGCTGCAGTTAACATCATCACCACGGCGGGTCCTGCGGGTCGTGGGGGGTTTACTGCCACTGCCATGTGCAGTCTTTCCGACACACCGCCGTCACTGTTGGTATGTATGCGACGCGCATCGCTGCAAACTGAGCTGTTTATGCAAAACCGGCATTTTTGTGTCAACGTGCTTGCGGGTTCCCAGACTGAACTGGCGGGGCATTTTGCCAATGGCCAGATGGAAATGAGCAGACGTTATGCCGCAGGCGAATGGCATGAATTGATAACCGGCAGCCCCGCCTTAAATAATGCGCTGGTGAATTTCGACTGTGAGCTTGATAAAATCTATGAGACAGCCAGCCATAATATTATTGTAGGGCGTGTTGTCGCGATCGAAAAATATTCAGAGAACGATGCGCTCACTTATTTTGATCGCGCGTACCATAATGTTAATAAAAATATCACTCAGAGGCCTGAAAACTTAAGGCGATAAATTAATATAATCTCTGAAGTTGATAATAATAAAAGAAAAATTTATTTATGCTTAGGGGTTAAAACCCAAAAATCCGGTTTAAAATGTAAGGGGAGTAAAATGTCTGATAAAAATATTAAATGGCATGATCCAAATAATAATCTGCGGGTGCCCGGGTGGGATAAACCGCAGCCGCCGCTTACCGACTATAACTTTAGCCAGGTTGTTGAAGCTGATGTCGTTATTGTCGGCGCAGGCTGCGCGGGTCTGTTTCTCGCCCATTCAGCGGCAGAGCATGGATTAAAAGTCGCACTGGTGGAAAAATTTCCTGCTTTATCCGCCCGCGGTATGGATAATGGCGCGGTTAACAGTAAATTACAGTTGAAATCGGGCAAAAAGATTGATGAAGACCTTATCTTTGCCGATCTGATCCGGTTTGCTAATAATCGGGTTCATCCTGAGCTGGTCGCTATCTGGGTTCGTCAGAGTGGCCGGGTATTCGATCATTATATTGACCTTTGCGAAGCGCACGGTATGAAGGTGGCGCTGGTTGACACTTTCAGCGTGGCCAAACAGTACCCGGATCTCTACCGGCAATATCCTACCGCCCATATTTTTGCCGGAGCAGATCAGAAGATCAGTACCGGTAATGAATATGTTCCCACCCAGCAGGCATTTCTTGATTTTATTGAAGATCAATGCAAAAAGCTTGGGGTTAACTTCTATTACAACATCGCCTGTGAAGAGATCTTACGGCAGGATAATGGACGGGTCAGCGGTATCATCGGGAAAAATAAATCGGGAGAGTATATCCGTTTTTCAGCCAGTAACGCGGTAGTGCTGGCCGCCGGCGGCTACTCTGAAAATAAAGAGATGGTTAACGCCTGGTGTCCAATCATTAATAAGGCGGAAATTAAGACCTATAACCCTCAGGGCGGCAATATTGGCGAGGTGCTGGGCCAGGCATTAGATATTGGCGCAGCGCTGCAAAACTGGCCTCATCCGGTAATGATCCACACTATCCCTGGTTTTCACGTTGATCTGATGACCGGCAACCAGTCGTTTATGCAGGTTAACCGACTGGGTAAACGCTTTCAGAACGAATCGCTGCCGAACCAGAGCCTGGTCGATGGCCGCTTCCGTCAGCCTAATCAGCAGGCGTGGGCAGTGTTTGACAGCAGATATGAAATTGATCACCAAACCTTTGAAACTGGTTTTGATGGTCCGGTAACTGAACCCATCGACGTATTGAACACCCATGCTGATAAAGGACGTCTGTTCCGCGCCAATAGCCTGGAAGAACTCGCCCGGCAGATGGATATTCCGGTCGACAGCTTTGTCGCCACCTGTAAACGGTATAGCGAAATGGCGCATAAGGGTAAGGACGAAGACTTTAATAAAGAACCCTATCTGATGTTTCCTGTCGAAAAACCCCCCTTCTATGCGGTGCCAATTCGCTCCCATATGCTGGTGACGCTGGGGGGGCTTGATTGTGACCCCGATATGCAGGTCCTTGATATCAGGGGTAATAAGGTCGAGGGGCTTTATGCCGTCGGTAATATGCAGGGTAACTTCTTCGCCAATGAATATCCGCTGATGGCGCCGGGTTTAAGTCACGGTCGGGCCATCACCCTGAGTTATGTGCTTGGCGAAAGGCTGGCGGAAAATAAAACGCTGGCGCCAAAGGCTAAACAGCAGCTTTGTGTTTAATAAAATAAATTCCCTGAGAAGGGAGGATATTTTTAAACAGTGAAATGCCCGGAATCAACCGATTGCCGATGTTGATGCCGGGCGAATAACTATCCGACAGCCGCCGTGGTGGTGGCACTCTGGTTTCAGGCGTAATAAACATGGTTATTCAACATGTTTGTTGTATTACCGGTTAATACCATTGCGCGACGCGGAAACAAAACACATCTCTCACTACAAAATATATTAATTATAACTGGCGTCATTATTGCTTAAATATTCGATTCGGCAATTCTGGCCTGATAACCGACGGCGGTGATTTACCCCCGCACGGTGGAATGTAACCTGCTGATTATAAATAAACCATGATATAACGGATATTTATAAATATTGCGACCGGTTACTGTGAATAGCGATGATATCACCTGAAAAGGTGCTGTAGGGATTAAATAACATGAATAATACCACACCATCACCGGCCACTTACCCGACGATACGTTGGGCTATTCTCGCCGGATGCTGTTTAGCTGGCGCCTGTTTCCAGCTTGCCGCTATGTCCTATGCGCCATTACTTGGCATAATCGCAAAAGATCTTAGTGTCGAGCTGCCTCAGGCAGTGCAATTGATGACCTGCTTTATGTTGTTCTCTTCTCTTTCTTTTTTTATCAGCGGCCCCTTCGTTGACCGTTTCGGTCCGGTGATATCGATTACGGTCAGTATCGCGCTGTCATTTTTTCCGACGCTGGCGACTTATTGGGTCGGACAATCTTATTTAGCCGTCGCCTTCCTGCGTGTGTTGCAAGGATGCTCGGTTGGTTTTTGTATGGCGGGAATGGTACCGCTGATAATGCAATGGTTTCCTGCCAGACAGCGATCCTTCGCTTTAGGTATCACCGGCGCCTTTATTCCTCTGGGCGCCATGCTGAGCGTCGTTATTGCCCCAGCGGTATTTAGCAGCGTAGGGAACTGGAGATTAACGATGGCAGTTATTTCGTTTATTCCCTGTCTGTCGCTGATTTACTGCCTGATTATCTTTACCCTCGCCCGTGGTAAAGCACCGGCACCGACACCGAACGTCGATCTCCAGGATGTCCAGGAAACGGCCGCTACGGGAGAAGGGTTGTTTAAACAGGCCATTACCTCCCGATTCACCTGGTACGGCATCGCGGTCACTTTCGCGGCAAACTGGATTATGCAAACCGTGTTTAGTCTGACGCCGTCCTATTTTTCCGAACCCGCGCCAACCGGTTTAGGGCTTGGCCCGATGACCGGCGGTAGCCTGACGACTATCCTGCAGGTTGCCTCGGTTATTGCCCCGGTGATCGGTGGATTTGTTGCCGGCAAGTATTTCAATGGCCGACCGGGTGGCATCATTGTGGCCGCGATGGTTTTAATCGTCACTTATGGCGCGCTGCAATTCCAGCAAATCTATAGCCTGCGGCCATTGTTTGTCTGTTTCCTGATCCTGCCGGGCATCGGTATTGGGATGCTAATGCCAATGTTGCAGGCAAAAATCGCCGAATCTTATCCTTCCCGCGTCGTCGGGCGCATGAATGGCTTGTGGCTGGGTATTGGCTCATTTGGCGGGACGGTGGGCCTGTTCGTATCTGCGCGGGCCCTGGCGGCTACCGGTACTTACCTTACCAATATCAATATTATTGTGCTGGTCGCACTGGCCGGCTTTGTACTGGCGATGATCCTGAATCGCAGCCGGCAACAAAGTAACCAGCAGCAAAAAAATGCTCTTTCCATGCTGCATATTAAAAAGCAGTAACAGCTATTATCGCCGGCGACTAAACCCGCAGCCGCCTGCCAGCTATCGGGGGCTGCCACTGACTGGCGTACGGCGTAAGCAGGTCAGTAAAGCCATGCTGCTGACAGATCTCCCGCAACTGCAGCAGTAAGGAAGCGGGTAAAGGAATGCCTTGTGCCTCGCGCTGGCGGCGGGTGTTATTTTCCGGTTCACCGGCAACCAGTACCGGGGAAGCCGGATCGCTGGCGGGAGTGGTATGCAGGGTATCGATAATCTCATCAAGACCCTGGCGGAACTGTGCCAGCGGGCCAAATGCACCTGGGTTGATGGCGAGGAAAAAGTGGCCGATATCCGCTATTTCTCCAGCCGGGCGGGTGGCGGCAAATGCGGATCCTGCCAGGGTGCCCGCCAGAATTTGCGCCATCATCGCCAGGCCATAACCTTTATGCCCGCCATTCTGTTCCGGCCCACCCAGCGGGGTAAGCCCGCCTTCCGCCTGCTCAAACACCGTACTCATACCCTCACGACTATTGGTTACCGCTTCGCCCCTGGCATTCACCACCCAGCCGGCAGGCAGCTCTTGATCCTGATAGTCATACACTTTGATTTTATTGGCGGCGACGGTGGTGGTGGCCATATCCAGCGCAAAATCCTCATTACTGCCAGCCGGGGCGGCAAAAGCGATCGGATTGGTGCCCAATACCGGCTGTGCAGCCCGTGACGGCACCAGCATGCGGTTGCGAGTAGTACTGGTAACCAGCGCGATTTTGCCTCTGGCAGCGGCGTAACGGGCATATAAACCGGCAGCGCCAAAGTGGTTGGCATTACGCACTACCACGCAGCCGAGGCCGTACTGTTCACTTTTATCGACAGCCAGCTCTATTGCCCGGCGGGCGGTGGCATGTCCCAGCGAATGACCGCCATCAAGAACGGCGGTTGTCGGTGTTTCCGTGAGCAGGCGCGTTTTACCCGCGGGCTGCCACTGTCCTGCACGTAGTAAGCGGTCATAGTGCGGCAGCATGGATATGCCATGGGAGTCGATACCGAGTAGATCGGTTTCGACGATTAACTTTGCGGTTTGCTGCGCCACCGGTGCGGCCATGCCCCAGCCGGTCAGGATTACTTCAGTTTGTTGCAGCAGAAGTGTTGCGGGAAAACAGGCCAGTTTTGTCATTATGCGCTGAGTAATGAAAGAGGATAAAACGCAAGAATAACATTGATTTTTTTGGCTTTTATATGCGGATATGGCAATAGGTTATAGGGAAAATGGTAAAGGATAATTGTCCAACCATCTGTTGGACAATTTGGCTATTGGCCGAACCCGTTACTTGCCGATACAGAAGCTGGAGAAAATACGTCCCAGCAGGTCATCGGAGGTAAACTCACCGGTGATTTCACTCAGTGCCTGCTGGGCCAGACGTAACTCTTCCGCCAGTAGCTCTCCGGCCCAGGCGCCTAACAGCTGATGTTTACCCTGCTGCAGGTGTTGCGCCGCCAGTTCCAGCGCCTGCAAATGACGGCGTCGCGCCAGGAAACCGCCTTCCATATTACCGGCGAAGCCCATGCTCTGCTTCAGATGGTCGCGCAGCAATTCAATACCCTCACCGCTATGCGCTGACAGGCGAATCAGTGAGTGGTTGCTTACTTCGGTGATTCCGGGGGTTTCTCCGGTTATATCGGCTTTATTGCGCACCACGGTAATCGGCAGGCTGGCAGGCAGGCGGGCAATAAAATCCGGCCAGATGTCTGCCGGTTCGGTGGCCGCGGTGGTGGTGCCATCCACCATAAACAGCAGGCGATCCGCCTGTTCAATCTCCTGCCATGCGCGTTCGATACCAATGCGCTCGACTTCGTCACTGGCTTCACGTAAGCCAGCGGTATCAATAATATGCAGCGGCATACCGTCGATATGGATATGTTCGCGCAGCACGTCGCGGGTGGTGCCGGCGATATCGGTGACAATCGCAGCCTCACGTCCGGCTAATGCATTGAGCAGACTTGATTTTCCGGCATTTGGCCGGCCGGCAATCACCACCTTCATCCCTTCGCGCAGCAGGCTGCCCTGGCGCGCTTCTGCGCGTACCGCGTCGAGATCGGCGATTACCGTATGCAGCTGAGCTTCGATTTTACCGTCAGAAAGGAAGTCGATCTCCTCATCGGGGAAGTCGATTGCCGCTTCGACATAGATTCGCAGGTGAGTAAGTGCTTCCACCAGGTGATTAACCCGCATGGAAAAAGCCCCCTGTAGCGAGTTGAGCGCCGAACGCGCCGCCTGCTCAGAGCTGGCATCAATCAGATCGGCAATCGCTTCTGCCTGGGCTAAATCGAGTTTGTCATTGAGGAAGGCGCGTTCTGAGAACTCGCCCGGCTGCGCAATGCGCACGCCCGCTAGCGCAACGATACGCTTTAGCAGCAGATCGAGAATTACCGGGCCGCCATGGCCCTGCAGCTCCAGAACATCCTCGCCGGTAAAGGAATTCGGGCCGGGAAACCACAGCGCGATACCCTGATCGAGCGCGCTACCGTCAGCATCACGGAACGGCAAATAGTCGGCGTAACGGGGTTTCGGTAGTTTGCCAAGCAGCTGTTGGGCGACCTCGGCGGCTTTCGCGCCGGAAACGCGCAGAATGCCGACGCCGCCGCGTCCCGGAGGTGTCGCCTGGGCTACGATCGTATCGCTATGGCTCATGTTTAACTCTCTTTTTGATGCAAAAAATAAGGCGGTCAATTTGACCGCCTTATAGTAACCATTGTGGCTGGTGACGCATATAGTAAGGGCGGCATAAATGCCGCCCTTACTCGTTTTGCAGTGATTAGCTAGCTAATCACGCTTTCTTTTTGTCGCGGCTATGCAGACCACGTTTTTCCAGGCCGCGATAAATCAGCTGCTGCTGGATAATGGTTACCAGGTTACTGACGATGTAGTACAGCACCAGACCTGACGGGAACCACAGGAAGAATACCGTGAAGATCACCGGCATAAAGGTCATGATCTTCTGCTGCATCGGGTCGGTCACGGTGGTTGGTGACATCTTCTGAATGAAGAACATCGTCACGCCCATCAGGATCGGCAGGATGTAGTACGGGTCCTGTGCGGCAAGGTCATGGATCCACAGTGCAAACGGCGCATGACGCAGTTCTACCGAGCCCATCAGCATATAGTACAGCGCCAGGAAGATTGGCATCTGGATAACCAGCGGGAAGCAGCCACCCAGTGGGTTAACCTTTTCCGCTTTATACAGCGCCATCATCTCCTGACTCATACGCTGCTTGTCGTCACCTAAACGCTCACGCATCGCCTGCATTTTTGGTTGCAGCATGCGCATTTTTGCCATCGAGGTGTACTGCGCTTTGGTCAGCGGGTACATGATGCCGCGCACGATAAAGGTGATAACGATAATGGAGAAGCCCCAGTTACCGATAAAGCTGTGCAGGAATTTCAGCAGCTTAAACAGCGGCTGAGAGATAAACCACAGCCAGCCGTAATCCACGGTCAGATCGAGATGCGGTGCGACTGCCGCCATCTTGTCCTGAATTTCCGGGCCAACCCACAGGGTTGCCGCAAGGCTCTGCTGCGCACCAGGCGCAACGGTTACCGGCGTAGATTTGAAGCCAATAGCTGCCTCACCGTTGCCCAGGTTAGTGGTGTACAGTGAGTTGTTGCCGGCGGTCATCGGTACCCATGCGGTAGCAAAATATTGCTGCAGCATTGAAACCCAACCGTTAGCGGTAGTGACGCTCAGGTTTTCGTTATCGGCGATTTTATCAAAATTGTATTTTTCATACTTTGATTCGCTGGTGGAGTAAGCCGCACCGCGGAAAGTATGTAATGCAAAGTTGTTGCTGCCGGTATCACGATGCTTAGGTAAGTCGATGGTTTGTTTCAACTGACCAAACATCGCCACTTCCAGCGGCTGCTGGGTGGTGTTGTTCACCTGATAGTCGACGTTAATCGCATATTCACCGCGCTTCAGCACAAAGGTCTTGGTGTAGACCGCGCCGTTTTCCGCCGTGAAGGTCATCGGGATACGCAACTCGCTCTGACCCTGGGCCAGTTCGAAGTGATCCTGCTGCGTGGTAAACAGCGGACGCGCGCCGTTAGCCGGATTGTCCGGACCGTTACGCCCTGTCAGGCCACTCTGTGCCTGGTACAGGAACGATGGCGTGGTCTCCAGCAGCTGGAACGGCTGAACTGAACCCAGTTTATCCGGGTAAGTCAGCAGCAAAGCCTGTTCGATATCACCACCGCGGGTGTTGATGTTTAAAGACAGGACATCAGTCTTAACGGTGATCGTCTTACCCTGACCGCTGGCTGGAACGCCCTGGTTGGCGGCTTCACCGGTTGCGCTGGTCGTGTTCTGTGTGGTCTGGGTCTGCTGTGGCTGCGGAGCATTGTCCGTCTGCCAGGCTTGCCAGATCATAAAAGACACGAACAGAAAAGCGATGAGAAAAAGATTGCGTTGCGAATCCATCGTTAATGTTCTCTGTTATCGTCGGTTTTTGGCGGCACCGGATCGTCGCCACCTGGGTTCAAAGGGTGGCATTTTAATACGCGTTTCATCGTCAACCAACTGCCTTTTATCACACCAAACCTGCGCAATGCCTCAATACCGTATTGAGAGCAGGTCGGATGGAAGCGACAGTGGGGTCCTAACAGCGGACTGATGACGCGCTGGTACACGCGTATCAGCGCAATCAGGAGCCGCGAGCCAGGCGACAGTGACGACGCCATAGTTTCTCCAACGCTTCCGCCAGCGCACGATTATCCAGATCAGCAACCCCTTTCTTCGCCACTACCACAAAATCCATTGCGGGGAGTTCGTGTTGTCGCAGGCGAAAGCTTTCGCGGGTCAATCGCTTGATCCGGTTACGCTCATGCGCATGCTTAACATTTTTTTTAGCGACGGTAAGACCGATGCGGGGATGCCCCAGCGCGTTAAGGCGGCCGAGAATGGTAATTTGCGGCATGCCAGCCCGTTGTGGCTGCTGGAAGACGAAAGTGAAATGAGTGGGAGTTAACAAACGTAACTCCCTGGGAAATGCGAGCTTAACCACTCAGGGTTAGCTTTATTACTTAGAAACGGTCAGACGAGAACGGCCTTTAGCACGACGACGTGCCAGAACCTGACGACCATTTTTTGTTGCCATACGAGCACGGAAACCATGTGAACGGTTGCGCTTCAGTACGGACGGTTGAAAAGTGCGTTTCATGGCGATTTCTACCTAAACTTGAAAAAAATTTCACTTGGTGACGCGTTTATGGGCCAGTAAAAATGACCGACGCCTCAGTGTGTCTTTAATAAAGAGGCGGGATTGTAATAATTGTACAGTCCAGAGTCAATTCACTTCGCACTATGGCACGTCCTGATGTCCCGGGTTGACCCGTAAAACCAGCCAAATCGGGCCAGAGCGCAACACGTCGGGGCAAGAATTATACGGCGTCCATTATAAAGCGCAAGGATCGGACCGGATCTTCTCGCGATCGTTTGCAGGAAGGTTGCGTCGATAACGTGATGGCGCCGAGAAAAATCACCGAATACAGACGATCCTGAATGTCTTTTAAGCAAGGAGGCGTAAACTTATCTGCGCTATTCTGCCCTGTGGATAAAATGGATCAATACTCTTGAGAAAGTGAAGATCTCTGGCGCGCTTTGCGCTATGATCCGCCCTTCCGCTAACGATCCTCCCGTCGATCGCGATCGGATTAACCGCAGATAGCGGTTCGCATGCGTATCGTCTGCATGCGTCAACAATGATTAAATTATCGTTTCAGCGCCTTTTTCTTATCGATTTTGTTCGAGTGGAGTCCGCCGTGTCACTTTCGCTTTGGCAACAGTGTCTTGCCCGCCTGCAGGATGAGCTACCTGCCACAGAATTCAGCATGTGGATCCGTCCATTACAGGCTGAACTGAATGACAATACACTGGCCTTGTATGCACCGAACCGGTTTGTACTCGACTGGGTTCGTGATAAGTATCTGAATAATATCAACGGACTACTAAATGAATTTTGCGGCGCCGACACGCCGTTGCTGCGTTTTGAAGTCGGTAGTAAGCCGGTGACGCGTACCATTAGTCAGCCGGTTGCCGCCAGCGCGAGCTTCAGTGTGCCGCCAGCGCCGGCCGGCCTGCGCCCGGCGCCATCACGCCCAAGCTGGGACAATGTTCCGGCGCCGGCAGAGCTGTCGTACCGTTCGAACGTCAATACCAAACATAACTTTGACAACTTTGTTGAAGGTAAATCGAACCAGCTGGCGCGCGCGGCAGCGCGGCAGGTCGCTGATAATCCGGGTGGCGCTTACAATCCGCTGTTTCTGTATGGCGGCACCGGCCTCGGCAAAACCCACCTGCTGCACGCGGTAGGGAATGGCATTATGGCGCGCAAGCCAAATGCTAAAGTGGTGTATATGCACTCCGAGCGCTTTGTGCAGGATATGGTGAAGGCGCTGCAAAATAATGCCATTGAAGAGTTCAAGCGCTATTATCGCTCAGTCGATGCGCTGCTGATCGATGACATTCAGTTCTTTGCTAATAAAGAGCGTTCGCAGGAGGAGTTTTTCCACACCTTTAATGCTCTGCTGGAAGGCAATCAGCAGATCATTCTCACTTCGGATCGTTATCCGAAAGAGATCAATGGGGTGGAAGATCGTCTGAAATCGCGCTTTGGCTGGGGCCTGACGGTGGCGATCGAGCCGCCGGAGCTGGAAACCCGCGTTGCGATCCTGATGAAAAAAGCCGATGAAAACGACATTCGTCTGCCGGGCGAAGTGGCGTTCTTTATTGCCAAGCGCCTGCGCTCTAATGTGCGTGAGCTGGAAGGCGCGCTGAACCGCGTGATTGCCAACGCTAACTTTACCGGCCGGGCGATTACTATCGATTTTGTGCGCGAAGCGCTGCGCGATCTGCTGGCGCTGCAGGAAAAACTGGTCACCATCGACAATATTCAGAAAACGGTGGCCGAGTATTATAAAATCAAAGTGGCCGATCTGCTCTCCAAGCGCCGCTCTCGTTCAGTGGCGCGTCCGCGCCAGATGGCGATGGCGATGGCAAAAGAGCTGACCAACCACAGTTTGCCGGAAATCGGTGATGCTTTCGGGGGTCGCGACCATACGACCGTGCTGCATGCCTGCCGTAAAATAGAGCAGCTACGCGAAGAGAGTCACGACATTAAAGAAGATTTCTCAAATTTAATCAGAACATTATCTTCCTGACGCTATGAAATTTATTGTAGAACGCGAGCATTTACTCAAGCCATTACAGCAAGTCAGCAGCCCACTGGGCGGCCGTCCAACCCTGCCTATTCTGGGTAACCTGCTGTTGCAGGTGAATGAAGGTAGCCTGCTGCTGACCGGCACTGATTTAGAGATGGAAATGGTAGCGCGGGTGGCGCTATCGCAGCCGCATGAGCCGGGAGCCACTACCGTGCCGGCGCGCAAATTTTTTGATATCTGTCGTGGTCTGCCTGAAGGGGCGGAGATTACTGTGGTGCTGGAAGGTGACAGAATGCTGGTGCGCTCAGGCCGTAGCCGCTTCTCATTATCCACCTTGCCGGCCAGTGATTTCCCGAACCTGGACGACTGGCAGAGTGAAGTCGAATTCACCCTGCCGCAGGCCACCCTGAAACGTCTGATTGAAGCCACGCAGTTCTCTATGGCGCATCAGGACGTACGTTACTATCTGAACGGTATGCTGTTCGAAACCGAAGGCGAAGAGCTGCGTACCGTCGCCACCGACGGCCACCGCCTGGCGGTCTGCTCGATGCCGGTAGGTCAGGCGCTGCCTAACCATTCGGTGATCGTGCCGCGTAAAGGGGTGATTGAGCTGGTTCGTTTGCTCGACGGTGGCGAAACGCTGCTGCAGGTGCAGATTGGCAGCAATAATATCCGGGCGCATGTTGGCGATTTTATATTCACCTCGAAACTGGTGGATGGCCGCTTCCCTGATTACCGTCGGGTGTTGCCGAAAAATCCGGATAAAACCCTGGATGCCGGCTGCGATCTGCTGAAGCAGGCGTTTGCCCGCGCGGCGATCCTGTCGAATGAGAAGTTCCGCGGTGTTCGCCTCTATATCAGCGAGAATCAGCTGAAAATTACCGCAAATAACCCTGAACAGGAAGAAGCGGAAGAGATCCTCGATGTCACCTATGGCGGCACCGATCTGGAAATTGGTTTCAACGTCAGTTACGTGCTGGATGTGCTAAACGCGTTGAAATGTGAAAATGTACGTTTGCTGCTGACCGATTCAGTCTCCAGTGTGCAGATCGAAGATGCGGCCAGTCAGTCGGCGGCCTATGTCGTGATGCCGATGCGCTTATAATTGCCGGATTTATCACCCTACCGTAGGGGCGGGATTAATTCCGCCCGCGCTGTGCAGATCATTGCGACGGGAGCCGGTAACGGCTCCCCTGGAATCCCGCTAGCCCTGGATTGATTAATGGCTTTAACCCGCCTTCTTATCAAAGACTTCCGCAATATCGAACATGCGGATCTCGCGCTTGCCCCTGGTTTTAACTTTTTAGTGGGTGCCAATGGCAGTGGCAAAACCAGCGTGCTGGAAGCCATCTATACCCTTGGCCACGGGCGTGCCTTTCGCAGCCTGCAGGCCGGGCGCGTTATCCGCCACGATCAGGATGCTTTTGTACTGCATGGGCGTATTGACAGCGCGGAACGCGAAATTCCGGTCGGTTTGACCAAAAATCGTCAGGGCGACAGTAAAGTGCGTATCGATGGCAGTGACGGCCACAAAGTGGCGGAACTGGCGCAGTTACTGCCGATGCAGCTGATCACCCCGGAAGGTTTTACCCTGCTGAATGGCGGGCCAAAGTACCGCCGGGCCTATATTGACTGGGGTTGTTTTCATAACGAACCGGGATTCTTTACCGCCTGGAGCAATCTGCGTCGCCTGCTGAAACAGCGCAATGCGGCGTTGCGCCAGGTATCACGTTACCAGCAGATTCGCGCATGGGATCAGGAGCTGGCGCCGCTGGCCGATCAGATCAGCCAGTGGCGTGCGCAATACAGCGAAGCGATCGCGGCGGATATTACCGCCACCTGCGCGCAGTTTCTGCCGGAGTTTCAATTGCATTTCTCTTTCCAGCGCGGCTGGGATAAAGAGAGCGACTATGCCGAACTGCTGGAAAGACAGTTCGAGCGCGATCGTGCGTTAACTTATACCGCCAGCGGCCCGCACAAAGCGGACTTCCGCATTCGTGCCGAGGGTACGCCGGTGGAAGATTTACTGTCGCGCGGGCAGCTAAAGCTACTGATGTGTGCTTTACGCCTGGCGCAGGGTGAGTTTCTCACCCGACAGAACGGGCGACGTTGCCTGTATCTGATAGATGATTTTGCCTCTGAGCTGGATGAGAGTCGTCGCCGCCTGTTAGCGGCGCGTTTGAAAGCCACTCAGGCCCAGGTTTTCGTCAGTACCATCGGCGCAGAACACGTCATCGATATGACTGACGAAAAGGGCAAGATGTTCCACGTAGAACAGGGTAAAATAGCGGTTCAACCTGAAGATTAAATGAGCGAGAAACGTTGATGTCGAATTCTTATGACTCCTCAAGTATCAAAGTTCTGAAAGGGCTTGATGCGGTACGCAAACGCCCGGGCATGTATATCGGCGATACGGATGACGGCACCGGTCTGCATCACATGGTATTCGAGGTAGTGGATAACTCCATCGACGAAGCACTCGCCGGGCACTGTAAAGATATTCTCGTTACGATTCATGCTGATAATTCAGTATCCGTACAGGATGATGGCCGTGGTATTCCTACTGGTATCCATGAAGAAGAGGGTGTCTCTGCTGCCGAAGTTATCATGACGGTATTGCATGCCGGTGGTAAGTTCGATGACAACTCCTATAAAGTTTCCGGTGGTCTGCACGGCGTAGGTGTTTCTGTGGTTAACGCCCTGTCGCAAAAACTGGAGCTGACCATTCGTCGTGAAGGCAAAGTCCATCAGCAGATTTATGTGCATGGCGTGCCACAGGCGCCGCTGGCCGTCTCTGGTGAAACTGAAACCACCGGTACCCGGGTACGTTTCTGGCCAAGCTACGAGACCTTTACCAACGTCATTGAGTTCGAATATGAGATTCTGGCGAAGCGTCTGCGCGAGCTCTCCTTCCTGAACTCCGGCGTTTCTATCCGGCTGGAAGATAAGCGCGACGGCAAAAACGATCACTATCACTACGAAGGCGGTATCAAAGCGTTCGTGGAGTATCTGAACAAGAATAAAACGCCCATTCACCCGAATGTATTCTATTTCTCCACCGAGAAAGACGGCATTGGCGTGGAAGTGGCGCTGCAGTGGAATGATGGTTTCCAGGAAAACATCTACTGCTTTACCAACAACATTCCACAGCGTGATGGCGGTACGCACCTTGCGGGTTTCCGTGCCGCAATGACCCGTACGCTGAACGCTTATATGGATAAAGAAGGCTATAGCAAGAAAGCGAAAGTCAGCGCCACCGGTGACGATGCGCGTGAAGGCCTGATTGCCGTGGTATCGGTAAAAGTGCCGGATCCGAAGTTCTCTTCACAGACCAAAGATAAACTGGTCTCCTCTGAAGTGAAAACCGCAGTTGAAACACAGATGAACGAACGTCTGGTGGAATACCTGCTGGAAAACCCTTCAGATGCGAAAATCGTCGTCGGTAAAATCATTGATGCCGCGCGCGCGCGTGAAGCTGCGCGCCGTGCGCGTGAAATGACCCGCCGTAAAGGCGCGCTGGATCTGGCTGGTTTGCCAGGCAAACTGGCCGACTGCCAGGAACGCGACCCGGCGCTGTCTGAAATCTACCTGGTGGAAGGGGACTCTGCAGGCGGCTCCGCCAAGCAGGGACGTAACCGTAAAAACCAGGCGATTCTGCCACTGAAAGGTAAAATCCTTAACGTGGAGAAAGCGCGCTTTGACAAGATGCTCTCTTCGCAGGAAGTGGCGACGCTGATCACCGCGCTGGGCTGCGGCATTGGCCGTGACGAGTACAACCCGGATAAGCTGCGTTATCACAGCATTATCATCATGACCGATGCCGACGTCGATGGTTCGCATATCCGTACGCTGCTGTTGACCTTCTTCTATCGTCAGATGCCGGAAATCGTTGAGCGCGGCCATATTTTCATTGCGCAGCCACCACTGTATAAAGTGAAAAAAGGCAAGCAGGAACAGTATATTAAAGACGATGACGCGATGGACCAGTATCAAATCGCCATCGCTCTTGACGGCGCCACGCTGCACACCAACGCTCATGCCCCGGCTCTCGGCGGCGCACCGCTGGAGGCGCTGGTCTCTGAATTCAACAGTACGCAGAAAATGATCAAGCGTATGGAGCGTCGCTACCCGCTGGCGCTGCTTAATGCGTTGATTTATCACCCGACGCTGAGTGAGCTTAACAGCGAGACCGACGTTCAGAGCTGGATCGAGAGCCTGGTCACTTATCTCAATGAGAAAGATCAGCACGGCAGTAGCTACAGTGCCGTAGTGCGTGAAAACCGCGAACTGCATCTGTTCGAGCCGGTTCTGCGCATTCGTACCCACGGTGTGGACACCGATTATTCGCTGGATAACGAGTTTATGCTGGGCGGCGAGTATCGCAAAATCTGTACGCTGGGTGAGAAGCTGCGCGGCCTGATCGAGGAAGATGCCTTTATCGAGCGTGGCGAGCGCCGTCAGCCGGTTTCCAGCTTCGAGCAGGCGCTGGACTGGCTGGTGAAAGAATCGCGTCGTGGTTTGTCGGTACAGCGTTACAAAGGTCTGGGCGAAATGAACCCGGAACAGCTGTGGGAAACTACCATGGATCCAGGCAGCCGTCGCATGCTGCGCGTGACGGTGAAGGATGCTATCGCTGCTGACCAGTTGTTCACCACCCTGATGGGTGATGCGGTGGAACCTCGTCGTGCGTTTATCGAAGAAAACGCCCTGCGTGCGGCGAATATCGATATCTGATTAGCGGCGTGTTGGCGGATAAAAAAGGAACGGCGTTGGCCGTTCCTTTTTTTATGACGGAACCCGGTTCATTTCACCCTCTGAGGCCGTTACGGCTGGTCAATGTGAGCTGAATCGCGCTAGCATGGGAGGCAAACCGTAATCTGACGAGGATGTTATGGCGATAAAACTGATTGCAATCGATATGGATGGCACGCTGCTTAATCATCAGCACAACATTACACCAGGCGTGAAACAGGCTATTGCCCGCGCACGTGAAAAAGGGGTGTACGTGGTACTGGCAACCGGCCGGCCGCATATCGGCGTGGAGCGTTATCTGCTGGAGCTGGATTTGCAGCAGGAAGGTCAGTTCTGTATCACCAATAACGGCGCGCTGGTACAGCGTGCCGAAAGTGGTGACTGTATCGCCGAAGTCACCTTATCCTTTGATGATTATCTCTATTTCGAACAGCTTTCCCGTGAACTCGGCGTCCATCTGCACGCGCTGGATAAATCACAGCTCTATACCGCTAATCAGGATATCAGTGAGTACACGGTGCATGAGGCCGCGCTGACCGGTATACCGCTGCGCTATCGCCGGGTGGAAGAGATGGACCGCAACCTGACCTTCCCGAAAGTGATGATGATCGATAAGCCTGAATTACTCGACCGCGCCATTGCCCGTATTCCGGCGGAAGCGTATGAAAAATATACCATTATGAAAAGCGCGCCTTACTACCTGGAGATCCTCAATAAACAGGTAAATAAAGGGGCGGGTGTGAAAGCGCTGGCCGATCAGCTGGGCCTCGCGCGTGAAGAAGTGATGGCAATTGGCGATCAGGAGAACGATCTGGCGATGCTGGAGTTTGCCGGTACCGGCGTGGCGATGGGCAATGCTATTGATGCGGTGAAAGCCATCAGCCAGTTTGTCACCAAAACCAATATGGAAGATGGTGTTGCGTATGCCATCGAGAAGTTCGTCCTGTAATTCTGCATTTTTTTCGGGCCACTATTATGGCCCGCAATATCCTAACGGCAGCGAATGTTTTACCCTGAGCACCTGCCTCGCTAAGGGTTTCCCCGATGACGGAAAAACAGCTTACTTTTGATGACCGGAGCCATCAGCTCACCAATATTAACGTCTGGACCGCCGACAGCCAGTGGCTGGTGTACGATCTGCGACCTTCCGGCGCCTCCTTTACCAGCCTGACCATTGAGCGCGTCAATACCCGCACCGCCGCTACGGAAGTGCTGTATCAGGCCAGCCAGGGTGCGCATGTGGGAGTGGTGACCGCCAGCCCCGATTTACCGCCACGCTACGTCTGTATCCACGGCCCGGAAAATCCGGACAGTCACTGGCAGTATGATTTCCATCATCGGCGCGGCGTGATCGTCCAGCATGGGGTCGCGGAGAATCTCGATGCCTGCGATATCACGCCACCATTCACCCCCGGCGCTCTGCGCGGCGGTTCGCATGTGCATGTTTTCAGCCCGGATGGATCGCGCCTGAGCTTTACCTATAACGACCATGTGATGCATGAATGGGATAGCGCCGAGGATTTGCGTAACGTTGGCGTTGCCGTGCCGCTGCATGCGGTTTGTCCGCCGAAACAGCATCCGCGTGAATATGATGGCAGCCATTTCTGCGTGCTGGTCAGTCAGACCACGGCCAGACCGGCGCCGGGTAGCGATGAGATTAACCGCGCTTATGAAGAGGGATGGGTCGGCACTGAGGGCTACCGCCGCCCGGACGGCAGCCGGCAGCGCTGGGCGCTGGCATTTATTGGCGACACCCTGGCGAGTAATGGCGGGAAGCTGTCTGAGGTGTTTATTGTCGATCTGCCGGCGAGGATGCAGGATTTCGCCCTGGCGGGGGATCTGCCGCTGGAGGGCAGTGAAAACCGCTTACCGGCACCGCCGCAGGGCGTCCGCCAGCGGCGTCTGACCAGTACCGCCGACCGCCGCTATCCCGGAGTGGTCAGCCAGCCGCGCCACTGGTTGCGCGCGTCGCCGGATGGCAGCGCCATTGCCTTTCTGATGAAAGATGAGGCTGGCGTTGTCCAGCTGTGGACCATTTCTCCGAACGGCGGCGCCCCGCAGCAGATCACCCAGAGTGGCAGTGATATTCAGTCGGCATTTAGCTGGCACCCGGACGGGCACGCCCTGGCGTTTATCTGTGATAACAGTGTAATGCTATGTGAAATTGCCAGCGGAAAAATGCGAAGACTTACGGCGCGCAGCGATCGGGCACCGAGTGGTGATGCGGTGGTGATATCGCCCGATGGCCAGCAGGTGGCCTTTATGCGCGATATCGCTGGTTATCGTCAGATTTTCACGGTTGCATTGCGTTAGCCGCGACTGGCGCATTCCCGCTCATACTCTCCTCGGGATGCGTCAACTTTTCACTGCGCAGCACACGCTCGCGCGGTGAATCGACACTTTTGTCATCACCGGAGCGCATGTAATCCCAGGGCAGCAGCACCGTATCCATCAGCGCCGAGAAAGGCAGGTCAATCACCGCCAGAGGTTTCAACGCCCAGCTGGTTTGATCGTCGGTGATAATGGCGGCACTGGCGCGGGTGCCGGGATAATAGCCCTGGCCTGGACCAGTATGGGACATCACGCTGGAACAACCTGTGGTGCCTGCCAGTGAACAGCAAGCGAATAAACCGGCTAAACGATAAGTCTTAATTACTTTCATTTTTGCTATCCCTTCAGTCATGGACGTAATGCCTGGCTGAGCTTCACCGTCGACGAGCAGGGAAACGTCCCGGTTACTCTGTGGTAACTCTTGCCCGATTCCCGACGGAATCTCTGCTGAGTGTATGTCATTCGCAGCGATATGGTTAAAAAAATTACAGCGCCAACGCTTGAAAGCGTCAGGATCATCTCCATTTTTAAGTTACGGTCACAAAAGAGTACGCCGACAGGGTATGAGTTGCTGACCGTCGACCTGTCCATTGTGGAAGGTTGTTATTGTCACTCGCTGAAAATCAGGAGCTTTTTACTATGCGTAATTTTGATCTCTCACCACTTTACCGCTCAGCCATCGGTTTTGATCGTCTGATTAACCTGCTGGAATCCAATCAGGGCCAGAGCAACGGCGGTTACCCTCCCTACAATGTGGAGCTGGTGGATGAAAATCATTACCGAATTACCATTGCCGTGGCGGGGTTTGCCCAGAGCGAACTGGATATTACTTCCCACGACAATCTGCTGATTGTGCGCGGTGCCCATGCGGAGGAACCCGCTGAGCGTCAGTACCTGTATCAGGGTATCGCCGAGCGTAATTTTGAACGTAAATTCCAGCTTGCCGAACATGTGCATGTGCGTGATGCACGGCTGGAGAACGGCCTGCTGTATATCGACCTGGAGCGGGTGGTGCCGGAGTCGATGAAGCCACGCCGGATTGAAATTCTCAACTAATGGCAACGCCGCGCTAAGCCGCGGCGTCAGGGCGTATACGGGGTCAGCATCAGGCTGGCCCCGTTTGATCACAGATGCTGTTGGCGTACCATCAGCGCTGAGGTCAGAAAGCCGCCAAATACATTCAGCAGTAACCCCGCAATAATAATCGCCGCACCGGTAAGCTGCATTGCCGACAGGGTTTCATCCAGCAGCAGCGCGGCGCTTAGCATACCCACCACCGGCACCAGCAGCGCCAGCGGCGCAACCCGCCAGGTCTCATAGCGTTTCAACAGATTGCCCCAGATGGCATAACCGATGATGGTGGCAATAAACGCCAGGTAAATCAGTGCCAGAATGGTTGTGGTATTGATATTAACCAGGCTTAGCACAATGGCCTGTGGTCCTTCAAATAGCCACGAGCAGACAAAAAAGGGCGCCACCGGCACCAGCGCGCTCCAGACTACCAGCGACATTACCGGCACCTGGGTATTACGCATAATCACTTTGTTGGTGATATTTCCCAGCGCCCAGGAGAGTGCCGCGCCCAGCGTCAGCAACAGGGTGACCATCGTAATGCCGCTGCCGCCCTGCGTCTCCAGCCCGGCTTTCGCCAGCACCAGCATACCTGCTGAAGCCACCAGGATACCGGCGATATGGTTCCACTTCAGTTTTTCCGACAGCATTAGCGCGCCGAGCAGAATAGTGAAAAAGGCCTGCGCCTGAATCACCAGCGAAGCAATGCCCGCCGGCATTCCCAGCTTAATCGCCAGAAACAGAAAGGCGAACTGACCAAAACTGATGGTCATGCCATAAACGAACAGCCATTTGAGCGGGATTTTGGGCGGTTTGATGAAAAAAATCGCGGGCAGTGCAACCAGCGCGAAACGCAACCCGGCCAGAAGAAATGGCGGCATATCGTGTAGACCCACTTTAATAACAACAAAATTCACCCCCCAGGCAATCACCACACAGAGAGCCAGCAACATATCTTTGACCGACATAACACTTTCCTTCTTCGACACGCGTCAGGCGTTTACGGTAACCGGCGTGGAAATCTCACCACAACAATCTGTGCCGACGATGCGGAAATAATCTCCGACGCCAAGCGCGATCGACTTATCCAGTTCACCGGCGTTAAAAAACAGCGTACCGGCGGCAGCCATCCGTTCATCAACCAGTAGCGTTAACTGACTGGCGAAACTGAACGGCGGAACGGCGCCCATTACGCACTGGGTCAACTCCTGCGCCACCTCCGGCGGTGCAAAGCTCGACTTTTTGCCGCCCGCCAGCCTGGCGACGGCTTTAAAATTGACTTTGCTGTCACCGGGGATGATGGCCAGCACATAGCTCACCGGCGCGGCGCCAGCAATCACCTGCAGTACCATGGCTTTTGCAGCCTGCTCCGGTAGATTGCCGCGAATTGCGCTGATCAGTTCAGTTCGACCTTCTGGCGGGTGTTCAATCACCCGAAAGTCCGCCTGATGCTGGTTCAGTAACGTGACAATTTTTTCAAACGTTTTCATGTATTACTCCTTACATGGATGAAAATTACCGGCAGAGGCGGCATTACTGCCGCCCCGGCAATCGTGTGGGGCAAATTACCGCCGCTACAGTCAGCTCCAGGCGATGGCATTCTTCATTTTCTTATCGGTTAAACCGAAGAAAAATCCCATGGTGATCCGGGTATCCCCGGCGACCCGATCGATTTCGTGGTAGTACACCGGGTTAAAAATATAGATATCGCCCTTGCGTGGGCTGAACTCGCAGGTTTCGCACTCTTCGACCACGCCGCTCTGATAGCCCAGTTCTCCCGGGGTCTTAAACAGCTCATCTTCCTGACGCCACTTTTTCTTATACACGCGCAGCACGCCGCCACTGTCGCATTCCTGCAAACAGACCACGCAGCTGAGTTGATGGAGGATATGCGTCACCGCCAGCCCGCTATCGGCGGCATCACGCACGATATGATCGTTATGCAGCGGGTTGGCGACGCCATTGGCGTGAAAGCGCACAATCGAGCCGGAATAGGCTCCCAGTCCCGGCTCCTGCGCGGTTTGCAGGGTTTCCAGCTGCAGCGCCCTCTGTACCCACCGATAAACATTCTCCTTCAGCGTCATTAGCGAATCCGGTAGCGACGGCTGGATATCACGCAGTTCGGTAAAGTAATTTTCCGGCGCGGAGGTGTATTTCGCCAGATAGGGACCGAGCGTGGTTAACGCGCCATTCGGGTAGTGCGATACCCGGACTTTTTCCCGACAACGGGTTAAGTCTTCAACCACCGCCTGGCTGGCATCGGCGGTCAGAAAACCACGTAGCACCAGTAACGGGACGCGCGCGGTAACGATATCGTCGAGCCAGGTCCGCTCAACAAACATAGTGGGATTAATAACGCGAATTTGATTAAAAATGGCCATGATTTACTCCGCAAAAGTTAATTCTTGAAGCTCATGATTATTCATTCGACGCCATCCGCCGGCAGTAGCAAGGCCCGGGATGATTTCTGATGAAATGTATTTGGTGTGGTTATCTTCATAACAGTGCAGGGTGAAGTAGTGAGGGAAAGGGCTATCATCGGGATACCATTGCCAGGCCCAGGCTTTTTCCCGCGTAATAAAAAAAGCATTTCCTGAACTGCCACCCGGCGCAATCTGCGCCATCTTCTGCTGCAAATAGTGGCGACTCATCCCGGCGGGAGTGATCGGGTCGACGATATACTGCAAATATTCGGATGAATCGAAACGGGAAGACTCCATCCCCAGGTGCTGATAAATGGTGGGCAGAAAACCGTTATGCATCATGTACCACTGAGTACCGCCGCTGGTGTGCAGCAGCGGGTGTGAAAATTGCCCGCCGGTATTTTTACTCAGGGTGGCATGACGTACATGCACCGCCAGAAATTGACCACGGATACTGTCGATATCAATACTGGGTAGCGCATCGGCAAAGGTGCCGGTGCCTCGCAGGGTGCGCACTTTACCGTTATCCAGCCATAAACATCCCCAGCCATTGGGATGCTGCCTGATTGGGCCGTCATGTTGCGCGGTTTCGCCGCAGCTCATCGCCCGCGCCGCATTCATCACGGCAGCCACGGAAAAGTGCCCCTGCGCCATAATCATCCTGCACATCGTAAACTCTCCCGCAGCGGCAGTGGACTAATGGTTGAAACGGCATGAAATACCGACATAATTTCGTGCTGACTGGCGGCGGAGAGGCGCAGGGTGCCAAGAATACCGGCATGGCGCGTTAAGTCGGCGTATAACGTCGAGTCTCTTGATACGCTGATCTGCGGTAATTTCAGCGGCGCCAGCACGCAGCCGCGCTGATTCTGGTGCACCCAAAATTCAGCCGCCGTCAGCTGGCTGGCCTGGCGCAGACGCAGCTGTCCCACCGCCTTGTTGTCGCCGGTTTGCCCCAGGCCAGAAAAGGATTTCCCCTGCTCAATATTAAAAGCAATTTCTGCCCAGTTAACACCGGTCACCTCTTTCACCAGGTTAACCACACCCATACCGGAGAGGCGAAAACCCATCTCAAGGAAGTGCGGCATGCCATCGACCACAATAAAGTCGATATGAAATGCCCCCTGGCGATAGTCAAAAGTGTTGCAGCACAGTTTCATAAACGCGCTAAAGGCCGGCGGCAGATGATGGGCGGCGATAGCCACATGCCCCGATTCATAAAAGCTGGTGATACCGTCCGGATTTTTTACCTGTTCAATCAGCTTCTGGCAGCAGGTCAGCGCATGGGGGACGCCGTTGCACACCACTCCCTGTAGTGAAAACTCATCGCCCTGTAAGCTGCTTTCGACGATAAAACCGGAAAAGCACCGGCCGCCGTAGTTCATGGTGGTCACCAGTTTATCAACGGCTTTATCCAGCTCGGGCGCCGATTTCACCAGCCAGACGCCGAGGCCGCCGCCGCCATCCACCGGTTTTATTACGCAGGGATAGAGCAGTGCGTCGCGCGCATCACGAATACTGAGCGCCGAGGCAAAGAATCGGAACTCAGGCTGAGGGAAGGGGCTGTGCGCTTTGTTAAGCGCCATGCGCTGAGCATATTTATCCAGCGGAATAAAACTCCGGCGATCAAGCGGGTCGCCGAGTATCTCCCTGACGCGCCCGGCGCTCTGGTTGTAAGCTTCAAAACCCGCCAGCACCACCTGTGGGTGCTCAAGTAAACCGGCATTCATATATGCCTGCATCACTTCAAACGGGCTCTCCGGACGGTTGATTCGCAGGATCATATCGAACGGCAGATCGAGGCAAATGGACTGATAATCAATAAAATCCCCCATTTCAGCCAGCACGGTAAAATACCCCTCGCGCTGAGCAACGTCGCAGTAAGGGTTTTGCCCGTCTCGTGTGGCACCAATTTGCAGAAATATTTTTTTCATCATTCAGCCTTAGCGCATTAGCGTCCGGAGATCACTTCACTGATGGTGTCCTGCAGGACACCGTTATTAACCTGAATAATTGCTTTGTGCGGATCAAAGCGCAGGATGCGCGACAGAGGATCCTGTGGTTTACGATCCAACAATGAGGTGACCAGCGGGTTACGGTAACACTGGCGCAGCTGCTCAAACGTCAGTCCGGACAGCTGCGCCAGCTGGCTGCACAGCTGCAGGTTCGGCGTCTCTTCGCCGCGCAACAGCGCGTGAATGGCGTCCGCGGAGATGCTGATATTCTGCTGGCTGAGATAACGATCGAGGTGTTTGCCGCCAGCGGTAAATGGCGACCAGATCATACAGATCAGCTGCTGAGTGGAGAGACCGAAGGCATCAAGGGCAAACTGCGTGGCACGTTCACGCTGCACGGCAATGGCATCATCATTCTGATAACGGGCGGCCATTTCGGCGATCAGATGCGGCGGAAAGTCCTTCTGTTGCATCAGCCCGAGTGCAAAGCGCACATATTCGCGAATCCCTTCGCCATAGCTGCGTTGCAGTAAGGTTTCTGCGCGCAGGCCGCGAATATGGGCCATCAGCGTCGGATTACCGCAGTCGGATTCGGAAAAACTGAACATCAGCTCGTCAAAGCGGAAATTCATAAACTCGCTGAGCAGCGCCCAGTGTTCGCCCGCCTGATAGGCGGTATCCTGATAGATATTGAAAAACAGCGGGTCGCGCGTCAGCTGGTGGGTAATACGATGGCCTGGGGTAATATTATCGGCGCCATAGATATGACTAAAATAACGTTCGGCCACGCCATCAAGGGTTTGCAGAAAGCCGCTAAAACCGCGTCCTTTTTCCACTTCGGGGGCGGAAAACAGTCGTGCAAGGTGACGCGCCCAGGCGAGATAAGCGGTCTGCTCTTCGGGGGAGTCGCCGGTAATAATGATATCCACCCCGCCGTCATAGTGAGCGGCCAGACCAAAGGAGTTCACCATGCTGAGATTACAGGCATTACAGAAGGTCGATCGCGCATCGGCCTGAAAGCGGTGACCATTCATCAGCACATCAGAGCGATTCTGACGGCGCACCGAATCTGGCATGAGTAAATGGCGTGCAAAGCGCCGAATTAATAAGCCATCAATCAGTAAACACTCGACCGAATCGTCATCATAAATATTTAATGCCTGATAGACGCGGTCAATATTTGCCATCACTTGATCATTCATACCGGCATGGCGATTAGTACTAATGCGTAACCGAAAGGTTTCCCCTGTTTCCTGCCAGAGTAGCCCCTGAATATAGCGTACCCATGCCACCATATAGCTGCTGTCCTTGCCACCGCCATAGGCAAGTAATACCTTGTTATTGCTGATATCAGATTGATCGGGTAATGAACGGATTAAGCGTTTTGCGCACTGCCTGGCCGAAGCGATAATTTTTTCAGAAAGATAATGTTCTATATCTTTCATCATGGTTGACAGGTTATTCATTTTGCCTTTTTCCTTTGGATAATAAATACAGGATTGCCCCATACGGGATAAGCAATAAGTGCGTCCACGTCCAAAAAAAGTCGCAAAGTTGCAAAAGAACCGGTGATTAAAATTCATTATTATTAAGCGCTTGATAGTTAAACTACTATCAAAGTAATCTCATGAATATGTACAGATCAGATCGATGTGGGGTGGAACAGATGTCCATTGCTGGAACAGATCAGGAGAGTCAGGGAAGCCGCTACCGCCAGATTGCCGAACAGATTAAGCAGGCCATCCACGAGGGTACACTGCTGCCTGATACACGGTTGCCCTCGGTACGCACGCTGGCAACCCAGTACAATGTCAGCCTGACGACGGCGCTAAAAACCCTGCGTTCGTTGGAGGATGAGCATTACGCGGTGGCCAGGCCCAAATCGGGATTCTTTGTCGCGCCATTAATCCGTCCGCAGCGCGATAAACCGGTGGTGATTGAGCAGTCACGACAAATTGCCCAGCTGGATGAGCAGACTGAACTGCATCTGGCGATGGTCGGTACCGATTGCCGTATCCGGCTCGATCTGGCTAACGGCGCCAGTTCGTTGTATCCGATCAAAAAGATTGGTCTGCTGATGCGCCAGTTGGGTTACACCAAACCTTTTTTGTTGGGCAATACCGTCAAAGGAACCGGCTACTCACCGCTGAAAGCTGAAATTGCGCGGCGCGCTTTCGATTATGGCTGCAATATTAACCCTGATGATATTTTAATTACTAATGGTTGTATTGAGGCGATATCGCTGTCATTACGCGCCACCGTTAAACCCGGCGATGTGGTGGCGGTAGAGTCACCCTGTTATTTTGTGCTGCTGCAAATGCTGCATAATTTAGACTTGCGGGTGATCGAAGTTGAAGCCGGGCCTGAAGGTTATATTCATGTTGAGAAATTAACCACATTGTTTCAGCGCAAAGCGGTAAAGGCGTTTGTGACGCTGGCGAACATTAATAATCCGCTGGGTAAGTCTATTCCTAATGAGAAGAAAGCTTATATTGCGCGTCAGGCTGACGAAAATGACGTGATTATTATTGAGGACGATATTTTTGGGGACACCGCCTTTGGTGAGCGTCGCCCCTTTCCGATGCGCGCCTTTACGCCGAATGCCATTTTGTGCAGCGGTTTCTCAAAAACTGTGGCGCCGGGGATGCGTATTGGTTGGGTGTGCAGCAGTAACTATATGCGTAAAATCGCCTCGCTAAAATATACCTCGACGATGGGGACTTCGGTACTGTCGCAGGCGGCGATAGCCGAGCTGTTGCGCAATGGTGGCTATGATGCCCATCTGCGCAAACTGCGGCGTGAGCTGGCGAATCAGATAGGTCAGATGCGCCGCGCAGTAGTGCGCTATTTCCCGCCCGGCACCCGGGTTTCCGACCCTGAAGGGGGTTATGTGTTATGGGTCGAGATGCCGCTGCAGGCGCTTAATGTGCGGGCGTTATTTATTAAGGCGCGTAATGCCGGTATCGGTATTGCTCCCGGCCATATTTTCGCCACCGATCATCGCTATGATCACTGCTTCCGGCTGAATGCCGGTTTTGGCTGGAATGAGGAAGTGGAGCAGGCGATTAAACAGCTGGCGCAGTGGTGCAGACAATCGCTGGCGCCGGGCGGTGCCTGATGCCGCACTAAGGCCCGCATTAACGGGCCCCGGCGGTTTAGCTAAGAATATTTGCCGGCGCCATTGTCCGGCGGCGCTTTTTCTTCAGCAGATAGCCTGCGGCCAGCACCAGCAGCCAGACCGGGATCAGCCAGACCGAGATCGCCATACCCGGCGTCAGCAGCATAATGACCAGCACCCCGGCCAGAAACAGCAGACAAATCAGATTGGTTAACGGAGCGAACGGGCTCGGGAAACCGGTTGATTTGCGCGCAAGGCGCATTGCGCGACGGAATTTCAGATGCGTGATACTGATCATCGCCCAGTTAATCACCAGCGCAGAGACCACCAGCGACATCAGCAGCTCAAAGGCTTTGCCTGGCATAAGGTAATTGATCACCACACACAGCGCGGTTGCCAGCGCTGAAATGCCGAGGGCAGTCAGAGGAATACCGCGACGGTTAACTTTTAGCAACGCCGCAGGCGCATTGCCCTGTTGCGCCAGCCCAAATAACATCCGGCTATTGCAAAAGACACAGCTGTTATAAACCGAGAGCGCCGCCGACAGCACCACCAGATTCAGTATGGTCGCCACCATATTACTGTTCAGCGCATGGAAGATCAGCACGAACGGGCTGCCACCTTCCACCACCTTCTGCCACGGGTACAGCGACAGCAATACCGCCAGTGCGCCAACGTAGAACAGCAGAATGCGATAAATCACCTGATTGGTGGCTTTCGGAATACTTTTCTCCGGGTTATCTGCCTCGGCGGCGGTAATTCCCACCAGCTCCAGCCCACCGAAGGAGAACATAATCACCGCCATGGCCATCACCAGCCCGCTGATGCCGTTGGGGAAGAAGCCACCGAACTGCCACAGATTCGCCACGCTGGCTTCCGCGCCGCCATTGCCGCTGGCTAACAGCCAGATGCCGAAGGCAATCATGCCGACAATGGCGGCGACTTTAATAATCGAAAACCAAAACTCCACCTCGCCGTAGACTTTAACGTTGGTGAGGTTGATAGCGTTAATGGCGACAAAAAATACCGCCGCGGACAGCCAGGTCGGTATTTCAGGCCACCAGTACTGGACATAGATGCCCACGGCCGTCAGTTCCGCCATGCTTACCAGCACATACAGTACCCAGTAATTCCAGCCCGACATAAACCCGGCAAATCCCCCCCAGTATTTGTTAGCAAAATGGCTAAAGGATCCGGCAACCGGTTCTGCCACCACCATTTCACCAAGCTGGCGCATAATCAGGAAGGCGATAATGCCGGCAATCGCGTAACCCAGCAGCACCGCGGGTCCGGCCATTTTTATCGTCTGGGCGATACCGAGAAACAGACCGGTACCAATGGCGCCCCCTAAGGCGATCAGCTGTATGTGACGGTTTTTTAACCCTCTTTTTAACTGTTGTTCTGACTGGTGCGTATCCATGAATGTTCCAAAAAAGTATAAATACAGGTCGACTGAGGAAAAGCAATTATCGGGCCAGTGTCAGAGTGGAGTGGCGGTGCGTCTGATTAACTTATTGAAATATTTTGAAATTTATCAGAAGGGAGTGCGCTCACGGATTGTGCATAAAATGCATCTTTTTGGCGGTTTTGTGCTTTATTCACCACAATGGTGCGCTAAGTGAGCGAAATGTATTAGCAAAATGACCCGTTATGGTGCAGCAGCGGGTTTCCCTCCCGCTGTGATCGGCGAGGGGGTTACTGCGCTTCGGCGTGGGCGCGTTCAATCTCTTCCGCCAGAATGCGGATGCCTTTCTCGATGGTCTCGCTGTCCGGCACATAGTTCATGCGCATACACTGGTGAGTGTGCGGCCATTCCTGTTCCAGTCCGGGGAAGAAAAAGTGGCCTGGCACCATTAATACACCGCGCTGCTTCAGACGCTGATAGAGCAATTCAGTGCTAATCGGCAGATCCTGGAACCACAGCCAGAGGAAAATCGCCCCTTCCGGTTTATGAATCAGGCAGCGATCTTCGGGCAAGTAGCGACGAATAACGGCGATAGTCTGTTTAACGCGTTGCTGATAGAACGGTTTAATCACCTGTTCCGACAGACGCAAAAGGTCGCCACGTTTAATCATTTCCGTGGCGATAGCCGGTCCGATGCTGCCGGGGGCGAGGCTGATAATGCCGTTCATATTGCTGATCGCCGCGATCACTTTCTCATCCGCAATAATAATGCCGCAACGCGCGCCGGGCAGGCCGAGTTTGGACAGACTCATACACAGGATAATATTGGGATTCCACAGCGGCCGCACATCGCTAAAGATAATACCGGGGAAGGGGACGCCGTAAGCATTATCAATCAGTAACGGAATATCATGCTGCTGCGCCAGCACATCGAGTTTCATCAACTCTTCGTCGGTAATCACATTACCGGTGGGGTTGGTCGGGCGTGAGACACAGATTAAACCGGTATCGTCGGTGATCTGTAAATGGCCGAAATCGACGTGATATTTAAATTGCCCCTCTGGCAGCAACTCAATATTGGGTTTTGCCGAGACAAACATCTGTTCATCAAGGCCGGCATCGGCATAGCCGAGATATTCTGGCGCCAGCGGAAACAGCACGCGCTTTTTGCTGCCGTCGGCACGGCGGCCGGCATACAGGTTAAACAGATAGAAAAATGCACTCTGACTGCCGTTGGTTAAGGCGATATTTTGCGGTGTAATTTGCCAGCCAGGCTGCTCGCACAACATTTCCGCCAGCGCTTCCAGCAGCACGGCTTTGCCGCGTGGGCCATCGTAATTGCACAGCGCTTCGGTTAGTTTGCCTTCCTCATGCATCTGCTGCAGCAGCTGCTGAAAATAGTCATTCATTGCCGGAATTTGCGCCGGATTACCGCCGCCCAGCATCACCGCACCGGGCGTGCGTAAGCCTTCACCCATATCTTCCATCAGGCGGGTAATACCTGAATGGCGTGTAAATTTGTCACCAAAAGCAGAAAAGGTCATAACGTGTAAATCATTTGTTAGCGCACAGGGGCAATCACCATAACGCCCTGCTAAATGGCGTGCAATGGCTATCATGTGGCGGGATGTTAACTTTGCCCCGGTGCGGTAGTGATTTCGTTAGCGATCAGGTTGTTGAGGGGGCGAAAACACGCAGACGATGGCCATCCGGATCGAGGGCAACAAAGGTGTAGCCGAAATCCATTACCGAAGGTGTCTGCACAACCGGCAACTGGCGCTGGCGCCAGTCGGCATATAGCGCATCGACAATATCGTTATGACTCACCGAAAAGACCAGCTCTCCGCCGCCACCGAAGTGATTATCTGGCGCGACGGCAGGCTCAACGGTATGCCTTGCCCACAACCCCAGTTTTACGCCGGTTGTCAGCACAAACATGGCAAAGACAGGGGAAGATTCCACCGGGGGTTTCCCCAGCAAGGCGCTATAGAACTGAGCACTGATCGCCGGGCTGTCGACGTACAAAATGATTAAGTTTGGCTCTGTCACAGGAATACTCCGCATTGGTTGATAAACAGGCCGGAGCAGGAGTGCCCGGCGTTTTCAATGCTAAGTCGCCCTACTGCCAGTTTCTGTCAGTAGCAGAGCGCTACTGCGCGGCGATCCCTTCGCTTTCGCGCCACTCTTTTAACAATAGCTGGCGCCGACGCGGGTAGCGCTGCTCCAGCATCGCCAGTGCGGAGATGCGATCGGTACGAAAATGGCGAAATCCCTGCCGCAGTTCACACCATGCCACCAGTACGCGAACATGGTCAAAATATCCCAGCGCGAAGGGCCAGATAATGCGTTGTGTATCAGTACCGTTAAGGTCGAGGTAATGAATATCCAGTTTTCGTCCGGCGCGGATTGCCTGGCGGATTTGCGGCAGCGTTTCCTCTCCGCCGTGACTGCCGGGCGGGCCGACCAGTAACGTGGATGCGTCCAGTGACCGGCGAAGATCATCCGGCAACACGACGGCGATTTTTGTCAGGGCACTTTTCGCGGCAGCACTAAGTCGTTGATCGCCACGCGCTGCCACCCAGCGCGATCCCAGCGCCAGGGCCTCAATCTCCTCCCCGGAAAACATCAGGGGCGGAAGCATAAAACCAGGACGTAATACATAGCCCAGCCCGGCTTCGCCTTCAATACTGGCGCCCTGTTCCTGCAGGGTGCCAATATCACGGTAGAGCGTACGCAGACTAATATTGAGCTGCGCAGCCAGTTGCGCCCCGGTAACCGGAAAGCGGTGGCCGCGTAAAATCTGGATCAAATTTAACAGACGTTGCGCACGAGACATGGGCGTTTTCTCTGGCAATATTGGCAGGGCACAGAACCGACGCCGGGGAGCGTTAATGGCTCCCCGGATGAATTTACTGCAGCAACTGTGGGTTAACGCAGTTCTTCTCAACTTTGCCGGTCAGGGCGGCAATCAGGTTATCCACCGCGTCCTGCGCCATACCATAGCGTGTTTCATGGGTTGCGGAGCCGATATGCGGCAGAGCCACCACGTTGGGTAATTTTAGCAGCAGGGAGTCAACCGGCAGGGGTTCCTGCTCAAACACATCCAGTCCTGCAGCATAGATAGTGCCGTCCTGAAGCGCCGCGATCAGTGCTTGTTCATCCACCACCGGGCCCCGTCCGGCATTGATCAGAATCGCGCCCGGTTTCATTTTCGCCAGTTGCTCGCGGCCAATCAGGTGGTGGGTCTGCTCCGTCAGCGGCAGGCTGATGCAGAGAAAATCGGACTCCTGCAGCAGGGTATCGAGATCGCAATATTGCGCATCAAAGCGTTGTTCTGCTTCCTGATGATGTTTCCGCGCGTTATACAGAATAGGCATGCTAAAACCGAAGTGGGCGCGCTGTGCCAGCGCCAGGCCGATGCGACCCATACCGAGGATCCCCAGCTTTTTATGATGCACATCGATGCCAAACCAGTCCGGGCCGATGCTGCTTTGCCACTCTCCGGCTTTTACCCGTTCAGCCACTTCTACCACGCGACGGGCGGTAGTCAGCACCAGTGCCATCATGGTGTCGGCAACGGTTTCGGTCAGTACGGTCGGGGTATGCATCAGCAGTACCCCGCGCTGATTCAGCGCCTCGACGTCGAAGTTGTCATAACCCACGGAGACGGTGGACGCTGCGCGCAGTTTTGGCGCTTTCGCCAGAAACTCGCCGTCCACTTTACCGCCGGAACCGAGAATCCCTTCTGCTGACTGCAACACCTCAGCGTATTTCGCGATATTTTCCGCGGTCAGGCCGCTGATTTCGGTCACGGTAAAGTGTTGATCAAGACGCTGGCGTAAATCGTCGGGTAAGGACTTATACAGCACCACTGAAGGTTTCATGCGTGTCTCCCTGTGAAAAGCATGTTGGGCGGTAAGATCACCGCCCGGGATAGTGTAAACGACGGGGCTGCGGTCAGGCGTGTTTAGCGCCGTGGCCCACTTCCGGCAGTTTATTACCGGCGGGTTTAACAATAAGCGTTAACCAGACGGCGATCAGCAGCGCCGCACCCATAAAAATATAGGACGCTGACGGGTTGCCGGTGGCTCCATTAAGATAGCCAACGAACCAGGAACCGGTAAAGGAACCTAACGCCCCCATACTATTAATCAACGCCATCGCGCCCCCGGATACATTGCGCGGCAACATCTCAGGGATAATAGCGAAGAACGGACCGTAAGGGGCATACATGGCCGCGCCGGCAATCACCAGCAGGGCATAGGAGATCCAGAAATGCCCCGGGCCGACCAGGTATGAACCTAAAAATGCCAGCGCGCCGATTAGCAGTAACGGCCAGACAAACAATTTGCGGTTTTGTAACTTATCGGACGCCCAGGAGACGATTATCATCGCAATGGTCGCGGCCAGATAGGGCACCGCTGAGAGCCAGCCTGCTTCTACCATACCCATTTGCGTGCCGTTACGCAGTATTGATGGCAACCACAGCACGAAGCCATAAACGCCGATACTCCAGGCGAAATACTGCATGCACAGCAGGATCACATTGCGTGATTTAAAGGCGGCGCGGTAATTCGGCACCGCTTTAATGCTCTCCTGTTCTCTCTTCAGCTCGGCCTGCAGCGCGGCTTTCTCTTCAGCGCTCAGCCACCTGGCCTCGGCAGGTTTATCCTGCACCATAAACCACCAGGCGATGGCCCAGACTACCGCCGGAATACCTTCGAAGATAAACATTTCACGCCAGCCGAAGGATTCGATCAGATAACCGGACACCACCGACATCCACAGTACCGTCACCGGATTCCCGAGGATCAGGAAGGTATTAGCGCGCGAACGTTCCGATTTGGTAAACCAGTTACTGATATAAATCAGCATCGCCGGCATCACTGCCGCTTCCACCACGCCGAGCACAAAACGGATGGCGGCCAGCATCGGAATATTACTCACCACGCCGGTCAGTGACGCGCAGCCGCCCCACAGAATCAGACAGCAGAAAATCAGCTTTTTCACGCTGCGGCGTTCGGCGTAAATCGCGCCGGGGATCTGGAAAAAGAAATAACCAAGGAAAAACAGGGCGCCCAGCAGCGATGACATGCCTTTGGTAATACCTAAATCGGTATTAATTCCTGCCGCCGAGGCAAAACTGAAGTTTGCCCGGTCCAGATACGCCAGACTGTAGGTGATAAACACGATGGGCATGATATACCACCAGCGTTTCGGCGCGATCGTATGCTTTTTCATCATCTTCTCCTCTGTTGAGGTGGTCGCATTCTGGTCTCAGGGAGATCGATGCGGTTTAATTATCTGCAGGGCACGACAATTCTGGGCGGCGCTAAGCGTCGCCGAGCTCAGCGCGCGTCGGCAGCCCTTCGCTGTCGCCGATCACCTGAATCGCCAGTGAACCGATTTTATTGCCGCGTTTAATTGCCTGCGGCAGGGTTTTGCCTTCCAGTAACGCGCTGATTACGCCGACCGCAAAGCCATCGCCTGCGCCAACGGTATCCACCACGTTCTCCACTCTGACGGCGGCGATCTGGCCTTTCTCTCCTTGCGCGGTTTTATACCAGGCGCCGTCACTACCGGTTTTGATAATTACCGCCTTCACGCCCTTATCGAGCCAGAAGTCGGCCATCGCTTCCGGCTGGCTGTAACCGGTGAGGATCCTGCCCTCTTTTTCACCCGGCAACACCCAGTCGGCATATTCCGCCAGCAGATTCAGTTGTTTCACCATCTCTCGTTCGCCGGACCACAGCACCGGGCGCAGGTTTGGATCGAAGGAGATGGTTTTTCCGCGCGATCTCATCTCTTTGGCGGCAAACTTGCACAGTTCCAGCGAACTGTCGGAAAGCGCTGCGGCTACCCCGCTCAGATGCAGATGACGGGCGGCGCCAAAGTAGTCAGGGTTAAAATCCTCCACTGACAGATGGCTGGCGGCAGAACCTTTACGGAAGTACTCCACCAGCGGGTCGGAGCCATCTTCCACTTTTGATTTCAGTTGAAAACCGGTGGGATAACGCGGGTCTACCGTCACCTGACGATGATCGACCTGCTCTTTTTCCAGTTGCTGACAGGTAAAACGACCAAAGGAATCATCACCGACGCGGCTGACCCAGCCCACTTTCAGGCCGAGGCGCGCCAGCCCGATGGCGACATTCAGTTCGGCGCCGGCAATGCGCTTAATAAAACTCTCTGCCGCGGCCAGATCGCCGGTTTCCCGGGCGACAAACATCGCCATGGCCTCACCGATAGTGACGGCATCCAGTGTGGTGTTCTGTAGATGGGTTGTCATCCGATCACTCCTCGCGCAACAGGTTAACGTAGTGGCGGGTGACGGCGACCAGGTCGTCCCCTGCTAACGGAAATTCGATACCGCGCGGCGCATTCGCCGGCAGCAGTTTCAGCAGATCGCGCCAGGTGCCGTCAGCCTCATCAAGGGCAATGGCGCGGAAGCTATCGTGGTGCGGCGCGGCGGCTTTGATATGGATATAGCTGACGAAGCGGCCAAGATTATCTGCCGCTGCGCGCGGGTCATCACCGACCCACAGCCAGTTGGCCATATCAAAGGTCATGCTATTCGGCATCCGCGCCGCAGCGCAGTCGGCGAAGAAATCCTGCAGCGCCTGGCGTTTGCCGCATTCGGTCTGATCGTTTTCCACCACCACATGCAGTGGTAAGGCAGCCAGCCGCTGTTGTAGCGCCTGGCAGTCAAAACCACGGCAATAATTACCCAGCGAAAATTTCAGTAACTGCGCGTTCAGCTGGCGGGCTTCGGCAACCCGCTGATCGAGCTGCGGATTGAGGGAACCATCGGCCATAAACAGCGCTTCCGGTACCGAATAAAAGGCGATGAGCTGGTGCTGCGCAATCGCCTTGCCGAGGTCAGTTAAGTTCAGCAGTTCATCGGCGCTGAGCAGTTCGCGGCGAATTTCAACGCCATCGGCGCCCGCCTGCGCAATCACCGGCAGTAAACCCTGTTGGCCACCTGCCGCTTTAACCTGTTGCTGACCATAAGCGGCGGTCACTACCATTATTTCTCGTTTCATCCTTTCCTCCGGCTCCCGGTACTTCGTCGTTACAAAAACGTTAAATGGAACCGGTTCCAAAGAAAAGCGACAGAGTGTGAATTTATGATCGCGCTCACGATGTGAGCATTTTTTTGTCGGTTTTGCGCTGGACAGGAAGGGGAAAGGACTGCGCCGCAGGGCGGCAAAATGCCGCCCGGGGAAACCGATTATTGCGGAGAAGTGGAGCCGCGGATGACCAGTTCGCCAGAAAACATCTGCTCGGCCAGCGGTTCTTCGCTACCGTTGATGCGACGGATCACCTGCTCCAGGGCGGCATAGCCGATCTGCCAGGTCGGTTGTTTTAAGGTGGTGATGCCGACACCCGCCAGCTCCGCCCACTCCAGTTCATCAAAGCCCAGCAGGCCGATATCCGCCCCCCAGCGCAGTCCGAGACGACGTAGCGAGCGCGCCACCTGCAGCGTCAGCGCACCATTGGCCACCATCACCGCACAGGGATGGTGTTGATGGCGGCGGTAAAAATCGAGCAGCAGGCCGTCGAGTTTAACCTCCTGGTCCAGGCTGGCTTCCGCCTGTTCGGCATCTGTCAGCTGATGCCGCCGGGCGCAGGCTTTAAACGCCTGCAGGCGTTCGAGGCGGGTATTGACCAGCCCCAGTGGTTCACTGAGAAACAAAATCGCCTGATAACCGTTTTCCAGTAAATGCTCGGTGGCGGCAGTAGCCGCTTCGGCGTTATTCAGACCGACCACATCACAGGCGAAATCGGGGATTTTGCGGTCAATCAGCACCATTGGCAGCAGCGACTGCTGTAGCATATTCAGTGCTTCTTCCCGCATACCCACCGCATTGACCACGATGCCTTCAACCTGATAGCTGCTCAGCAACTGCAGGTAATGGCGCTCCTGATCCACTTCGTTGTTGGTGTTACAAACCAGCAGCGTAAAACCCTGCGCACGGCAGGCGGCTTCAATACCGGAAAGTACATCCACCGAATAGGGGTTGGTAATATCGGCAATGATCAGGCCAATCAGACGGGTACGGCCACGTTTCAGCCCGCGCGCCATCTGGCTGGGACGATAGTCGAGAGCGGCAATGGCATCTTCGATGCGCTGTTTGAGATCCGGGGAAAGCGCATGTTGTTCGCCGTTAAGATAACGTGAAACACTGGTTTTTCCGGTGTTTGCTGCCCTGGCGACATCGCTGATGGTTGCTCGTGCGGCCTTGCGCTTCATAGCTGTCCTTTGGCGTTCAGATTGAGCCAGAGACTAGCACAGCTTTTTAGCCGGCGTTAAGCGCGGATTTGACAGGGGCAGTGCGCCGCCCCTGTCAGCTGAGGGCTTAAAGCGGGCTCAGGGTGATTTCTACGCGACGGTTCTGTGCTTTACCTTCGGCGCTACTGTTGCTGGCAATGGGATTATCTGGTCCCATGCCGCTGGTGCGGATACGGTTCGCCGCCACACCCTGGGTAATCAGCGCACTGCCGACGCTGTCTGCGCGCTGTTGTGATAGCGTCATATTCAGCGCCCGGGTACCGGTACTGTCGGTATAACCGACAATATTGACCGCCGTTTTCGGATACTCTTTCAGCACCATCGCTACGCCGGTCAGGGTATTGGCGCCTGCCGGTTTCAGCGTGCTGCTGCTGGAGTCAAATGTGACATTATTGGGCATATTCAGAATGATATTGTCACCGCTGCGCGTCACGCTGACGCCGGTGCCTTTCATCTTGTCGCGCAGTTTGGCTTCCTGCACGTCCATATAGTAACCCGCGCCACCACCCAGTGCGGCTCCGGCGGCGGCGCCAATCAGCGCGCCTTTGCCGCGATCTTTCTTCGAGGAAGAGAGCATGCCGACGCCAGCGCCGAGGGCGGCGCCCAGTCCGGCACCGATACCGGCTTTGCCCGCCTGGGACTCGCCGGTATAAGGATTGGTGGTACAACCGGAAAGGGCAATAGTGCCGCTCAGTAACAAGGCGATGGTGATAAAGCTTTTTTTCATGGGTTTTCCCTCAGACTTATCTCGGTAGACGCACATGCATCCATAAGCGGCACAATTATGCCGCTTAAATGTGAGGAAAATACTTAAGGTTAAGTCTTAAATTGTAAATCTGAACTACGAAAGGTTATCAGGGTGGCAAAAGCAGTCGATAACGTGATCATTGACCAGGCCGCAGGCCTGCATAAAGGCGTAGCAGGTGGTGGAGCCGACAAATTTAAAGCCGTGCTTTTTTAGCGCTTTTGACAGCGCATCGGAAGCGGCGGTTTTACTCTGCGCGCCGGCGAGACTGTGCAGATGATTAATCTGTGGCTGATGATCGACAAAACTCCAGATAAACCGTGAGAAATCCTCGCCACGGGCTTCCATCGCCAGATAGGCGCGGGCATTGGCGATAATCGCCGCCAGCTTACCGCGGTGGCGTATCAATCCGCTGTCCTGCATCAGCACATCAAGCTGTTCCTCTCCCATCAGCGCCACCGCGTGCGGATCGAAACCGTGAAAGGCGCGGCGATAGTTTTCGCGTTTTTTCAATACCGTAATCCACGACAGACCTGCCTGTTGCCCCTCCAGACAGATCATTTCAAACAGTTTTTTCCCCTCGGTTTGCGGAATGCCCCATTCATCATCGTGATAGGTAAGGTAGAGAGGATCCTGTGTTACCCAGCCGCATCTTTGCATTTGTGAATCCCTTATCAATAGAGGCGCAAAATTTGTTGGATTTATCCTTGACGTGTCACTTAATCGGTCAATAGTTAACCAGTGGGATAATGTACAACCGTAACCCATAAATAATACAAATACCTTGCCGATTTGGCTCTATTTTTGGAGTCGAAAAATGCTGCAAAAAACCGAGAGTACAGGTCGCCGTTTAGCGTTTGGGGCGCTACTGGCGGCTTGCTGGCTATGCCATGCGCCGCAGGCAGATGCCTGGGATCAGCTGTATGTATTTGGTGACAGCCTGAGTGATAGCGGCAATCACGGCCGTTATACCTGGGATGGCAGTTCGCACCCGCTGTACGATGATATCCTGGCGGCAAAAATTAATCAGACGCTGAGCCCGTCCGCTGAAGGCGGTACCAACTACGCCGCTGGCGATGCGGTGGCGCTGCCTGCGCTGGATGCCGATAATAATACCCGGCAACAGGTGCAAAGCTATCTGTCGGCCAGCGGCGGACGCGCGGATAGCGAGGGTCTGTATATTCACTGGGTCGGGGGGAACGACCTGGCCGCGGCTGCCCTGAATCCGGAAGCGGCGACGGAAATTGTCAGCGCCAGTGCGTTTGCCGCCGCCAGTCAGGTACAGTCGCTGCTGGCGGCCGGCGCGGATACGGTGATTGTGCCAACGGTACCGAATATCGGGGCGACGCCAGCGCTGCTGGAGGCGGTGATCGACGTGGGATTATTACCGGTGGCGGATGCGGCAACGGCCGCCGCTTTTCAGTCGCTGAACAGCCAGACCACCTTAGATGCGACGGCGCGGCAACAGGCGATCCAGCAAGCGTTCTGGGCTGCAGCCGGTGTCGTCACGACGGTGCCAGCGCTGCGGCAGGCGCTGGCCGATCGGCTGTTCGCCAGCTGGCAACAGTTAAGCAGCCAGGCGGGGGCGCTGACCGAAAGTTATAACCAGCAGGAAGAGCGTTATTTAGCGACTTTTAACGGCAATATCGTGCGGGTTGACGTCAATTCGCTGTTTAATGAGGTACTGGCCGATCCGGTGCGCTATGGCCTGAGCAACACCGCCGGCATGGCCTGTCCGCCAGGGGTTTCGGCTGCGGTCTGTAGCGTCTCGACCGCGGGTTTCTCCAGCGCGCAGACCTTTCTGTTTGCCGATCCGCTGCATCCCAGCCCGAATGTTCACCTGTTAATCGGTGACTATATTCAGTCGGTACTGGACGCGCCGACCCAGGTGATGGCGCTGAATCAGGCCACGCTGGCGCTGGCGCGGGATATGCGCAATACCCTCGACAGCCGGCTGCAGCAGCAACGCCACAGTGACAATCCGCGCGGAACGCTCAGTGTCTATGGCGGCTATGCCGGCCAGCATGATCACTATGCTGTTAATAGCGGCGGTGGAGATGGCGATGCCACCACCCATAATCTGACGCTTGGCGTGGATTATAAGCTGACGGATAACTGGCTGGCAGGCGTGCTGGCGTCCGCATCGGACGATAATCAGCGTCCCACGGCGGAGTATGACTACAAGATGCGCGGCTGGCTGGTGGCGGCCTATAGCGAGCTGGCGTTTCAGGGTGGAGGCTGGGTGAATGCCGATCTGCACTTTGCTGCGGCAGACTACGATGATATCGAACGCCGTATGACCTTAGGTCCGGCAACCCGTACGGAAAATGGCAGCACTGACGGTAGACAGCTGGGCGCGCGTCTGGCGGCTGGCTGGGATTTCCCGGTCGCCAGCTGGCTGACTACCGGTCCGGCGCTACAGTACGCGGTCGATTACAGCAGGGTGTCGGGCTACAGTGAACAGAACGATAGCAGCACCTCGATGCGTTTTAACGATCAGACCTACCATTCGCAAATTGGCGCGGTGGGCTGGCGTCTTGATTCGCAACTTGGCTGGGTCAGCCCATGGGCTGAAGTGAGCTATAACCATCAATTTGGCGATGACGTCTGGCGTGCCGGTGGCGGCCTGAAATCAACGCAAACCTCTTTTACCCGCGAAAGCGCACAGCAGGACAGCAACTGGGTGGATGTCAGCGTCGGCGCGCATGTTCCACTGGGGAGTAATCTGGCGGCTTTTGCCGCGCTATCACAGACCGGCGGTCTCAGTTCTGGCGAGCAATTTATGTACAGTCTTGGCGTCAGCGCCCGCTTCTGATTTTCCGCTCAGGCCAGTTGCCATGCCGCTTCGCTGCTACTGATGGCATCAAACGTGAAGTTAAAAAATGGCGGATAAATATAATTACCTTGCTAATTATGATAGTGGGAATTTTATGCAGTCCGATCTTGTCGTACTCCGCAACAAACTTTTGGCTTTTATCGCCGCGGCCATTTTCCTCGGATTGATGATGGGGCTGGTTTATATCGATGTGAACTGGATGAATAACGCCCTGCACGAAACCTCTTTTACCGAAGGCGCACAGGAAGTCATCCTCGGGTTAATCGCCGGCCTATTTTTTATCGCGGCTGCGCGCCACGCTGAATCTCGTTCCAGTCTGCAGCTGGTCGGCGGCTTTTTTGCCTGCATGTTGATTCGTGAAATGGACTTTCTGTTCGATGACATTCACCACGGCGCCTGGTTGTGGTTTGCGCTGGCGCTGGCGACTGTTTGCCTGACTTACGCGGTATTGCACTGGCAGAGCAGTGTTTCCGGGCTGGCGCATCTGCTGCTGCATCCAGCGTGGAATATGATGGCGGCCGGATTACTGATCATTCTGGTGTTTTCCCGCCTGTTCGGCGTGGAAGCGTTGTGGCAGCATCTGCTACAGGAGGGCTATCAGCGTGCGGTGAAGAATATGGCGGAAGAGAGCTGTGAACTGCTGGGTTACAGTTTCTGCCTGTTTGCCAGCGTACGCTATCTCCGGGCGCTGAAAAGCATCAGGCAACAACAACCGCTATTAGTGCTACAGCAGCAAAACTGATTTATTGTTGCAATTGCGCCCTTCTGCGGCGGATTTATGCGATCTCTCTCTCTAAAATTGTTAGAATCGCATCGGGGCGGAGACCTTTCTCCCTTCCTGTTGCTGAGAATCAACATCAACCAGAGACTGAGCCATGTCTGTCAAAATCTTAACCTCAACCATCATTGGCCTGGATGCATTTCGCCAACAGCCGCTTGCCGCACTGGCTTCAGCTGAGCAGGGCGCTGTCGCCGTGTTCGATAATAACGTGCCGGTGCTGTACGCGCTGACACCGGATCGACTGGCTCAGCTGCTGGCGATTGAAGCGGCATCGCATCAGGCGCGTTCCGATGTGGCGCTTGAGGAGAGTCTGTTTGATGACGATCTGACGCATCCTGAGGCGATCCCGGTGCCCGGCGGCAAATTCGCCATGTATCAGGGCTGGCAGCCGGATGCCGATTTTGTCCGGCTGGCGGCGGTATGGGGGGTGGCGCTAAGCGCGGCGGTCACGCCAGCGGAACTGGCCTCCTTTGTGACCTACTGGCAGGCCGAAGGGCGCGTGTTCCACCATGTACAGTGGCAGCAGAAACTGGCGCGCAGTATCCAGTTAAGCCGGGCGGCCAACGGTGGTCAGCAGAAACGGGATCTTACCCATCTTCCTGAGCCTGACCAATCCATTCCTGATGGTTTTCGAGGTTAGCAATGAAAAACAGTGCCGACTTGCTGAAACGTATGCAGCGCTTAATGCCAGCGCATATTAAGCCGAAGTTTAAGGATAGCGCTGAACTGTTTGCCTGGAACCAGGAACAGGGGCGCATCCGCTCCCAGGATATTGCCCGCGAAAACCGTGCGATGAAAATGCAGCGTATTCTTGGCCGTTCCGGCATCCGCGAGCTGCATATCAACTGCTCATTTGATAACTACCGCGTCGAGTGCGAAGGGCAACAGCTGGCGCTGGATCGTGCACGCCAGTATGCGGAAGAGTTTGATGGCAGCATCGCCAGTTTTGTCTTTTCCGGCAAACCCGGCACCGGCAAAAACCACCTGGCGGCAGCCATTGGTAATGACCTGATTTTACGTGGTAAAAGTGTGCTGGTGGTAACAGTTGCCGACCTGATGTCCAATATGAAAGGCACCTTTAGCGGCGGTAGCGGGGTAACGGAAGAGAGTCTGATCCATGATTTGAGCACCGTCGACCTGCTGGTTATTGACGAGATTGGCATGCAGACCGAATCGCGTTACGAGAAGGTGATTATCAATCAGATTGTCGACCGTCGCTCCTCTTCGAAACGTCCGACCGGCATGCTGTCTAACCTTGATATCGCCGGAATGAATAGCCTGCTGGGCGAACGGGTGATGGATCGTATGCGCCTTGGCAAAAGCTTATGGGTCCGTTTTACCTGGGATAGTTATCGCAGCCGTGTGACCGGGGAAGAGTATTAATAGCGAAGGACGGGCCGAATAAATCCGGCCCCTACAGCGTTTCAGCAACCACCAGTAAAGCTGGTTGCTCTATTTTTATCTCCGCACCGATAGGGGCGACATGTATGCCGCCGGTGCATTTAACCCGCCGTATTATTCACCAGCTCAGCCAGCAAACTATTTACCCCATCGCTCATCGGAGTAAAGCGGCTTAATGGTGAACGGGTGACCACCACAAATACGCCAACATTATGCTGCGGCACCATTGCGATATAGGTAATAAAGCCGCCGCCGCCGCCGGTTTTCTGAATAATGCCCGGTAGCCCATTCTTCGGCTCCATATATACCCAGCCCATACCGAGGGCGTCGGCCTTGCCTGGCACATCCATACCGTCAACTTTGGCCAGCTGGCTGCGGCGATAGATCAGCGTCTGTAATCTGTCGGCCTGCGGGCTGCGCCGGGAAACATCCGAAGAGAGAAATTGCTGCATCCAGCGGGCCATATCATCCGGCGTGGAATAGACGCCGCCGCTACCGATGGCGGCCAGCGTATTGTTGCACGGACTGGCCCCTTTCTCCGGCACCATCAGGCGCGCGCACTGCTCAGGCGATGGGGTAAAAGTGGTGTCCTTCATCCCCAGCGGACGGGTAATTTTGCTGTTCAGCAGCGTCGGGTAAGGGATGCCGGAGGCGCGCGCCAGCGCATCACCCAGCAGATCGTAGGCCAGGTTAGAGTAAGAGGCGCGGGCGCCTGGCGGCGTGGTAAGCTGCGCGGTTTTCAGCCAGCTCCAGCGTTCGGCATGGTCAGGCCAGGCGAACACCGGACGTAGCGCTTTACCGCCGGGCTGCTCGCGCGGCAGGCCGCTGGTATGGGTCGCCAGGTTAATCAGTTTAATCGACTGACCGCCATAAGAGGGAACACGAGTGCCGGGCGGCGCATATTTGCTGAGCGGATCGTCAAGACGCAGGCGGCCTTCTTCGGCCAGTTTCACCATCAGCTCGCTGGTTAGCAGCTTACTCAGTGAGGCAATACGAATCAGCGAGTCTTGCTGCGGGCGCACATTATTGCCGGGACGGGTATCACCAAAGCTGGCGAATACCCGCTGATTACCATCAATCGCCACCAGCGCCATGCCGGTAGCCGCGGTGCCATAGAAAATATGTTCTGCATAACGATCAACAATTTGCGAAGCCAGCAGCGGATCGGGCGAACTCTGCGCCATGCTGCGCATCGGTAGTGCGATAACCATCAGCGCCAGCAAATAAGGGATGGGTGATTTCAACGGCAGATTATCCAGAACGGTTAACAAGGGGATACTCTGCATAGTAATCATTTCTGTTATTTCTGGCACTAATCATATCTTAGCTGACCGCAATTTTTCTTTACCCCGCTGCTATCTCCCCGCGGTCAGCAGACAGCAACTATACCGCGCTTAACTGGCGGCGGTGTTGTGTCGCTATGGCAATAATGTCGTCCGTCTGGTCTCAAAAGGTAACCCTCTGTGAAACCTGTCGTTACTATTATTATCGCCGCCTTTAATGCACAAGAGTATTTGCCGGGGTGTCTGAACTCGGTGCTAAAGCAAACCTTTACCGACTATGAAGTGATCGTGGTTGACGATGGTTCCTGCGATGGCTCGGCGGCGATTCTGCAAAAATATACCGCCCGGTTTCAGCAGATCAGCGTGCTGACCTCCGCCAACGGCGGGCCGGGAGCAGCGCGCAATATCGGTCTGGATCATGCGCGGGGAGACTATATTCTGTTCCTTGATGCCGACGATAAGCTGAAACCTCTCTGCCTGGAAACCTGCGTTGGACAGATGCGCGCGCACCAGCTCGATTTACTGTTTTTTTCCACTCAGTTGCACTACTTTTCGCCGTTGCTGAAAAGTATGGGGTTGGCGGCCTATTATCAGTATCCGCAAGCGCTCCACGGCCGCGTGCTGAGCGCGGAGCAGATGTATCAGGAGTGTCTTGAGGCGCTGGAAAAACAAGGCCATGGTTATCCGGTGGTGGTCTGGGGCTATATGTTTGATCGCCTGAAATATCAGACGAAAAGATTCCGCCAGCGGATCTATGAAGATGAGTTATTTACCACCGATATGTTGCTCTCTGCGCCGTTGGCGCGGGTAAAGGTCCTGAAGACCAGGCTGCATATCCACAGCATACATCCCGGTTCGTTAACCACCAGCAGAATAACGCTGACGAATATTTCTGAGCAGGTCAGCGTGCTGGCCGCGCTATTACCGCTGGCGGATAAACTGGATAATCCGGTCACCCTTAATTGCTTGCGTTATAACCTGAAATGGTTAGTGCTAAATCTGCTGGCGAAAAATAAGCTACTGGATAGCGGCCGCCTGGCGCCGCAGGAACTGATCCAGCTACTGCTGGATCGGTGGCACGCGTCTGAATCCGCCGGTCCCGGTCCGGTAAGCGGCGGCCTGATGCGCGAAATTATTGCTATCATCGCGCCAGATGGCGGGCTATAGCGTCACTTCGCCAAAACGTTCGCGATACTCGCCAGGGGTGCTGGCATAGCTCTTCTTAAACACCGAGTAAAAGTACTGCAACGATGGATAGCCGCACATCTGCGAAATCTCATTGATCGACATTGACGAGGAGATTAACAGAGTGCGCGCTTTCTCCAGCTTTTCACTGTGGATCAGCGCGTGAATCGTCTCTCCGGTCTCATCTTTAAAGCGTTTTTCGAGATTCGACCGCGACATGCCGACCGCATCCAGCACCTGCTCCACCTTAATGCCTTTGCAGGCATTAAAGCGGATATAGTGCATCGCCTGGATCACCGCCGGGTCATGCAGCGAACGATAATCGGTGGAACGGCGTTCAATCACTTTGACCGGTGGAACCAAAATGCGCTGTAGCGGCAGAATATGTTTATCCAGCAGGCGATGCAGCAATTTTGCCGCCTGATACCCCATCTGCCGCGACCCCTGCGCCACCGACGACAGCGCCACCCGTGATAAATAGCGCGTCAGCTCTTCGTTATCGATGCCGATAACACACAACTTTTCCGGCACCGGAATTTTCAGATGTTCGCACACCTGCAACAGATGGCGCGCACGCGCGTCAGTGACCGCAATAATCCCGGTTTGCGGCGGCAGGGTTTGTACCCAGTCGGCCAGACGGTTCTGCGCATGCTGCCAGTTTTCCGGCGCGGTCTCCATGCCCTGATACACCACCCCCTGATAGCGCTCCTGCGCCACCAGCTGGCGAAAGGCATATTCCCGCTCCTGCGCCCAGCGCTTGCCGCTCGACAGGGGCAAGCCGTAAAAGGCGAAGCGATGTACTCCTTTCTCTTTTAAATGTAAAAAGGCACTTTCCACCAGCGCGGTGTTATCGGTAGCGATGTAATGCACCGGCGGATAGTCCTGCGGCCGATGGTAAGATCCGCCGACGCCGACAATCGGCACATTAACGTGCTGCAGCAGTGACTCAATCTGTTTATCGTCGTAGTCGGCAATCACCCCATCGCCCAGCCATTCGCGAATATTGTCGATGCGACAGCGGAAATCCTCTTCAATAAAAATATCCCAGTCGGTCTGGGATGCCTGTAAATATTCCCCCACGCCCTCAACCACCTGGCGGTCATAGACTTTATTGGCATTAAACAGCAGTGTGATGCGAAAACGTTTTTCCGTCATGGCGCTTCCCCCCACGAAGTCAGGCATGCCATTTCAATAACACGCCGCGCCAGCGGGCAGAAAAAAATTAGCGAGCCATGTGATCGGTATCTATATCGCACCGTCATTGCCGCGGCGCGGGCGTTATTGATGCCGCCCGCGCTGCGGCAATCGGGCGAAGGGAATAATCAGACGCGGCGCTTAGTGGCCGAATCCATCCATACCGCCAGCAGCAGGATGGCGCCTTTGACGATGTACTGCCAGAAGGTCGGGACATCCATCATGCTCATGCCGTTATCCAGCGAGGCCATAATAAATGCCCCCATCACTGCCCCGGCAACCGTGCCGATCCCCCCTGCCAGGCTGGTGCCGCCAATCACGCAGGCGGCGATGGCATCCAGTTCGGCGATATTACCCGCCGACGGCGAGCCAGCCCCGAGGCGTGAACTGAGGATCAAACCGGCAATCGCCACCATCAGACCGTTAATCGCAAACACCGCCATTTTGGTGCGCGCCACGTTAATCCCCGACAGCCGGGCGGCATCGAGATTGCCGCCGATGGCGTAGATACGCCGGCCAAAAGCGGTGCGTGTGGCCATAAACATCCCGGCCAGCAGCAGCAGAGCCAGCAGCAGCACCGGCGTCGGCACACCGCGATAGTCATTCAGCATCCAGATGGCGCCCAGCACCAGAAGCGCGGTTAATGACTGACGGGTGACGGAACCGCTGGCGGAGCTTTGCGGCAGCCCCATGCTTTGGCGACGCTGACGTAAGCGCCACTGCCAGAAGATAAACAGCAACAGCCCGAGGACGCCAAAGCCGAAGCCGATACCATCCGGCAGGTAGCTCTGACCAATTTGCGACATCGCCGGGCTGGTTGGCGCTACCGTGGTACCGTTGGTAATCCCGACCAGAATGCCGCGAAATGCCAGCATCCCGGCGAGGGTAACGATAAACGACGGCACCTTACGATACGCCACCCACCAGCCATTCCAGGCGCCGAGCAGCAGCCCGAGTACCAGCGTGACCGCAATGGTCAGCGGTAACGGCCAGCCGAGCCAGACGTCAAAAATGGCCGCCACGCCGCCGAGCAGTCCCATCATCGAACCGACTGACAGATCGATCTCGGCGGAGATAATCACAAACACCATCCCCACCGCCAGAATGCCGGTGATTGCCGTCTGACGCAGCAGGTTGGAGATATTACGTGCGCTGAGGTAGGCGCCGTCTGTCATCCAGGTGAAAAACAGCATAATCAGCAGGATTGCCGCCAGCATCACCAGCACCTGGAAATTAAGCAGACGGAATTTACCGGTTGCAGCGCTCGCCGCCGGTGACAACAGGCTGCGCTGAGTCAAATCAGTCTTAAACATAGTGTTCGCTCCGAAGTGCCGCTTCCATCACCTGTTCCTGGGTCAGGTTCTGGTTAATTAAGTCGGCTTTAATTTGTCCCTGGTGCATCACCAGCACGCGGTCGCTTAATCCCAGCACCTCCGGTAATTCAGAGGAGATGACGATAATGGCGATGCCCTGCTGCACCAGCTGATTGATCAGTTTGTAGATCTCATATTTCGCGCCAATATCAATGCCGCGCGTGGGTTCATCCAGGATCAGAATGCGTGGATTGAGCAGCAGACATTTTGCCAGCACCGCTTTTTGCTGGTTGCCGCCGCTCAGACGACCAATCGCCAGTTCCGGCGATGAGGTTTTCACTTTTAACCGTTTGATCGCCTGCTGGATGGCTTGCTGTTCCTGCGCATCGTCGAGGGTCGACAGGGCGCCGCTAAACTGATCGAGCGCCGCCAGGGTAATATTTTTCCCTACCGCCATTACCGGCACGATGCCATCTTTTTTACGATCTTCCGGCACCATGGCGATGCCCTGCGCCAGCGCCTGCTGACAGTCAGCAATCGTCACCGGCTGACCATCAATCACTATTTTCCCCTGCCAGCGGCCTGGCCAGACGCCAAACAGACACTGGACGGTTTCCGTGCGTCCGGCCCCCACCAGCCCGGCAATACCGAGGATTTCGCCACGGTGCAGGCTAAAGGAGACATCGTTGACCCGCTTCACATGACGGTTAACCGGATGCCACGCGGTCAGGTTCTCCACGCGCAGAATTTCGCTGCCGATCTGGTGTGGTTCGCTGGGGTAGAGTGAAGTCAGCTCACGACCCACCATCATGGTAATGATCTCGTCTTCACTCATACCTGCGGCCGGACGGGTACCGATATGCCTGCCGTCGCGGATCACGCAGATAGTGTCAGAGATGGCTTTCACTTCGTTGAGTTTGTGCGAGATATAGACGCAGGCAATACCGTGATCGCGCAGGTTATTGACGATCGCCAGCAGCACTTCGGTTTCCTGCTCGGTTAACGAAGCGGTGGGTTCGTCAAGCACCAGCAGACGCACCTGCTTATTCAGCGCGCGGGCAATCTCAACTAACTGCTGCTGACCGAGGCCGAGTTCACCAACGCGGGTATGCGGAGAGACATCAAGTTTGACCTGCGCCAGCAACTGCTGGCAACGCAGGGTCATGGTTTCATAATCGACGATGCCAAAGCGGGTCAGCTCGGCGCCAAGAAAGATATTTTCCAGTACCGTCAGCTGACGCACCAGCGCCAGTTCCTGATGAATAATCACAATACCTTTGCGCTCGGTATCGCGAATGCCGCTTGCCTGGATTTCGTCACCGGCAAACACAATAGTGCCCTGATATTCGCCTGCGGGATAAAGACCGCACAGCACTTTCATCAGGGTCGATTTGCCGGAACCGTTTTCGCCGCACAGCGATAACACCTCGCCGGGCTGCAGACTGAGACTGACATCATCGACCGCTTTGACCGCGCCAAACATCTTGGTGATGTTTTTCATTTCCAGCAGCGTTGTCACTGTTACCTCCGGAGATCGCATAGCACGAGAGAACCGCCAGCGTCAGGCTGGCGGCCACGGGGGTGAGGGATTAAAGATCGCTTTTCTTGTGGAAACCATCGGCGACCACCGTGCTGTCGATATTGGTTTTATCGACGGCAATCGGTTCCAGTAGCCAGGCGGGTACCTGTTTCAGGCCATTATTCAGTTTGGCATTGGACTTCGGCTGCTTACCGTTACCCAGTTCCACCGCGATTTGGGCGGCTTCATTCGCCAGTTTCGTGATCGGCTTATACACCGTCATGGTCTGGGTACCGCTGTTGATGCGTTTGATGGCGGCCAAATCGGCATCCTGACCGGAAATCGCCACCTTGCCTGCCAGACCCTGGGCGCTTAATGCCTGAATGGCCCCGCCAGCGGTAGCGTCATTGGAAGCCACCACCGCATCGATTTTATTGCCGTTAGCGGTAAGCGCATTCTCCATAATTTTCAATGCGTTTTCCGGTAACCAGGCATCGACCCACTGATCGCCCACAACTTTGATTTTGCCGGAGTCAATCAGCGGCTTCAGCACCTTCATCTGTCCGTCGCGGAACAGCCGGGCGTTGTTATCTACCGGTGAGCCGCCCATCAGGAAATAATTACCCTGCGGGACGCGGTCAATAATGCTTTTGGCCTGCATTTCGCCGACTTTTTCATTATCAAAAGAGATATAGAAATCGATATCCGCATTATTAATCATACGGTCGTAGGCTAATACTTTAATGCCTTCGCGTTTGGCTTCGGCAATAACGTTACTTAATACCTGACCGTTGTAAGGGATAATGACCAGTACATCAACGCCACGGTTAATCATATTTTCTATTTGCGACATCTGTGTTTCTTCATTGCCGTTCGCTGACTGGACAAATACTTTTGCTCCCAGCGATTCAGCTTTGCTGACAAATATATCACGATCTTTTTGCCAGCGTTCAAGACGCAGGTCATCGATGGCCATACCGATTTTAACTTCTTTTGCAAAACCCGCGTGGCTGACCAGAGCCAGCGCGGCGCATACCGCCAGTAAAGCTTGTTTCATCTTCATCATCGTCACCTTGTAGGTTGGCTGCTTTTGACATTCGCACTGTCAGGCGGATGAATTGTTATCACAGACCGGGGTAACGGCAATTACAGATTTTCCTCCTGCCGTTATGTTTTTTGGTTTATTTGTGGAATTATGACGGCGATCTAATTTTCACCGTTAAAGCTGCGGTTGCGCTTATTTTGCGAGCTGGCGCACATTTGATAATTATCTTAACGCCGGTGTGAAATAACATAATTGAGCGGATGTCATTGCGCTACCACAATCAGCGCAAGTTTACGTTTTTATTAAATGGCAACCTTGAGGAGCCTGACATGCACGCTTATTTTGATCAGCTAGAGAGTGTTCGCTACGAAGGATCACAAACCCGTAATCCGCTGGCGTTTCGTCACTACAATCCAGATGAAATGATTCTGGGGAAACGCATGGCCGATCATCTGCGTTTCGCCGCCTGCTACTGGCACAGCTTCTGCTGGAACGGCGCCGATATGTTTGGTGTTGGTTCGTTTGATCGGCCATGGCAAAAGGCCGGGGATGCACTGGAGCTGGCGAAGCGCAAAGCCGATGTCGCCTTTGAATTCTTCCAGAAGCTGAATGTGCCTTACTACTGCTTCCATGATGTTGATGTGTCACCGGAAGGGGACTCACTGCAAAGCTATCTCAATAATTTTGCTGTGATGACCGATGTGTTGCTGGAGAAACAACAGCAGAGCGGCGTGAAGCTGTTGTGGGGCACGGCGAACTGTTTCACTAATCCGCGTTATGGCGCCGGGGCCGCTACCAATCCGGATCCGGAAGTTTTTGCCTGGGCGGCGACCCAGGTTAACAGTGCGATGAATGCCACCCATCAACTGGGCGGGGAAAACTATGTGCTGTGGGGCGGACGTGAAGGTTATGAGACTCTGCTGAATACCGATTTACGCCAGGAACGCCAGCAGATTGGCCGTTTTATGCAGATGGTGGTGGAGCATAAACATAAGATTGGCTTCCAGGGCACGCTGCTGATTGAGCCAAAACCGCAGGAGCCGACCAAGCACCAGTATGATTACGATGTGGCGACGGTCTATGGCTTCCTGAAACAGTTTGGTCTGGAAAAAGAGATTAATGTGAATGTGGAAGCTAACCACGCCACCCTCGCCGGGCACTCGTTCCATCATGAAATCGCCAGTGCTATCGCCCTCGGTATTTTTGGCTCTGTCGATGCCAACCGCGGCGATCCGCAACTTGGCTGGGATACCGACCAGTTCCCTAACAGTGTGGAAGAGAATGCGCTGGTGATGTATGAAATTATCAAAGCGGGCGGATTTACCACCGGCGGTTTAAACTTTGACGCCAAGATCCGCCGTCAGAGTACCGATAAATATGATCTGTTCTACGGCCATATTGGCGCGATGGATACCATGGCGCTGGCGCTGAAAGTAGCGGCGCGCATGATTACCGACGGTGAGCTGGATAAACGTGTGGCGCAACGCTACAGCGGCTGGAATGGCGAGTTCGGCCAGCAGATCCTGAGCGGTGAATTCTCGCTGGCCGCTCTGGCGCAGCACGCACAGCAGCAGCAGCTTAATCCGCAGCATCAGAGCGGACGTCAGGAGCAGCTGGAAAATCTGGTGAATCACTATCTGTTCGACAAATAACCCGGAGAGAGGCAGGCATCATGGTAATCGGCATCGATTTAGGCACCTCGGGGGTCAAAGTGGTGTTGCTGGATGCGCAGGGGCAGGTGCTGGCCAGCAAAACGGAAAAGCTCAGCGTCTCGCGACCTGAGCCGCTCTGGAGCGAGCAGGATCCCGAAAGCTGGTGGCTGGCGACCGATAAGGCGCTGCTGGCGCTGGCGGCAGAGCAGGATCTGAGCCAGGTACAGGCTATCGGGCTGACTGGTCAGATGCATGGCGCCACCTTGCTTGATGCGCAGAATCGGGTATTGCGTCCGGCGATCCTGTGGAATGACGGTCGCAGCGCGGCACAGTGCCGTGAACTGGAACTGCAGGTAACTGATTCACGTCAGATTACCGGCAATCTGATGATGCCTGGCTTTACCGCTCCCAAGTTGTTGTGGGTGAAACAGCATGAACCGGAAATTTTTGCCCGGCTGGCGAAAGTGTTGCTGCCGAAGGATTATCTGCGTTTTCGTCTGACCGGTGAATTTGCCAGTGATATGTCTGACGCTGCCGGTACCCTGTGGCTGGATATGGCGGCACGAGACTGGAATGACCGGCTGCTGGCGGCCTGTGGTTTAAGCCGTGACCAGATGCCGGCGCTGTTTGAGGGCAACCAGATCACCGGGCAGCTGAGTGAGACGCTGGCGCAGCGCTGGGGAATGGCGCCGGTGCCGGTGGTTGCCGGTGGCGGTGATAATGCCGCCGGTGCGCTGGGGGTGGGCATGTTTCAGCCCGGACAGGCGATGCTGTCGCTGGGAACCTCGGGCGTCTATTTTGTCGTCAGCGACGGTTTTCGCAGCAACCCGGAAAGCGCGGTGCACAGTTTCTGTCATGCGCTGCCGGATCGCTGGCATCTGATGTCGGTGATGTTGAGTGCCGCCTCCTGTCTTGACTGGGCGGCGCAACTTAGCGGCTGTAAAGATGTGCCTGAACTGCTGGCTGAAGCGGAGAGCGCGCGCAGCGATATCCCGCCGGTCTGGTTTTTGCCTTATCTGTCCGGTGAGCGTACGCCGCATAATAATCCGCAAGCCAAAGGGGTATTTTTTGGCTTTACCCATCAGCATGGCCGTCCTGAACTGGCGCGTGCGGTGCTGGAGGGGGTGGGGTTTGCGCTGGCGCAGGGCATGGATGTGCTGCATGCCACCGGGGTGAAGCCACAGGGGATTATGCTGATTGGCGGCGGGGCACGTAGTCCGTTCTGGCGGCAGATGCTGGCCGATATCAGTGGCCAGACGCTGGATTACTGCACCGGGGGCGATGTCGGCCCGGCGCTCGGCGCGGCGCGGCTGGCGTTAATCGCCCTGCATCCGCACCGGCCGCTGGCGGAGCTATTGCCTGCTCTGCCACTGGAACAGCGTCATCAGCCGGATGCGCTGCGTCACCGGCACTATTTGCAGCAGCGCGAGATATTTGCCCGCATTTATCAACAGCTGGAACCGTTAATGTCTGCGGGCGGCTAAGTTATCTGAAACCATCCGGAGGGAGCCATTACTGGCTCCCTCTGCATATCGGCATGGCGAAGTTCAGCTTGTCCCTATCCTCATCTGTAATGTCCTGTTTTGGCCTTCAGTTGCGCACCAGTTACCGTCATTATTGACTCTGGTCTTTATGATGAGGTGTCCTGAAATGTCAAAAACTGCACTGTTACTGATCGATATCCAGCAATCTTTTTACCATCGCGGCTATGTTGCCTCAGCAGAAACCCGCGCTTTTGAGCAGCGGCTGAATGCGCTGATTGCCGGCTGTCGGCAACAGGGGATACTGCTGGTCGATGTGTTTCACGTCTCCGCCCAAGGGCCATTTTCGCGTGCGTCAGGCTTAGTCGAGCGGATGCCATTTTTGCAGCATCAGGCGGATAACACTTTTTATAAAAATGTGCATAATGCCCTGACCGAATCGGGTCTGGACGGCTGGTTACGTGAGCAGCAGGTGACCGATGTGATTATCGGCGGCATCTGCACCGAACAGTGTTGCGAAACTACCGCGCGCGTGGCCTCAGATTTGGGCTATAAGGTGACCTTTGTCACCGAAGCGACCATGACGTTCCCGATCACCCATAACGGTATAACACTCAGCGTTGCCGATCTTCGTCACCGCACCGAGAGTGTATTAATTAACCGCTTTGCGGCGATCCATACGGTGGAGAGCTGTTTGCAGGAGCTTGCCTGATATGTCGATACCGGTCTGGTTTTTAACATTACCCGGGGTAATGGCGCTGGATGTTACCGGTCCGGCGGAAACGCTGAAGCTGGCGGCGGGGGCATTTTCCCTGCGCTATATCGGCCCGCAGGCAACGGTCATCTCCTCAACCGATATGGCTATCGGCAATATCGAACCGTTGCCGGACGCTTTACCTGACGGCAGCATTTTAGTGGTGCCGGGGTCGTATGACTCCTCCGTCTGCTATGACACGCCGCAGGCGCTGACAGCGCAACACTGGCTGTCGCGGCTGCAGCCTGCGATTCATGCCCGCAAAATTACCCTGGTTTGTGTCTGTTCCGGCACCGTGCTGGCAGCGCGCGCCGGGTTAATGTATGGCGTGCAATGCACCACTCACCACGATGTGCTGGCGCGCCTGCGTGCTGCTGCCCCTGGCGCGCTGGTAAAAGAAAATCGCATTTTCATTGAAGATCGCGGTATCTGGACCAGCGCCGGAATTACCGCCGGTATTGACCTCGCCCTGCATCTGATTCAGCGGCTGTGCGGCTTACCGGTGGCGCTGGCCGTTGCGCGCGAAATGGTGGTGTGGTTTCGCCGATCGGGCGACGATCCGCAGCTATCGCCGTGGTTATCCCATCGAAATCATCTCAATCCGGCGATTCATCGTGCCCAGGATCTGCTGATTCAGCAGCCGGAAAAAAGCTGGCAGCTGGAAGAGATCGCCGCGCGCGTACATGTCAGTTCACGTCATCTGACGCGGCTGTTCCGCCAGCATCTCGGCATTAGCGTGCGTGACTACCATGAACAGCTGCGGCTGGCGGTGGCGCGCCAGCGGGTTAATCAGGGAGAAGGCGCGGAGCGTGCGGCGCTGGCCGCCGGGTTCTCCTCATCGCGTCAGCTGCGCCGTGCGGAGCAGCGCTGGCAGGATTAACTAACTCACCAGCTGATATTTATCAATCCGCCGCAGGCCGATTGCCAGCAGCAGGCTGCCAGCGAGGGTAACGGCAAATATAAGCGGAATATCCAGCAGCGGCAGGCGGGTATGGTCGAGATGATGGGTGCGCATAAAATGAATAAACAGCGCGTGAAAGCCGTAAATCGGCAGCGAGTGGCGCGAAATAAGGGCTAAACCTGGCAACGGGCGCTGATTCAGGCAGTTTTTAAACAGTATCATCAGGCTAACCGCCGCGATAAACACCAGCGGCCCGCAGTACAAATACCAGGTATCAGAGAAGGCGCCGTTAATATGCAGCTCTTTTTTGGTGCCGACCGAAATCCCCAGCACGCAGGCGGCAAACAGCAGCCCCGCCAGCCAGCTGATCGCGCGCTTTCCCGTGTCCATCATGCCGATGGCGCGACCAAGCAAGGCGTAGAGGACATAATAGAAGGTGTCGCCGCCGATATACAGATTGACCGGTAGCCAGTGAAACGGCCCGACAGACTGATCGACGGTATTCGGATTGGCGACCACCGCCAGCACCAGCACCAGCACGGCGAGATAGCCCGGGCGCACCGTTTTTACCTCGATCAACGGCGACAGCAGATAAATCACCATAATCGCGAAGAAAAACCACAGGTGGTAGAACACCGGTTTTTGCAGTAAGTGTTTGATGGAAATCATTTCGCTGATGGGCGTCAGCAGGGTGATATAGATCAGCGCTACCGCACTGTAAAACAGCAAACACAACACAATCCGCAGAAAATGGCGATGTTGCGCGCTGCGTTCACCAAAGAACAGATAACCTGAAATCATAAAGAAGATCGGGACGCAGACGCGCGAGGCAGAGTTCAGCAGATTGGCGATATCCCAATGGTATTCAGCCACTTGTGGACTGTTGGTGATATACCAGGTGGTGGTATGGATCATAATCACCATTAAACAGGCCACCGCACGTAAATTATCTATCCAGCCAATCTTTTGCGACATCTTATCCTCTATATTGCCTTCCTTTCGCTGCATGACAGAGATTAGCCAGGCGCACAGGGTTCAACAACCCTTATCGCCGATAAGCGGAATCAGTTTAATGGCCAACAGGATTTGCAGACGGCGGGGTGGTTAATATTTATCCGCCGGATAAAACCGGACTATAGCCAGTGCGCGTCAGGAACTGCCCAAACCCCGGGGCAACCTGCATTTCGCCAGCACGAAATACGGTGATGCCGCGGATCAGCGTGCGCACCACGTTTCCCCGGCATCTTATCCCGTCAAAGGCGCTCCACTTACCCAGTCCGTGAAATTTTTCCCCGCTCACCGTCCAGTTTGCCTGCGGGTCATACAGTGCTAAATCGGCATCGGCACCCAGCGCAATGGCGCCTTTTTGCGGCCAGAGCTGGAAAACCTGCGCCGGGCCGCGGGCGGTCATGCGCGCAACTTCAGCCAGCGGCAAAGCGCGCCGGATATGACCTTCACTGAAAAACAGCGGGCCAAGCGTCTCCACCCCGGTTAACCCCTTCACGGCATCCCAGATGCCATGCTGCCCGGTCTGTTTCTGTGCCGGGGTACAGGGATAGTGATCAGAAGCCAGCAGGTCAATTTCACCGCTGTGCACCCGCTGCCACAGGGCATTGACCACCGGACGCGGACGCAGCGGCGGACTACAACGGGTATTGGCGCCAATACGCACCAGATCCTCCACGTCAAGTAGCAGATAGTGTGGACAGGTTTCGCAGGTGACGCGCGCCGCCGGTCTTGCGGCTGTAATCATGCGTACCGCCTCGGCGGAACTGACGTGGACAATATGCGTTCGCACGCCGGTTTGCCTGGCGAAGTGCAGCACGCGACCTACGGCTTCGGTCTCCGCAATCTCCGGGCCAGCCAGCGCAATAGCACGGTTATCGCTGCGTCCGGCAGCGCGTAATTCACGGCTGGCGCCGATCAGAATGTCATGGTTCTCGGCATGCACACCGATCAGGCCGTTAAAGCAGGCCAGCTCACGCATGGCGCGCAGCAGACTATCATCATTCAGCCTCGGCAACCCTTTCTCATCACTGGCGGCGCCATCCGCGGAATCGCTGCACAAAAAGGCTTTAAAGGCGATAGCGCCAGCCTGCTGCATCTTTGCCAGCTGCGAGACGTTATTGCCGTCCAGACCCGCCCAGAGGGCAAAATCCACGCAGCAGCTGGATGCCAGCATCTCGCGCCGGGCGAGAAAGCTATCGACAGTGGTGACCGGTGGCAGCGAGTGGGGCATTTCGATAATCGTGGTTACGCCATGGGCTGCGGCACCCTGCGTACCTTCGCGCAGTTCCAGTTCGGGAAAATCATGGGCGGCGGTGAAGTGGGTATGAGCATCAATGGTTCCGGGCATCACTATCAGCCCGCTGGCATCGATCAGCTCATCTGCCGCGGGCAACTGGCCGCCCGGTGTCAGAATGCCGGCAATTTTACCCTGCTCAATCAGCAAATCAGCGCGGATCTCCCCGGTGGGGGTAACGACTAAGCCGTTGACGATCAATGTTCTCATCGTGGTTTCTCCTGTAGCCATCCGGGTTCGGTTAGCAATAAGAGATATCTATCATCCGTCAGACGCGCGCCACATCCGGCATACACCTGATTTCGCCGCAAGGTGGTTAACATACGCGGGGTTATGGCGGCAGATTGCCGTGAAATACAGAAGAAAGTGACTTATGGCGATTACCATTTTGGTAATCAACCCGGTCAAAGGGTATACTGGCGCACACTTTTTTCATCCACCCGTATCGCGTGCGAATTCATCATGCAAAAGTTTGATACTAAGACCTTTCAGGGCCTGATCCTGACCTTGCAGGATTACTGGGCGCGCCAGGGCTGCACCATTGTTCAACCACTGGACATGGAAGTGGGCGCCGGCACCTCTCACCCAATGACTTGCCTGCGTGCTTTAGGGCCGGAGCCAATCGCTGCCGCCTACGTGCAGCCGTCACGCCGTCCTACCGACGGGCGCTATGGCGAAAACCCGAACCGCTTGCAGCACTATTACCAGTTTCAGGTGATTATTAAACCCTCGCCGGACAACATTCAGGAGCTGTATCTGGGTTCCCTGAAAGAGCTGGGGATGGACCCCACCATCCACGATATTCGCTTTGTGGAAGATAACTGGGAAAACCCGACGCTGGGTGCCTGGGGTCTTGGCTGGGAAGTGTGGCTCAACGGCATGGAAGTGACGCAGTTTACCTACTTCCAGCAGGTTGGCGGCCTCGAATGTAAGCCAGTAACCGGTGAGATCACCTACGGTCTGGAGCGTCTGGCGATGTATATCCAGGGCGTGGACAGCGTTTACGATTTGGTGTGGAGCGACGGTCCGCTGGGGACGACGACATACGGCGACGTGTTCCATCAGAATGAAGTGGAGCAATCCACCTACAACTTTGAACACGCGGATGTCGATTTCCTGTTTACCTGCTTCGAGCATTACGAGAAAGAGGCACAAAGCCTGCTGGCGCTGGAAAAACCGCTGCCGCTACCGGCTTACGAACGCATTCTGAAAGCGGGTCATACGTTTAACCTGCTGGACGCGCGCAAAGCGATTTCGGTGACCGAGCGTCAGCGCTATATTCTGCGCATTCGTACCCTGACCAAAGCCGTGGCTGAAGCTTATTATGCGTCGCGTGAGGCGCTGGGCTTCCCGATGTGCAATAACAAGAAATAAGAGGCGGCCATGACTGAAAAAACTTTTCTGGTGGAGATCGGCACCGAAGAGCTGCCACCAAAGGCTCTGCGTAACCTGGCGGAATCGTTTGCCGCCAACTTTACTGCCGAACTGGACGCCGCTGAACTGGCGCACGGCGAGGTCAGCTGGTTTGCCGCACCGCGTCGTCTGGCGCTGAAAGTGGCGCAGCTGAGCGCCGCACAGCCGGATCGTGAAGTTGAAAAACGCGGCCCGGCGATTGCCGCCGCCTTTGATGCCAATGGCGTCGCCACCAAAGCGGCCGAAGGCTGGGCGCGTGGTTGTGGTATCACGGTCGATCAGGCTGAACGTCTGAGCACCGACAAGGGCGAATGGCTGCTGTATCGTGCCAAAAGCACCGGCGAAAGCGCCCAGGCGCTGCTGCCGGCGATGGTCGCTACGGCGCTGGCGAAGCTGCCGATTCCAAAACTGATGCGCTGGGGTGATAAAGAGACCCAGTTTGTGCGTCCGGTACATACCGTAACCCTGCTGCTGGGTGACGAGTCGATCGCCGCCACTATTCTGGGTATTGAGTCGGCGCGCACCATTCGTGGCCATCGCTTTATGGGCGAGGCGGAATTCACCATTGATAACGCTGACCAGTATCCACAGATCCTGCTGGAGCGTGGCAAAGTGGTCGCTGACTACGAAACGCGTAAAGCAAAAATCAAAGCGGATGCGGAAGCGGCGGCACGGAAGATTGGCGGTAAGGCCGATCTGAGCGAAAGCCTGCTGGAAGAAGTGACCTCACTGGTGGAATGGCCGGTGGTACTGACCGCCACCTTTGAAGAAAAATTCCTCGCGGTGCCGGCAGAAGCGCTGGTTTACACCATGAAAGGCGATCAGAAATACTTTCCGGTGTATGACGACCACGGCAAATTGCTGCCGCACTTTATTTTCGTCACCAATATCGAGTCGAAAGATCCACAGCAGATTATCTCCGGTAACGAGAAAGTGGTGCGCCCACGCCTCGCCGATGCGGAGTTTTTCTTCAATTCGGACCGTAAAAAACGGCTGGAAGATCATCTGCCGCGTCTGGAAACCGTGCTGTTCCAGAAACAGCTGGGCACCCTGCGTGATAAAACCGATCGTATTCAGGCGCTGGCGGGCTGGATTGCCGCGCAGACCGGTGCCGACGTTAATCATGCGACCCGTGCCGGCCTGCTGTCGAAGTGTGACCTGATGACCAATATGGTGTTTGAGTTTACCGACACCCAGGGCGTGATGGGCATGCACTACGCGCGCCATGATGGCGAAGCAGAAGATGTGGCGGTGGCGCTGAACGAGCAGTATCAGCCGCGCTATGCCGGTGACGATCTGCCGTCCAATCCGGTCGCCTGTGCGCTGGCGATCGCCGATAAAATGGATACGCTGGCCGGTATTTTTGGCATTGGTCAGCATCCGAAAGGCGATAAAGACCCGTTTGCTCTGCGTCGCGCAGCGCTCGGCGTCCTGCGTATTATCGTTGAGAAAAACCTGTCGCTCGATCTGCAGACCCTGACCGAAGAAGCGGTGCGTCTGTATGGCAGCAAGCTGACTAACGGCCAGGTGGTGGATGACGTTATCGACTTTATGCTCGGTCGTTTCCGCAGCTGGTATCAGGAAGAAGGCCACAGCATTGATACGCTGCAGGCGGTGCTGGCGCGTCGTCCAACCCGTCCGGCGGACTTTGATGCGCGGATGAAGGCGGTATCGCACTTCCGTAGCTTGCCGGAAGCCGCGGCGCTGGCCGCTGCCAATAAGCGGGTATCGAATATCCTGGCGAAATCGACCGAAACCCTGAATGACAGCGTGCAGGCTTCGCTGCTGAAGGAAAACGAAGAGATCCAGCTGGCGACGTTTGTTACCGCGCTGACCAGCAAGTTGCAGCCGTTCTTTGCCGAAGGCCGTTATCAGGATGCGTTAATTGAACTGGCGCAGCTGCGCGAGTCGGTAGACAACTTCTTCGATAAGGTGATGGTTAACGCCGACGATCAGGCGGTGCGTATTAACCGTCTGACGCTGCTGGCTAAGCTGCGCGAACTGTTCCTGCAGGTGGCGGATATTTCTCTGCTGCAGTAATTACCCGCGGCAAATCTGTAAGGGAGCCATAGTATGGCTCCCTTTTTTAATGGCGATGAAATCAGGCGGACGGCGGCACCGTGCGGGCAAAGCTCTCGCGCTGAAACATCTTCTCCGCCAGTTTTACCAGCGCCGGTCGATCCACACACCAGTTCGGCACCACGCGACGGAAATTGAGATAGCCAATGGTACAGGCCGTCGCGATATCGGCCAGCGTCAGCTGTTCAGCGTTCAGCCAGCTTCCCTCTGCCGCCAGTTTCTCCAGCGCGTCCAGTCCACGCTGAATCTTGGTGCGCTGACGCAACAGCTCGCTTTCCGACTGCTGTTCCGGCGGCAGCATCTGATGTCGCACAATCAACAACGCGGCATCGCATACCCCATCCGCCAGGACTTCTATCTGCCGTACTTTTAGCGAGGCGAACCGCTCACGCGGCAGCAGCGCCGGGGCAATATCAAGCTGCTCAAGATATTCCGCAATAATCGCCGAGTCGTACCAGACCTCATCCGGTTTCACCACCAGCGCCGGCACTTTACCCAGCGGGTTATACTGCGGCACATGGCTCTCTTCATGCCACGGCGACTCATTAACAAATTCGAACGTAATGCCTTTTTCCAGCATGATGACCGAGATTTTACGCACATACGGGCTGGTGTAATTGCCGATCAGTTTCATTACGTTCTCTCCATTGCATAGCTTGATAAAGGGACGAATGGCGTCGCCCGATTACTCGCCTGGAAAAAGAAAAGGGTTCAGGCTACTGCGGGCAAAACCTTCCTGCTCCATGCGGGCATCCAGCACCAGTGTGGCGAGGTCGTCAGCAACCGGTTCCAGCGCCGGATCCTTTTCCTGATACAGCAGCTTCAGATAGGTACCGCAATCGCTGCAGCTTTCTGCTTTTACCACCCCGGTAGCGCTATCCAGCGACCAGTAATGCAGTTCGCGCGTTTGTTCACAATTGCTGCAGGTGGTTGCTGCCACATGCCACTCACTTTCGCACAGATTACAGTGAAGATAGCGCAGTTCGTCATGTTCGCTACCGATATGCACCACGCTACTGACCGGCACGCTGCCGCACACCGGACAAAACTGGCGCTGATTACCGGCTTCGGTCCGTGCTTTACCGGGGATAAGCGCCGCCATTTGCGCCCAGTACAGCGATAGCGCCGCCCAGATAAACGGCGCTTTATCGCTGCTGACCCGGGCAAAATCATTGCTGAACATCGCACTGGCCATGGCTTCCAGCTCCTGCGATGAGGCTTTTTCCAGATTTTCCAGTACCGCCAGCGCCTGGCCGCTCATTTCCGGCTTCATTTCGGCAATCAGCGAGTGTAATAAGCGCTGCCAGTGCGCCGCACGTGGCAGGCTGTGGATGTCGAGCGGCGGCTTGCCGCTGGCCGCCGTGGCCACCAGCAGGCTATGCAGGTCCATCTGCAGCGGATGATCGTACAGTACGATCTCCTGGGCTTCGGCGATCACCGCAGCAAAGCGCAAATAGTCGCCCAGTGGGTTTTTCGCGGCCAGATCGCGCAAGCGCGTCGCGCGGCGCAGATACAAATTTTTCAGTCTGGGGAAAAGTAACGGCGGAATGCTATCCGCCGCATGCTTATCGCTTTCCTCCAGCGGTTGTTGCGGGATTATGCGAATACTCATCAGGGCGTTTTTCCTGTTGTTTTGCGCGGCGCTACGGTGAAAAGACAGCGGATACACGCAGGGGCTCGATCGCTCTTTTGCTGATAATAGCAGCCCTGCCGGTGCACTTCTGCTCAATATGTTAGCAATTTGGGATTTTGCGTCGCTAAAAGGCCAGGGCGGCGGGGGTTTAGCCCCCCCCGACGGGCGATATTTTTGCCAGCAAACTTTGCACCCGCGCCGCGATCGGTTCAAAATTGCGACATCTTGCACCGGCAGCAAGCGCAGCGCCGCCGGTTGATCAGAATAATTGTCCACAGGTGGCGTTAACGTGAAAAATAACCGGCCGGAATCGGCCGATAATCTGCAACCGTCCGCGGGCATGAGCGCGGTGCAGGTATGGAATAAAGCGGATTTGCAGCAGTCGCAGCCAGACTGGCTGGCCGATGAAGTGCCGGTCGCGCTGGTATATAACGGTATTTCCCATGTGGTGATGATGGCCTCGCCAAAAGACCTTGAGGCATTTGCCATTGGTTTTTCGCTGTCGGAAGGGATTATTGCCGCGCCGCAGGATATTTTTGGTATTGATATCGTCAACGGCTGCAAGGGTATCGAAGTGCAGGTGGAACTCTCCAGCCGACGTTTTATGGCGCTGAAATCGCAGCGACGGGCAATGGCAGGCCGTACCGGCTGTGGCGTATGTGGCGTTGAGCAACTGGCGGAGATCGGTAAACCGCTGCAGCCGCTGCCGTTTACCCAGACGTTCGATCTGCGCTATCTCGACCATGCGCTCAGCCAGCTGCGTCAGTTTCAGCCGCTTGGTGAGTACACCGGATGTACTCATGCCGCTGCCTGGGTGTTGCCTGACGGGCAGCTTAGCGGTGGTTGTGAAGATGTCGGACGTCACGTGGCGCTGGATAAGCTGCTTGGCTATCGCAGCCAGCAGCAATGGACCGGGGGGGCGGTGCTGGTGTCCAGCCGCGCCAGCTACGAGATGGTACAAAAATCGGCGATGTGTGGGGTGGAAATCCTGTTTGCCGTCTCGGCAGCCACCAAACTGGCGGTCGAAGTGGCGGAACGGAGCAATTTGACGCTGATCGGATTTAGTAAACCCGGACGCGCAACCATCTATACACATCCCCAAAGGTTAAGATAAAATCGCGCAATATTTGCACAACATGGAAGTGAAAATATGCGACTGGAAAGTATTATCCTGAAAAATATTGGCGTGTTTGCTCATACGCGCTTCGATTTTCCCGCTGCGGAAAGCGCGCGCCGGCACGCTGAGATTCATATTCTTACCGGGCCAAATGGTTGTGGTAAAAGCACGCTGCTACATGCTCTGGCCACCATCTTTGCCGCTGAGCCGCAACATAATCCCTACCTGACGCCACGTTACGGCGAGCATGCGCGCGTCGATTATCAGTTTGCCGGTGCAGCGGGTTATTACACCGCCGGGCAGTCTGCGCCGGCGGCCGGTATCTCCGCACGCCAGGCGCCTGTTGCCTGCTGTCTGACCTTCTCTGACATCGGCGGCGATGACGATTTTATGACGTGGGTAGTTAAAAATCGCACCCGGGCGGCGTTAATGCAGGTGGCCGGAGAACACGGGCAACAGCAGCAGCAAGAGCAGATTTTGCAGCGTATCACCGATTTTATCGGCGAGATTAGTGGTTTAACGCTGGCGTTTACCCTTGATAGTGCGTTGCAACTTAGCCTCCACATTAATGGCAAACCGGCCAGTCTGACGCTATTGCCGGAAGGCCTGAAATCGGTTATCAGCCTGATTACTGGTCTCGCCGCAAGGCTGGAAGCGTTTTACCCGCGCGAGATATTCGCACAACCGCTGTTGCTGTTCCTCGATGAAATCGATATTCATCTGCATCCCACCTGGCAACGACGTATTCTGCCCGCACTGCAAAAATTACTGCCCGGCGCGCAGATTTTTATCTCCACCCATTCGCCGTTTGTGGTCGGCTCTGTTGAAGATGCGTGGATCTATTGCCTGCCCGATCCACAGCGTGAAACCGCTGGCGATAGCTTAGTGGCGGAACAGATCGTTCCGGTTGCCGCCGCCGCGGGCAAAAGCTATCAGGTGATTCTGGAAGAGGTGTTTCAGGTCGGGGAGCAGTTTGATATTGAAACCGAGACGCTGCTTAACGCCTTTTACCAACTGCGCAATCGCTGCCTTAACAGCCGCTCAGGCAATGATCGTGAGCTGATAGCCCTGGCCGATAAGATCCGCGAGCGGGGCGAAGAACTCGACACCATTATCGAACTGGAACTGCGTCAGCTGGCACGACGTATTCAACCAGCAGGAGATCGCGGATGATTAAGATGATTCGCAACGAACACCCTTTTTGCCTTGCAGCACGCTGGCAGGAGTGGACCGAGCGCTATGTCAGCGCACGCCGCGCCAATCCCTCCGCCCGCTTCAGCTGGTATTCGCAAAGCTGCTATCGTGCCACGCGCGATGCCTTGCTGGCGCTCACCCGTGAGCACTGCGCATTTTGTGATGGTTTTGTCGGTAATGAAGGACGCAAAACATTAGAGCATTTTCGCCCGAAAAGTGCTTATCCGCAGCTGGCGTTTTGCTGGGAAAATCTGTTCCCCTGCTGTGATGTCTGCCAGAGTGCAAAAGGGGAAAAATACACTGAATTACTGCTGAAGCCGGATGAACACGACTACTGCTTTGAGCATTACTTTATCTGTAACTTTTCTGACGGCGCATTACACCCGGCGCCGGAAATCGCCGCGCAGGATGGTCTGCGGGCGGAAAAAACCCTCGAGCTGTATGGCTTAAACTCACCATCCAGAAAGGTCGCAAGGCGTCGCGAGCTGCAAAAATTTCTTGCCGTGCGCGATGAAATGGATATCGATGAGTTTCCTTATCGCTATTTTTTAATGGTTTAAGCCAGCACTATTTCCGGCAGTTTGTTTTGCAACGCCGTAAATGCCGGCTGTCTGGTTGCCGCGCTGTCAGTCACCAGCAGGCTAATTTCGCTGCTGGTGGCATACACCATCCGGCTGGTGATCCCCAGCTTGCTGTGATCGGCCAGCAGAATCAGTTGCGTTGCCTGTTGGGTCATGGCGCGGGCAATCGCCGCTTCGTGGGGATAAAAGCTGCTGGCGCCGCTTTTGCTGTCGATACCCACCGGGGATAACAGCGCGACATCGGCGCGATAGCGATAAATTTCCCCAACGGTTAGTTCACCGCGCGTCTGCTGGGCGCCAGCCATCATGCTGCCGCCGAGCAGGATCACCTCATTATTCAGTGTCTCATGTTCTTCGGCCGCGCTCAGCTTCAGTGCGGCGTGCAGACTATTGGTAATAATGGTTAAACCTGACATCGAACGCAGCTCATCCGCCAGCATGGTGGTGGTACTGCCCGCGTCAAGAAACAGCGTCTGGCCCGGCAGGAGTCGCTGTGCCGCGGCGCGCGCAATGGCGCGCTTCTCCTTTGCCTGTACCGCGCTGCGTACCGTCAGCGGCGGTTCCGGGGTGGTATCCAACGCCACCAGACCACCATGTACGCGGCGTGCCAGTCCCAGCGCCTCCAGCTCGATAATATCGCGCCGTGCCGTTTCGCGTGAAATCCCCAGCTCTTTAATAATCCGCTCGGTGCTGACCTGGCTGAGGGTGCTGAGTAGCGCACGGATGCGGTGTAAACGTGTTTCCTGCAACATGATTTTATTCCTTGTGGTGCATATCATCGGCACGGGCTGCCCCAACGCAACGGGGATCTGAACCACCGTCAGGGCCATTACTGGTCCCCACGCGTCAGGGTGGTTAGCTTACCCGACAATCTTATCACCTTCATGTGTATTTTATTGTATTTGTGTATTTGGTTGCATTTTTATAAAAATAGGCCATGATGAGCTCAGGTTGTGCTGAAATTTTCCTCCTCTTCGCCGTCAGGCCAAACTTAATTTCGCAACGGGAGTTACCATGGCAACACGTTCGACCATCATGGACACCAACAGTTTTCGTGCGGAGCACGCCGACGGCTTAGATGCCGATGTGCGCAAACTCACCGATAAACGCAGCAAAGTTCTCGGTGAATCCTACCGTCTGTTCTATCGCAAACCGGTACATCTGGTGCGCGGTAAAGGGCAATATCTGTGGGATGCGGCAGGTGATAAGTACCTTGATGTCTATAACAACGTGGCCAGTATTGGTCATTGCCACCCGGCGGTGATTGAGGCGGTACACCAGCAGATGGGGATGCTAAATACCCATACCCGCTACTTACACGAAAATATTCTTAACTATTCTGAAGATCTGCTGGCGACCCTGCCGGCAGAAATCGACCGCGCCATGTATATGTGTACCGGCTCGGAAGCGAATGATCTGGCGATCCGCGTGGCACGTTCCTTTAGCGGCGGCACCGGGATTATCGTCAGCCAGGAAGCCTACCATGGTACCAGCGATCTGACTTCCGGCGCCTCACCGGCGCTGGGTAGCGGTCAGTCGCTGGCGGCCACCACCCGTTTAGTACTGCCGCCGGACCGCTATCGGGTTGACGCGCCGGATCTTGGCGCCTGGTTTGCCGCTGAGATTCAGAAACAGATCGATGATATGGCGGCGCACGGTATCAAGTTTGCTGGTTTCCTTGCTGACTCCATTTTCTCTTCCGACGGTGTGTTGCCAGGACCTAAAGGCTACCTGAAGCAGGCTATCGATGTGGTGCATAAGAATGGCGGTATTTTTATCGCCGATGAAGTACAGCCTGGCTTTGCGCGTACCGGTGACGCCTTCTGGGGCTTTGCACGCCATGATGTGGTGCCGGATGTGGTCACCACCGGTAAGCCAATGGGTAATGGTATTCCGGTATCGGCTCTGCTGGCGAAAAGCAATGTCTTAGCCGCTTTCAGCGATGAAATCCCTTATTTCAATACTTTCGGCGGTAACCCGGTCGCAATGGCGGCGGCTCAGGCGGTGCTGAAAGTGATTAAAGAGGAAGGTTTACAAGAGCATAGCCGGATTGTGGGCGGCAAGTTGCTGGCGGCGCTGACCGGGCTGATGGATAAATATGAGTGCGTCGGCGATGTGCGTGGCGCGGGACTGTTTATCGGCTTTGAGCTGGTGAAAGATCGCGCCAGTAAAACCCCGGATAAGCAGCTGGCACTGGATGTGATCGAGAAGCTGCGTGATAACCACGTCCTGACGTCGGTCGCCGGCCCGTATGGCAATGTGCTGAAATTGCGTCCGCCACTGGCGTTCCAGGAGAGCGATATTGACTGGCTGGTGGGTGCGCTGGATAAATCGCTGGCATCACTGGTAGGTTAATCCGGCAGGGGTCAGCAATGGCCCCTTCGCGTTTCTGGTTCCGCGCTTTTTGTCCCGATAACTTGCCAAATTGCCGGCTAAAACATACCCATATTAATCCTGGGGCATTGATAAGCATTTTCAAGATCATTTATTTAACTATAATGATCCGACTGCTTACGCGGTGCTAACCAAAACTCAGAGCGCCGCCCAACATTAATGGAGATGATGAACATGAGCTATTCACTGCCATCCCTGCCTTACGCATACGACGCACTGGAACCGCATTTCGACAAGCAGACGATGGAAATCCATCACACTAAACACCACCAGACCTATGTCAACAACGCGAACGCCGCGCTGGAAGGGACTGAGTTCGCCGATCTGCCAGTGGATGAACTGATCACCAAACTGGATCAGGTTCCGGCAGACAAGAAAACTGTACTGCGTAACAACGCAGGCGGTCACGCAAACCACAGCCTGTTCTGGAAAGGCCTGAAAACCGGCACTTCTCTGCAGGGCGAGCTGAAAGCGGCAATTGAGAAAGATTTTGGTAGCGTTGACGCTTTCAAAGCCGAATTCGAAAAAGCAGCAACAACCCGTTTTGGTTCTGGCTGGGCGTGGCTGGTTAAGAAAGGCGACAAACTGGCGGTCGTCTCTACTGCTAACCAGGATAGCCCACTGATGGGTGAAGCCATCTCTGGCGTTTCTGGCTTCCCGATTGTTGGTCTGGATGTGTGGGAACACGCGTACTACCTGAAATATCAGAACAAACGTCCTGACTACATCAAAGCGTTCTGGGAAGTCGTAAACTGGGACGAAGCTGCAGCACGTTTCGCGTCTGCTAAATAAGTTTTTTCTCTGCACGTTATAATGCGTGACAGCCAACCGACGGAGCCTGCTTCGTCGGTTTTTTATTTATGCGATGCTGATTAACCGCAAAGTAACCTCAGCATAACCTCTGGCAATCTCCCCACACATACCCATGATCCTGCTGCTTAACCAGTGGATAACCGCACTAATTTGCTGTTGTGTCTGGATGTCTGGATGGCTAATAACATTTTGTGTTAGCTTATGCGCTTTCGTTCGTTGCCGGAGGTAACCATTCCGATAAGAATGCGACGAACCCACAGCTAAAATCCGGGAGCAGAGATGCCCATGACTGCGTTAAATCGCCTCGAAATGCATAACATTTCCATCGCTTTTGGCGGTTTTGCAGCGCTGACTCAGGTGGATTTCACCCTTGAAGGCGGATCCATCCATGCATTAACCGGCGCTAATGGCGCGGGGAAATCAACACTGATGGCGGTGCTGTCGGGCGCACACCAGCATTATCAGGGAAAAATTTTGCTGGATGGCCAACCGGTAATCATCAACTCGCCGCGCGACGCTAAACAACTGGGTATTCATCTGGTGCAGCAGGAGGTTGATGTGGCGCTGGTGCCGACGCTCAGTGTGGCGGAGAACATCATGCTGGATCGACTGGCCGAAGGCGGTCAGGTTTATCGCTGGGGGCAAATCCGCCGTCAGGCGCGCGAACTGCTGGCGCAGCTGGATGTGCAGATCGATGTCCGTCGCCGTATCGAACAGTGCACGCTGGCAGAGAAACAGCAAATTCTGCTGGCGCGCGCCTTATCCCACCACTGCCGCTTTTTGATCCTCGATGAGCCGACTGCGCCACTCGATCAGCATGAAAGCGAACGTCTGTTTACCGTGGTGCGCCGTCTGCAGCGTAGCGGCATTGGTGTGGTGTTTATTTCCCACCGCATCCACGAACTGAAAGCGATTTGCGATCGGCTGACGGTGTTACGCGATGGTCGCTTAATCGAAAGTGCGCCGATGCAAAACCTTAGCGGCGAGCAGATCGTGGAAAAAATGCTCGGTCATCAGCTGGATGATATCTATCCGCCGCGCCGTGCCGCGGTGCAGGCTGAGACGGTGCTGAGCATTAGCGGGCTGCACGACGATGCTCTGTTGCGCGATATCTCGCTGTCGCTGCGTAAAGGCGAAATTCTGGGTATTGCTGGCCTCGCCGGCGCCGGCAAGACGGAACTGTGTAAAGCGCTGTTTGGCGCCAGCCGCAGCCAGCTGCGGGCTGGTGAGCTGCATGGTAAGGCGTGGAAACCCTCTTCACCCCATGATTCGGTCGAAAGAGGCCTGGCGCTGGTGCCGGAAGAGCGACGCAAAGAGGGCATTTTTATTGATGAGCCGGTTAGCATGAACCTTAGCGTCAGTGCTGATAACAGCTTCTCGCGCTTGAGCGTGTTTGGCCGGCGTCAGGCATGGCGCTGGGCAGAGCAGGTGATCCAGCAGCTTGGGATTCGTACTACCGGGCCGCAGCAGATCCTGCGCCGGCTGTCGGGGGGCAACCAGCAAAAAGTGGCGATTGGTAAATGGCTGCGTAATAACGCCGATGTGCTGATTTTTGATGAGCCCACCAAAGGCGTTGATGTTAAAGCAAAAACTGACCTGTTCGTATTAATCGATCGGCTGGCGCGCGAAGGCAAAGGGGTGATATATGCTTCCGGAGAATTCGCCGAGCTGGTTGGTTTATGCGATCGCATTTGCGTGCTGTGGGATGGCCGTATTGTAGCGGAAATGGATGCTCGTACCGCTGACGAAGAAACGCTTTTACTTTATTCCACCGGAGGAACCCCTGCGTGAGCAGCAAAGAAATTTCCCTGAAGGGGGCGCCATCGGCGCGTCACCAGTTATTTGAATTTCTCTACAAATGGGGAATGTTGCTGACGGTAGTCGCGCTGATCGCCGGCTTTGGCCTGGCATCGGATAGCTTCCTCGACCCGAATAACATCATCAACATTCTGCGTTCGATTGCCATTGTAACGGTAATTGCGATTGGCGTGTCGATCTCGCTGACGATTGGTGGTTTCGATCTGTCGGTAGGTTCGACGGCATCGCTGGCCAACTCGCTGGTGATCTCACTGTTCGTCTGGTACGGCTTCGGCTCGACAGAGGCGATAGTGGTGACTCTGCTGCTCTGTACGCTGGTTGGCCTGTTTAACGCCTTTATGATCGTGGTGCTGAAAATTCCCGATATGCTGGCGACCCTGGCCAGCCTGTTTGTGGTACAGGGCGTGGCGATGACCTACAGCTTTGGCGGCTCGATTACGGAAAATATGGTATTGCCGGGCGGCGATATGGCGGAAGGGACGATTCCGGCAGGATTTTCCCTGCTCGGTCAGGTGCCGACGATCGTCATTATTATGCTGGTGGTGACGGTGGTAGCGCAGCTCGGTCTGTCGCTGACCAAGCATGGTCGCCGGATGTATGCGATTGGCGGCAACCCGGAAGCGGCACGCCTCTCCGGTATTCGTACCACCCGCTACCGCGTTGCCGCCTATGTGATCGCCTCACTGCTGGCTGGCCTCGGCGGGATCCTGCTGGCTTCACGTATCGGTTCCTCACAGGTTAACGCCGGTGGTGGCTATCTGATGGATGCGGTGGCGGCGGCGTGGATTGGCCTGTCGCTGGCCGGCGCCGGTAAGCCGAATGCGCTGGGAACACTGCTCGGCGCGGTGATCCTCGGGGTATTGCAGAACGGGCTGGTGATGCTATCAGTGCCTTACTACGCCATGGACATTATTAAAGGGTTAGTGCTGGCGGTTGCGCTGGCGATTACCTACATCCAGCGCCGCTAACGCGCAGTTTATTAAACACAGAGAATTATAATGAAAAAATTCACCACATCGCTGCTGGCCCTGAGCCTGCTGACTGCATTGCCTGCATTTGCCACCCAGACGCTGGCGCCGGTACCTGCCGCTATCGCTAATCATAACGGTCCGATCCGCGTGGCGGTGATCCGCAATCTCGGTTCTGACGATAACACCACCCAGTTTGTCGCCGGTGCGATTCAGGAAGGGAAAAAACTGGGCTTTAAGGTCAGCACCTTCCTCAGTAATGGCGACGACGCGCGTTTCCAGGATTTCGTCAATCAGGCTATCAGCCAGAAATATGACGGTATTATCCTCTCTCATGGTCGTGACCCTTACTCAACGGCGCTGGTAAAACGTATTGCTGATGCCGGTATTAAAGTGACGGTATTTGATACGCCGGTAAACAGTGAAGTGCCGGGCGTGACGGTTTCTCAGCAGGATGATGCCTCGCTGGCTAATCTCTCAATCAGCCAGCTGGCAAAGGATTTCAACGGTAAAGCGAATATCGTCAAGCTGTGGGTCGCCGGTTTCCCGGCGATGGAGCGTCGCCAGGCCGAGTTTGAAAAGCTGCAAAAAACTTACCCGGGCATTCATCAGCTGGAGTCGATTGGTGCGGTCTCTTCTGACGTACAGGGCGATACTGCGAATAAAGTCGGCGCGATTCTGGCCAAGTATCCGAAGGGTAAAATTGATGCGATTTGGGGAACCTGGGACGCATTCAGCCAGGGAGCTTACAAAGCATTGCAGGAGAATGGGCGTACCGAGATCAAACTGTACAGTATTGATATCTCTAACCAGGATTTGCAGCTGATGCGTGAGCCGAAAAGCCCATGGGTACACAGCGTCGCAGTGGATACCAGGCTGATTGGCGCCGTGAATATGCGTCTGATCGCCAACAAAATTGCCGGTGAGAAAACCCCTGCCAGCTATGAGTTTAAAGCGGCGGCCATCCCGCAAGCGCTGCTGAACAACCAGCAGGGTGCGGTTAACGTTGCCGGCCTGAGCAAAATCGTGCCTGGCTGGGGTCAGACCGATGACTTTATCGCCCCATGGTTTGCCACATTAGCCGCCAAGTACGCTAAGTAATAAAATCATCATTGGCCGTATGGATACGGCCAATACTTATTTTACTATTCTGTTATTTGCTAATTGAATTATTTGCTGCCGTTATAAAACGCCGGCGCTGGTATAAATTAAAACGCTTTCTTAGCGAAACCGGTCACTTCTTGCAGGCCCATCTCGCGGCCCAGGGCGGTCATCGGGTGCACTACCACAATGCCGCGCACCGCTTTTTTCAGGCTGCCCATATCCGCCTGCTCTTTTTTGGTAATCGCCCGGCTAAAAGGTAACTGCTTCAGCTTCGCGGCTTCTTTACTCAGCTTCTGCTCGCGTACGCCTTTCAGGCGTTCGATCTCAGCAACCAGCTTATCTTTCTCTTTCAGCAGTTCGCCGAGTTTCTCTGCTTCGCCAGATTCCAGCAACGCTGGTTCTTTGCGATTAAGGGCATCAAGCTGATCGCTCAGATGTTTAATTTCTGCTTTTTCCTGCTCTTTCATGGTTTATACCTGATAAATTGACGCTATGCGGCAAAGGATACACGAAAAATAGCCGTTCGCGGTGTTACTTTTTAAAGGCTTGCTTAAGGCTAATACGGGAAATCAGCTCAGTCAGAGAGAGCACCATGGTCGAACGCACCACCTGCTGGTAACGCTGGCGCTGCATGGCGCGCAATTCGTCATCTTCACTGGCGAATTGCGGGGGCGGAGGTAACGCGCTAACGCAATGCAGCTCGCCAAAAGGGCCGAGGATCTCATCGTCAGTAAAACGGTATTCAGTATTATCGTCGTTCAGCTCTTCACGCAGTGCCATCAGCAGTTCGCAATCTTCATACTCATTGCGATTAATCACCCCCAGGCCGTAAATCAGCTTCAGGCGTACCGACAGCTCCCCCAGCGGACCATTCCCCAGTAACAGAGGTTCAACCGCGTATTTCACCGCATAATCGTCTTTGCGAAATACCTGAATCACCAGCAGGTTAACCGCTTCGGCCAATAGCTCCACCGCGGCGATCAGAAAGCTTCTCACCGAACGACCGGTATTCAGGCGCTCAAGCACCCGATTTTCAAAAGCCTGCTTCTCTTCCATTATTGCCTGCATATCTGTCATTGCGCCTGAGAGCACAGCAGAACTGTACTCTTTATGCTCTCCGGGAGGGAGGAGGGGAGCCGAAAGTGCGCGCATTATGGCATATACTCGTCGTTTTTGAAGGGGTAGCAGCGTGTACGCGGGTTATCGGAGCGGCATGACTGCCGCCCCTTGCGTTTGCTACCGCGTCCGTTATTTCGAGTATGCGTTATAAGCCTGCACCGCAGCGGCGACAACGTCGCTATTGGCATCCAGACCTGACACCTGCGCCAGGGTTGCCTGCGGCCCTAATTTCTCCAGCAAACCCACCAGTTCCTGCGCCTGAGGATCCTGATCGCTGCGGTAGTGCATCGCGGCGGCAATACCGATCACCAGATTGTCGTGCGGCAACTGATATTCGAGGGTGCCGAGGGTTGGCTTAATCAGGCGGTCACCGGCGCTCAGTTTACGCAGCGGCTGGCGGCCTACGCGCTCAACATCATCCTTCAGATAGGGATTTTCAAAACGGCTGAGGATTTTATCGATATAGGCGGCGTGTTTAGCGGCATCAAAGCCATAACGTTTGATCAGGACTTCGCCGCTCTCCTGCATGGCCCCTTTTACCACCTGGCGCACTTTCTCATCAAGAATCGCATCGCGAATAGTCTGGTGACCCGCCAGCTGGCCGAGATAGGCGGTAATCGCATGGCCGGTATTCAGGGTGAACAGTTTGCGCTCGACAAATGCCATCAGATTATCGGTCAGTTCCATACCCGGAATATTCGGCAACTCACCTTTAAACTGGGTTTTATCGACAATCCACTCGCTAAAGGTTTCCACCGTCACTTCCAGCACATCAGTGCTGCCTGCTTCGGACGGGGGCACGATACGGTCCACGGCGGAATCAACGAAACCGACATGCTGTTCAACCCAGGCGTGATACTGTTCCGGCAGCGCCTTCAGCACATGCTGTTTTAACTGGCTGGTGCCGCGCACCATATTTTCACAGGCAATAATATTTAACGGACGGACATTAGCGCTATCACTGCGTTTGGCCAGTCCTTTCGCCACGCTACCGGCGATGCGCTCAAGGATCTGCGGGCCAACCGCCGTGGTAACGATATCAACCTCAGCAATCAGCGCGATAATGTCATCGCTGGCGCTGCTAACGGCGCTGACGCCTTTAACTATCTCAACCTGGGCATTCTCCCCCACGACATGCACCGGATATTCATGACGCGCGTTCAGCGCGTCAAGGACTGCCTGATTCACATCGGCAAAAACCAGCTCGACGCCGGCATCCGCCAGCAACTTCCCAATAAAACCACGGCCAATGTTACCTGCGCCAAAATGCAAAGCTTTCATGCTGTTACCCATATAAATGACGTAAGGGCCAGGCATGCCTGGCCCGAAAAAAGGGCTGGGCATGCTCAGCCCCTGGGAACTACCTTCGCGCCTGCGAATAAATCAGGCGGATTTTTTACCTGACAGCAGATCCAGAACTTCCTGAACGCTGGTGGTGGAAGCCAGTTTCTCAATCACGCTGTCATCGTCCAGCGCGTTGGTCAGACTGGTGATCACCTGAATGTGCTCATTATTACGTGCGGCGATGCCGATAACCAGACGGGCAATATCGTCCGGTTCTTCACCGAAACGTACGCCTTTTGGATACTGGCAGAACACCACGCCGGTTTTCAGAACGCGATCTTTGGCTTCAACCGTACCGTGTGGCACCGCAATTGACTCACCGAGATAGGTCGGGGTTAATTTCTCCCGATCCAGCATCGCCTGGACGTATTCCGGTTCCACGTAGCCGCCTTTTACCAGCTGCTCACCGGCAAAACGAATCGCCTGCTCTTTTTCTGTCGCCTGCAGACCAAGGAAGATATTGCTCTCGCTCAGCTGGAACAGATGATCCTGACCTGCATCGAAACTGTCATTGAGCGTGGTCATCACTTTGTCACGATGGCCGGCGGAACGATTGGCTTCCACCAGACGTGCCGTCAGATCGGTATACAGGCCGCTGTCGAGGAAGTTGGTCAGTGAGATATGCTGTGCATGTGGTGCCTGACGCATCGCACGCTCTGTCAGATCGCGGTGAGTAATCACCAGATCGACGTCGCCTGGCAGACTGTTAATCGCGCTATTGGTGACTGAAATATTGCTCAGGCCAGCATCATTAACCTTCTTACGCAGCACGCCGGCACCCATGGCGCTGGAACCCATACCGGCATCACAGGCAACGATGATTTTACGCACATGGCTCAGATCGCTGTTCAGGCCATCGGCTGCGGTAACGGCGGCGCCACCCTGACCTTTAGACTGTGCTTTCATCTCCTGCACGCGACGGGCTGCAGTTTCGATATCGTCTTCTTCCTTCACTTTGCTGGTTTTCAGCAGAATAGCAGAGACCACGAAAGAGACGGCAAAAGCGGCGGCAATCGCCACGATATTGGCGAAGTAAGTTCCTTTTGGCGTCATTGCCAGTACTGCCAGGATTGAGCCTGGTGATGCTGGAGAAACCAGACCACCGTGCAGCACGGTCAGGGTAAACACGCCGGTCATACCACCGAGGATCACGGCAAGAATCAGACGTGGGTTCATCAGTACATACGGGAAGTAAATTTCGTGGATACCACCGAGGAAGTGAATGATTGCCGCACCGCCTGCAGACTGCTTGGCATTACCACGACCAAAGAAAATATAGGCCATCAGTACGCCCATACCCGGGCCTGGGTTGGCTTCGATCAGGAAGAAAATCGATTTGCCTGCTTCGCTTGCCTGCTGGATGCCCAGTGGCGAGAAGATACCGTGGTTAATCGCGTTATTGAGGAACAGGATTTTTGCCGGTTCAACAAAGATCGAGGTCAGCGGCAGCAGGTTGTTCTGCACCATCAGGTTTACGCCGGCGGCGAGGATATGCGACAGACCTTCAACCAGTGGACCAATAGCCAGGAATGACACGATTGCCAACACCATACCGATAATACCGGCAGAGAAGTTGTTAACCAGCATTTCAAAGCCGCTTTTGATCTTACCATCAACCAGACGGTCAAAGTGTTTGATTGCCCAGCCGCCCAGCGGACCTGCAATCATGGCACCGAGGAACATTGGCATATCGGCGCCGACAACCACACCCATGGTCGTGATGGCGCCGACTACGCCGCCGCGATCGCCACCCACCAGACGGCCACCGGTGAAACCGATCAGCAGTGGCAGCAAGTAGGTAATCATTGGGCCTACCAGCTTGGCCAGCGTTGCATTTGGCAGCCAGCCAGTTGGAATGAACAGAGCAGTGATAATACCCCAGGCGATAAACGCCCCGATATTTGGCATCACCATGTTACTCAGAAAGCGACCAAAGCTCTGTACCTTGATCTTGAAATCTGATGAGGACATAAAAAAACACCCCTTATTGGTACGCGCTGACAAATAAGAGAGCGCGTTGATTTTTGTGTGAGACGTTACGGCGGGGAGCCGTCGGTATGACACCATTACTGTATGCAAGCGGACTCTAGCACGCGTTTATGACGCTGCGTAGTGATGGGATTAAGTGTGATCTACATCACATTGATAATGGGGCTTTAGGGGGGTATTTGGTGATATTGATCACATATTTGTGATGTAAAAAAAGGACGGTGGCGATTATTTATACTGGAAAATGGATTTAATGTGATCTGCATCACAAAAAATTATTGGCTGTTTGTTGCTAAATTGTGATGACAATCACAATTTATTTTAAGGCTAAAAGGCGCCCGATCACATATTGATTCGGACGCCAGGGGGGCAGGGAAAAGCTGTAAGAAAATTACGCCGGGGTATTGGGGTGCTCAGCGCTAAAGCGCGGCCGGAAAGGGGCTTTCCCTGCCGTTACTGGAAACCACCCTGCACCGCGCTTTGCGCCTGGGTCAATGCCTGAGTTTTTGACGACATATTACTCATAATGGTGTTGTACTGCGCTGCCTGCTCGCGGGTAGAGAATTGCACGCCATTATTGTTAAAGCTGACTGCAGCTCCCTGCTGTTGCAGATAGTCGCCAGCCTGCAAGACATCCTGGCTCAGCGACTGCAGCGCCGGTAATAACGGGATCAGCGAGTCTGCCGGTTGCGTCACTACCTTGCTGTAGACCGTTTGATATACCGCTTTTAAATCGTCAGGCTGCTTCAGAGCGGCATGACTGCTGTCGGCCTGGCTTTTAGCGCTCTGGATCTGCTGCGCCAGCACATTCAGCGAACCGCTGGCCTGGCGCAGGGAGTTGCGACGGGTCAGATAATCCTGCGGAACACGAATCGCCGTCAGCTCATCCACCACCGGCTTCATACCGTCATCAACAGCTTTATTCACCTGCTGTGAAAAGCCATACAGAATGGCGTAATCACTGGCATAATTACCCATCTTCTGTTTCTGATCTTCGCTCAGTGCTGGCAGATGCTCACCGCTACGCATTACGGTATTCTGCAGGAAATCGATAAAAGCTTTACGCTGCTCCGGCTCTTTGTCGCCGCAGCCGGTTAGTTGAAAGACGAGAAACAGTGCCGTCAGTGGCACCCATACGCGGGCCCAGACACGGGAGATTCCAGTCGCCATACATAAACTCCTGTCATTGTGAACGGTTATCTGGATGATAACGCAGATCAATAGCATGCTTTGTCGTGCCTAAAGGATAGTCTTATTTACCAGCGCTGAATACCCTTGACACGGCTTTCTTCGGCGCATTTTCCCTGTCGTTTGCACCGGGTTGGGCCCGGCCGGGAGCAGGGCAATATGTGCTCCGCAGCCGAAATGCGCTGATTATTGCCTGAACACTTTTATTTAGTGATATTTATTATCCTCCCCCCTGCCACTTAGGGAATGAGGATTATGGTTATGGTAAAAGGAGAGTCACGCGCGCTTGCTTGTGGTGAAATATCATTAGTGCGATCTGTATTTCACCAGAGTATTGATTATCGTCGGGTCAGAATCGATCATGGCAGCTACTTTCCATTTAACTTACAGAACGAAAAGGCTATTGGAAAATCGTCCGGTAAACGATGGTTATATGATATCTAAAGTCATCGACGGAAAATTTCAAGTCATTTGGTTTACTGCCGAAATGCCATAAAGTGATTACTGGCGTGTAAAGTCCGATAAATGTTTACATAACGACTTTAATAATGGGAAAGAAGCGGAATACTCGATTTATACCACTGTCTGGTTTGATAACCATATAGAGAGGCGACGATATCGTGCAGAGTATCTCTCTGATACGCGATGGCAAAACAGAGCAGCTGCAACTTAGCGATAAACGCTAAATAAAGCATAGGGCCAGTGGTTACCGGCCCCAGCTGGTCATTAAAACACCAGTGCCTGCCCGTCCTTGCGGCTTTCTGTGGCGGCAATATAAAAGCCCTGCGCATCGCGCACGATCACCTGCGCACCACCAAAGTTATAACTTTGCAGCGGATCTTCCACTACCAGTTTATGCCCCATGGCGCGCAGTGCTGCCAGCGTATTGCGATCCATCGTTGCTTCGACGCTCACTTCGCGGCCTGCGACAATGCGCCAGCGCGGTGCATCAATCGCCGCCTGCGGATTCTGCTTATGCAGCATAATACGCAGTGCCAGCTGTAAATGCCCCTGCGCCTGCATCGGGCCGCCCATCAGGCCAAACGACATCAGCGGCTGGCCATCGCCATCCAGTGCAAAGGCCGGAATAATGGTGTGAAAGGGACGTTTGCCACCCGCCACTACATTCGGATGATCTTTATCCAGCGCAAAACCCGCGCCACGGTTTTGCAGGCTGATGCCGGTGCCAGGCACTACCACCCCGGAACCGAAGCCCATATAGTTGGACTGAATAAAAGAGACCATCATGCCACTGGCATCGGCGGTGGAAAGATAGACGGTACCGCTCTGCGTCGGGGCGCCAAAGGTGAAATCACCGGCTTTTTTCGGGTCAATCAGCGCCGCGCGGCTTTGCAGATACGCATCGCTGAGCAACAGTTCCGCCGGAAACTCCAGATGATCCTCATCGGCGATATAGCGGTCGAGATCGGCCAGCGCCAGCTTCATCGCCTCAATCGACAGATGCAGCCAGTCGACCGAATCCGGCTGATAGCTGCCAATATCCCACTGTTCCAGAATGCCCAGCGCCATCAGTGTGGCGATACCCTGGCCGTTAGGTGGCAGTTCATGCACTGAACCGCCAGCGAACGGACGTGACAGCAGGGTAACCCAGTCGGCGCGGTGGTTTTTCAAATCGTCGAGGGTCAGCGCCGCGTTGTGTTCGCGGGCGAAGGCGACGATCTTTTCCGCCAGTTCGCCGCGATAAAATGCCTCGCCGTTACTGGCGGCAATTTTTTCCAGACTGTCGGCCTGATGCGGATTGCGAAACAGTTCGCCGCTGCGCGGTGGGCGCCCTGCGGGGGCGAAACAGGCGCTGAAACCTGGCTGATCGCGCAGTTTGTTATAGCCGCGCTGCCACAGCTGGCCGATTAACGGTGAAACCGGAAAACCGTGGCGTGCGTACTCAATCGCCGGTTGCGCCAGGGTGGTGAGGGGTAAGTTGCCGAAACGTTCCGCCAGTTCCACCCACGCCGATACCGCACCCGGCACGGTGACCGCATCCCAGCCGGTTTCCGGCATTACCGACAGGTGAGCAAAATCTTCCACTTTCCATGCCGCCGGCGCGCGTCCGGAGGCATTCAGCGCATGCAGCTGTTCGCCATCCCAGACAATGGCAAAGGCATCGCTGCCGATACCATTGCCGGTCGGTTCCACCACCGTCAGCGCCATGGCGGTGGCTATCGCCGCGTCTACCGCATTACCACCCAGCTGTAACATACGCAATCCGGCCTGCGCCGCCAGCGGTTGCGAGGTGGCAACCGCATTGCGACCCATCATCGGCGCACGCCAGGAGGGATACCCGAGATTAAAATCTATTTCACCACTCATCGCTATTCCTTAATCATCAGTCGTTGCGCGGATCGAGCGCGTCACGCAGTCCATCTCCCAGCAGATTGAAGCCCTGCACGGCGAGAAAAATGGCAATCCCGGGAAAAATAGACATCCAGGGCGCCTGTTCCAGATAGCCTTTGGCCGTATTCAGCATTGCGCCCCACGACGGATTGGGCGGCTGCTGGCCGAGGCCAAGAAATGACAGGCTGGCTTCGGTGATAATCGCCGCCGCAATCGCCAGTGTCGCCTGCACCAGAATCGGCGACATCACATTCGGCAAGACATAACGCAGCACAATCCAGCGGTCGGGCAGACCAATGGCGCGCGCGCCGTCGATATACTCTTCATTGCGGATGGCGATCACCTGGCCGCGCGTCAGGCGGGCAAAAATCGGCATTGCCGATAAGCCAATGGCAATCATCGCGTTACCCAGGCTCGGGCCGAGAAAGGCGCCGAGCGCAATCGCCAGGATCAAAAACGGGCAGGCCAGTAGCGCTTCAATAAAACGCGAAATCACGCCGTCCCAGATGCCCTGCCAGTAACCGGCGATTAGCCCCAGCGGCACGCCAATCAGGATGGCGATCAACACCGAGATACAGCCGGCCAGCAGCGAAGTCCGTGCCCCCCAAATCATCCGCGATAAAATATCGCGCCCCAGCTCATCGGTGCCCAGCCAGTAAAGCTCTGACGGCGGCTTACGCACGGCCAGAAAGTTGGCTTTGATCGGGTCGAAAGGCGCCAGCCACGGCGCCAGCAGCGCCAGCAGTACAAACAGCAGCACGATAATCGCTCCCGCCATGGCGCTTTTATTGGCGAGAAACTTTTTTACTACCCGATTGCCCGGTTGCTGCAGCGGCACGGCGGCGCCAGCAGCTAAAGCGTCACTCATGGTTAGCCTCGCATTTTCGGATTGATCAGCACATAGAGCACATCGGCCAGCAGATTTAGCAGCAGAAAACCGATTGCCGTCACCAGCACCACCCCCTGCACTACCGCATAATCACGGTTAAATACGGAGTCGACGATCATCTTGCCAAAACCGGGCAGGGTGAAAACCTGTTCGGTCAGTACCGCCCCCCCTAGCAGTTCACCAAATAGCAGGGTGGTCAGGGTAATCACCGGCACCAGCGCATTGCGCAAAGCATGCTTCAGGATCACTCGTTTTGGCAGCAAGCCTTTGGCACGTGCGGTACGGATATAGTCAGCCTTCAGCACGGCAATCATCGACGCGCGAGTATGGCGCATCAGTGTGGCCGCCAGTCCGGTGCCAAGCACCAGTGCTGGCAGCAGCAGGGTCTTCAGGTTCTGCGGAATACTCTCACTGAGCGGCACATAACCGGAGGCGGGCAGCCATTGTAAATGTACTGAGAACAGCAAAATCAGCAAAATACCCAGCCAGAAATGCGGTACCGAGATACCTGAAAGCGCAACAAAATTAGTGGTGTGATCGACCCAGCTGTCCTTACGTACCGCAGCGACAATCCCCATGCTGATGCCGACCAGCAGCGCGACCGTCATCGCCAGCAGTGACAACTCCAGCGTCACCGGCAACTTACTGGCAATCAGCCGGGTAACCGGTTCTTTGGTGCGCAGAGAAACCCCTAAATCACCGCGCAGCGCATTACTGATCCAGTAAAAATACTGTGCCGGAATCGGATCATTAAGGTGATACTCCGCGCGCAGCTGGGCAATCACCGCCGGATCGCGCTCTTCACCAGCCATTGCCACTAGCGGATCTCCCGGCAGCAACTTTTGCAGGGAAAACACCATAATACTGACCAGCAACAGCGTCGGAATGGCCAGCAGCAGACGCTTACAGATCAATTCAACCATCACTCCTCCCCCAACGCCCTTTAGGGCGCCATCTGCACGCCAGCCAGACGCACCAGACCATCCGGTGAAGGTTTAAAGCCGGTCAGCTTTTTGCTCATACCAAAAATACGCGGTTCAAAGTAGAGATAAGCGATCGGCATATCCGTTTGCAGTTGCGCCACAACTTTGTCGTACAATGCCTGACGGGCAGCGCTATCGTTGGTCTGGCGTGCTGTGGTTAGCCACTCATCGACTTGCGGATTGCTGTAGCGACCATCGTTCAGCGTGCCTTTGCTGTTAATAAACGAGAAGATGCTGCCATCCGGGTCCGGACGACCGGACCAGCCGGACAGACTCAGCTGGAAATCCCCGCGTTGCTGGCGATCAAGCAGGGTGGCAAATTCGCTCATCTGCAGATGCAGATCAAATCCGGCTTCGCTGACCATCGCCTGTATCACCTGACCGACCTGCTGCGCGGTCGGGTTATTGGTCACCAGCAGCGTGACGCTGAGCGGCGTTTTCACCCCGGCTGCCGCCAGCAGCGCTTTGGCTTTTGCCATATCGCGTGCTGGCACCGGCAGTTTTACATGGTAAGGGCTGACGTTGGAAAACGCCTGGTTGGCCGGGGTATACAAGCCTTCAAACGCAACCTGGTTAAGCGCATCGCGGTCGATAGCCAACGAGAAGGCTTCACGCACCCGCGCATCTTTGGCAAACGGGCTGTCGGGATCGACCTTGCCATTGGCGATATTAAAGGTAATACCCTGGTAGCCGAGACCGGTGACCTTCGCCAGGCTCAGACGTGAATCCCCTTCCACCGTTTTCACATCGCTGGCGGCAATGCCTTCGGTCAGATCGAGATCGCCGGCGCGCAAATTCGCCAGGCGCACCGACGCATCGGGGATCGGCAGGAAGATCACTTTATCAAAGTGATAAGCGGACTTGTTCCAGTAGTTATCGAAGCGCTTCAGTACAATACGATCCTGCTGCACGCGGCTTTCAAACTGATACGGGCCGGAGCATACCGGATGAGTCGCGAAATCGGCTTTTGCGGCGGCCTCTGGCGCCATCATCGCCCCGGCGCGGTCAGTTAACTGACTTAGCAGCGCAGCATCGGCGTTTTTCAGATGAAACACCACCTGATAAGGCCCGGTAACGTCCACTGTAGCAATCGAGGAGATTTCACTTTTGCGCAGTGAACCCGGCAGCGTTAATGCGCGTTCGAGATTGAATTTTACCGCCCGTGCATCAAACTTTTCGCCGTCGTGAAAAGTCACTCCCTGACGCAAGTTCATGGTGAGGGTTTTCCCCTCATCACTCCACGCCCAGTCAGTAGCCAGACCGGGGATCACCTTCAGGTTTTCATCAACATCAACCAGCCGGTCGCAGAGCGCGGCAAAGACAAAGCGGCCGTAATAGGTGCGTGCCAGATGCGGATCGAGCATATCCGGATCGGCTCCCAGGCCGATACGCAAGGTGCTTTCCGCATGCGACTGCACGCTGGCGCCGATCAGCATCAGACCACCCAGCGCGGTCAATAACGTATTACGTACTTTCATCGCTTCACTTCTCCAGAGGGTTATGGTTTTGCCTGACTGCCTGCTCAAACAGCGCACGGCGGCGTAAAAAGGCGGATGAGGGTGGGGCAATTTCAATCACACTGCGGTCGCGATTCAGTTCCTGCCAGCGATGGCAGGCCACCTGGCGGCCGCCGGGTAATAGCTGGTTAATCGGCTCCAGCTGTCGGCATTCATCACGCACATAAGGGCAACGAGTATGGAAGCGACAGCCGCCCGGCGGCGTGGCCGGATTGGGCAAATCTCCCTGCAGCATGGCGATCTGGCGTCCGCCGCCAGGCTGTAGCTGCGGCGCGGAGGCAATCAGCGCCTGGGTATAGGGATGCAGAGGGGCATCGAAAATCTCATCAACGCTGGCCAGCTCCACAATCTGCCCGAGATACATCACGGCGACCCGGTCGCTCATATGGCGGATCACCGCGAGGCCGTGCGCCACGATCACCATGGTCAGGCCGAATTGCTGTTTCAGGTTCTCCAGCAGATTGACCACCTGCGCCTGCACCGAAACGTCCAGCGCGGAGACGGGCTCATCACCCAGCAACAGTTTCGGCCCGCAGGCCAGCGCGCGGGCAATACCGATGCGCTGACGCTGACCGCCGGAAAATTCATGGGGATAGCGCAGCGCCCAGGCGGCAGGCAGACCCACGGTGCGTAGCAGCTCAGCTACCCGCGCTGTACGCTGTGGGCGTGACAGTGACTCATGCAGCCACAGGGGTTCGCCGACAATGTTTTCCACCGTCATGCGCGGGTTCAGTGAGGCGAAGGGGTCCTGAAAAATAATCTGCAGTTCGCGGCGCAGCTGATTCAGGCGGCCGCCGCTGGCGTGGGTAATCTCTTCTCCCTGATAAAACACCTGGCCCTGGTCTGGCTCAAGCAACCGCAGCAATAGCCGTCCGAGCGTCGATTTGCCGGAACCCGACTCACCGACGATGGCCAGGGTTTCGCCCGGCATCACCTGTAGCGAGATGCGATCGACGGCGGTGACCTGCTTATTGCGTTTAAACAGCGATGTCGGGCCGGCGAAAGTTTTGCTCAAATCGCTGCAGGCGAGGATCGGGATGGTCATATGCCAACTCCTCCAGTAACGTGCTGTTCCAGCGGCGCGCGAAAACAGGCCACCTGATGGCGGTCATTGAGCGCATAAAGTGATGGCTTATGCTGGTGGCAACGGCTTTCCGCGAAGGGACAGCGGGTGGCAAAACGGCAACCGGCAGGCATCTGCTCCGGCAGCGGAACGTTACCCGGGATGGTGGCCAGAGTGGCGCTACGGGCGGCGAGGCTGGGAATCGAAGCCATCAGACCGATGGTATACGGGTGTTGCGGGTCGTTAAAAATCTCTGCCACATCACCGCTTTCCACCACCTGTCCGGCATACATCACCGCCACCCGCTGAGCGACTTCCGCTACCACGCCTAAATCGTGGGTGATCATCAGCACCGCGGTGCCGGTCTCCTGCTTCAGGCTGTTCAGCAACGCCAGAATCTGCGCCTGAATGGTGACATCCAGCGCGGTGGTCGGCTCATCGGCAATCAGTAACTGCGGGCGATTAATCAGCGCCATGGCGATCATCACCCGCTGACGCATGCCGCCGGACAGTTGATGCGGGTACGCTTTCAGCCGCATCTCCGCTGCCGGAATCTGTACTTTCTGCAGGATCTCCAGCGCGGTCTGCATTGCGCTGCGACGGCTGCACTGGCGATGACGAATTACCGCCTCGCTGAGCTGATCGCCAAGGGTAAATGCCGGATTAAGCGAGGTCATTGGCTCCTGAAAAATCATCGCCAGCTGATTACCGCGCAGATCGGCATAGTCGCGGGCGCTGAGCTGCAATAAGTTATGCTGCTGAAAGCGCATTTCGCCGCTTTTCACCCGGGCGGAAGCCGGTAGCAGGCCCATCAGCGCCAGTGAGGTGATACTTTTTCCGCAGCCGGATTCGCCGACCAGCGCCAGGGTTTCCCCGGCGTAAACGGCGAGCGAAATGCTGTCGAGTACCGTGACTGGCGAACCACTGAACTGGACTTCGAGCTTGTGCAGGCTCAGTACCGGCGCCGTGGCGGCAGGAAGGCTCATGGCTGCTCCTCGTCATCGCGATTGATGGCTTCGGTCAGCGCCTGCTGCAGCGCCAGCAGGTGCTCGCGCATCGCCGCCGCCGCTTCAATCGGCTGACGTGCGGCAATATGCTGTACCAGCCGATGATGGTGATGATCATAGTTATCCAGCCGCGCCGGGGTGCGCGCCTGTACGCGCAGATGCTGCCAGGCGGGTTCGCGGCGCACCGCGTCAATGGCATCAAACAGGCCGAGCATCAGGCGGTTACCCGCAGCTTCGGCGATGGCGCGATGAAAAGCGCTATCCCAGAGTTCGTGCTGATCGCCATCATTAAGGGTGATATGTTGCATGCGCTCTAGCAGACGCTGCATCAGTGCGATCTGCTCTTTACTGGCGCGCAATGCCGCCAGACGCGCGAGGCCGGGTTCCAGCTGAATACGTGCTTCCATCACTTCCAGCAGGTTCGACTGCTGCGGCAAATCCTGCAGCACCAGCGGCTGTACCGGTGCTGCCGGGCCGACAAAGGTGCCTTTCCCCTGCTTACGCCAGATGCGCCCCTCTTCTTCCAGCACGTCCAGCGCCCGACGGATCTCGCGGCGACCGACGGCAAAACGTTCGGCCAGCTCGCGCTCGGTCGGCAGCGGCTGATCGGGCTGAACATCATGTTGCTGAATCAATTGACGCAGGTTTTCCAGCGCCGAGCTGGAGTTTGCTGCCGTTTCTGGCGTATTACCCATGATTGGTTCGCTTATCTTTTCATCAGTAAAAGGGGTTCGGTTGTGCATTAGCCGGGTATTTGGTTAGCAATCAGACAAAGTGGCTAAGTAAAGCACAGGCAAGATGTGAACCAATTATTAATTGGTTCATTGCGGATGACGGTGATAACTGTTCAGGTTATTGAATATTAAAAATAATTAATTTTTCGTCGCTGACATGGCTGCAGCCGGTATCTCAGATGCGTGCGCTGGTTGCACCGCTATTGCGCCGCAATGGTGCATTTATGCCGCATTCAGGTGCAGCTATGGCGGTTATTGTGCGGGGAAAGAAAAGATAAATGTTAAAAAACATATAATTAGCAATATGGTATCCATTTTGCTAGGTAAAGAGTGACATGCAGGAGCGATGGCGGGGAACCGGTGTCGCCACACAATTTGTAAATGGGTCACTAGGGTTCCGGTCGCAAGACGCTGGTCCGAGAGTGACCGACCGCCCTCTGGCGGTTACACGGCGGGATAAAAGCCCGGGAGGATAGCGCGAACATCGCTCGCTGCCTCCTGCTTTTTATTCTTCCGCCAACGTCAGAGGAACCACCATGTTTAAAGCCTGCCAACGACTGCTACTTCTCTGCACCATCGCGCTGTTCAGCGTTAACGCCTTTGCGGCAAAACCCTCATTTAAAATTTGCTGGTCAATCTATGCGGGCTGGATGCCGTGGGATTATGCACAGCAAAGCGGCATTGTAAAAAAATGGGCAGACAAGTACGGCATTGACATCAAGTTTGTGCAGGTGAATGACTATATCGAGTCGGTAAACCAGTACACCGCAGGTGGTTTTGACGGCTGCACCATGACCAATATGGATGCGCTGACCATTCCGGCCACCGGCGGCGTTGACAGCACTGCCCTGATTGTTGGCGACTACTCTAACGGCAACGACGGCATTCTGGTGAAGGGCGCGGATAGCGTGGCATCACTGAAAGATCAGCCGATCAATCTGGTTGAGCTCTCCGTATCACACTACCTGCTGGCGCGTGCGCTGGAGCAGTCGGGCCTGAGTGAAAAAGATGTCAAAGTGGTCAATACCGCAGATGCCGATCTGGTGGCCGCGTTTAACACCGCCGATGTGAAATCAATCGTTACCTGGAACCCACTGCTGGCCGAAGCGAAAAAGCAGCCGGGCAGCCATTTAGTCTTCTCTTCCGCCCGGATCCCGGGTGAAATTCTCGATCTGCTGGTGGTCAACACCGCAACGCTGAAACAGCATCCTGAGCTGGGTAAAGCGCTGACCGGCGCCTGGTATGAGACGCTGAAAACCATGGATGGCAATAGTGCCACCGCCAAAGCCGCGCGCACGCAAATGGGTGAAGCCGCCGGTACCGATCTTGCCGGTTTTGATCAGCAGCTTGCGGCGACGCACCTGTTTAGCGACGCCAAAGTGACCCTCGACTTTATTGCCACCCCGCAACTGAAAGCCACCATGCAGCGCGTGGCCGAGTTCTCCTTTAAGCATGGTCTGCTGGGTGAAGGGGCTGCCGGTGCGGATGCGGTGGGCATTACTACGCCAGCGGGCAACTGGGGTAATGCAGATAACATCAAATTACGTTTCACCGACGAGTTTGCCCGACTCGCTGCCGCCAATCAGCTGTAAAACGAGGAACGCCAGATGCGCAAAATAATCAACTATCAACCGGTGCCACTGACCCGCTATCTGATGGGATTGCTGCCGCTACTGGCGTTGCTGCTGGTTTATCTGATGGCTTCGGATGCCCGTCTGGGCATCAATGCCGCAGACAAATTACTCCCCGGTTTTAATGCGATGGGGGATGCGGTGTACCGCATGGCGTTTCAACCCAGTCCGCGTACCGGCGAGTATCTGCTGTGGGTGGATACCGTCGCCAGCTTACTGCGTTTATTAACCGGTGTGGTGCTGAGCGCGCTGCTGGCGCTGGCGCTGGGACTGTTCTGTGGCGCGCTGCCGGTGGTGCGCGCCTTTTGCTCGCCGATTATTACGCTGTTTGCGCTGGTTCCGCCGCTGGCGATCCTGCCGATTCTGTTTATCAGCTTTGGCCTTGGTGAACTCTCTAAGGTGGTGCTGATTATTGTCGGCATCACGCCGCTTATCGCCCGTGATTTACAGCTGCAGGTCCAGGCGATCCCGCGTGAACAGCTGGTAAAAGCCCAGACGCTTGGCGGTCACAGCGGACAGATCCTGTGGCGGGTGATCCTGCCGCAGCTGATGCCGCGCCTGTTTGATGCGGTACGTCTGTCGCTCTGTTCGGCATGGTTGTTTTTGATTGCCGCCGAAGCGATCGCCGCTACCGAAGGGCTGGGTTACCGCATCTTTCTGATGCGGCGGTATCTGGCGATGGACGTGATTCTGCCTTATGTCGCCTGGATTACGCTGCTGGCCTTTGCTCTCGATCTGTTACTGCGCACGATTAGCCGCCGTTGCTGGCCGTGGTATTACGCCAACCAGGGGAAATAATCATGGCGCTACTTGAACTGAAAAACCTTGAAAAGCATTACGGCCAGCAGGTGGTGCTGGAGCGTCTGAATATTAGCGTGCAGGAGGGAGAGTTTGTCTCGATTGTCGGCGCTTCCGGCTGCGGTAAAACCACCTTTCTTAATATGCTGCTCGGTACTGAAACCCCGAGTAAAGGCCAGCTGCTACTGGATGGCAAACCGATGCCGGATGAGCCGGATGCCCATCGTGGCGTGGTGTTTCAGCGCTATTCGGTGTTTCCGCATCTGACGGTGATCGGCAATGTGATGCTGGCTGATGAATTCAGTAGCGCGCGCTGGCTGGGACGCGTCTGGGGCAGAAAACGGCGCGTTATCAGACAGCGTGCGCAGGAGATGCTGGCGCAGGTGGGGCTGGAGCAGGCGCAGAACAAGTATCCCCATCAGCTCTCCGGCGGGATGCAACAGCGTCTGGCGCTGGCCCAGGCGCTGATGAAACGACCACGTATCCTGTTACTTGATGAGCCATTCGGCGCATTAGATCCGGGTATCCGCGGCGAAATGCAGCAACTGATCAGCGATCTGTGGCAAACCCACGGGCTGACCATTTTTATGATCACCCACGATCTGAAAGAGGGTTTTACCCTCGGTTCGCGGCTGCTGGTATTCGACAAGCTGCGCCACGATCCCCACGCCCCCGATGCCTGGGGCGCCACCATTACCTATGATATCCCGCTGGAAAATCGCCATATTCCGGCGCAAGCAGAGCGGCAACCGCAGGTTGCCTGAAGGAGGAGTAATGATTCGTAGTTATCAAACCCAGCTGCCCGCAGGGGCGCACTGGTCACTGTTAATGCGCAGCGGTAGTGCGTTGCAGCTTACCGACCTTGAGGGCGGGGTGAACGTCGGCATGCTGATGTACAACCCGAATAACCTGCTGGAGCGCTATAACGCCCCGGACAGCCTGAAATGCCAGCACACTTTTCGCCTCACCGCCGGACACTGTCTCTATTCCGATATGGGACGCATTTTTTGCGGAATTGAGCAGGACAGTTTTGGCTGGCACGAGACTGTCTGCGGCGCCGCCAATGCGCAACATGTCGCTGCGCAGTTTGGCGCCCGTGATTATCAGCAGGCGCGTAACGACTGGCATCAGAACGGTTATGACAGCTTTCTGGTGGAGCTGGCGAAATACGGCCTCGGCAAACGCGATATGGCCTGCTGTGTGAATTTCTTTGCCGAAGTGACGACCGGTAATGATGGTGAGCTGAAACTGGTGCGGCAGGGTGAACCAGGCGCACAGGTCACCCTGCGTTTTGCTATGGATACCCTGGTGCTGCTGCATACCTGTCCGCACCCGCTGACGGCGGCCAGTCACTATCCGCGTCATCCGCTGGGCATCATGATTGACGGTGAATCCGCCCCGTTGCCGGAAATTTGCCTGCAGCGCGATGAAAACCAGCGCGGTCTGCGCAATAACGCCCTCTATCACCTCGGCGCACAGTTTTAAGGAGACGCAGATGATCAAGCAGAGTTCCAACAATCCGGCACAGGCCAGCCTGAACCATACCATTGCTGCCGGTGATTACTGGTTACAGCGCATTGAAGCCGGACAGACGCTGCGCATTACCGACCTTGAAGGTAATCAGGCGGCAGACACGCTGTTTTTTAATGCTGATGATACCGCCGAGCGCTACAGCGTCAGCGATACGCTGCGCGGCCAGCGCAACGTGTTTCTCACTGCCGGCAGCGTGCTGCGCTCCAATGACGATCGCCCGATGCTGACGATTACCGCCGACACCTGCGGCCGTCACGATACTCTCGGCGGCGCCTGTTCGACCGAGAGCAATACCGTGCGCTACGATCTCGAAAAACGCCATATGCATGCCTGTCGTGACAGCTGGATGCTGGCGGTAGCCGAACATCCGCACTACGGCCTGACGCGCCGCGATATCACCCATAACATCAATTTCTTTATGAACGTGCCGGTCACGGAGGCGGGCGGCCTGACCTTTGCCGACGGTATCTCCGCACCCGGCAAATATGTCGAGATGGTGGCGCATATCAATGTGCTGGTGCTGATCTCCAACTGTCCGCAGCTGAACAACCCTTGTAACGGTTATAACCCGACGCCGATCGCTGTCACGGTGTGGTAATTCTCTGACGCTGCGGGACGACCCGCCAGCACGAACAAACGCGTCACTATTCCCCCGCAGGACGACCTGCCTGAATGAGACTTTAGTCATGTTTGAGCGCGTATTAATTGCCAACCGTGGCGCGATCGCCGTGCGCATTATCCGGACCTTAAAAGAGATGGGTATCAAAGCGATAGCGGTATATGCCGAAGCCGATCGTCATTCGTTGCATGTTCGCCTGGCCGATGAAGCTTTCGAGCTCGGCGCCGGCACGGTACGGGAAACCTACCTTGATCAGGACAAACTGCTGGCGATCGCCGCGCTTTCCGGCGCGCAGGCGGTGCATCCCGGCTACGGTTTTCTCAGCGAAAATGCCGGATTTGTCACCCGTTGCCAGCAGGCGGGGGTGGTGTTTCTCGGCCCGACGGTTGAACAGATGGCGGCCTTTGGCCTGAAACATCGGGCGCGCGAGCTGGCCGAACAGAATGCCGTGCCGCTGCTGCCGGGCAGCGGTTTGCTGACCACTATTGAGGATGCCTGTGTTGCCGCCCGTGACATTGGCTATCCGGTGATGCTCAAGAGTACCGCCGGTGGCGGTGGCATTGGTATGCAGCGTTGTGATGATCAACCGCAGCTGATCGAAGCCTTTACCCGGGTAAAACGTCTGGCAGGCCATAACTTCGCCGACGATGGCGTCTTTTTAGAAAAATTTATTGCGCGCGCCCGCCATATCGAAGTGCAGGTATTCGGCGACGGCAAAGGTCAGGTGCTGGCGCTCGGTGAGCGCGACTGCTCCGCCCAGCGCCGTAATCAGAAAGTTATAGAAGAGACCCCAGCGCCGGGCCTGAGCGCTGCCCAGCGCCGTGCCTTGCAGGAAACCGCGGTGCGCCTGTGTCAGGCGGTAAACTATCGCAGCGCCGGCACCGTGGAATATGTATATGACGATCGGCAACAGCAATTCTGGTTCCTTGAAGTCAATACCCGTTTGCAGGTGGAACATGGCGTCACCGAGATGGTGTACGGCGTTGATATTGTGCGCTGGATGGTACAGCTGGGCGCCGGCGTGTTACCGGAACTGGCAAGCTTAGCGACCCGTCCGCAGGGCCATGCCATCCAGGTGCGCCTGTATGCGGAAGATCCGGCGCGTCAGTTTCAGCCCAGCGCCGGGCTGCTTAGTCAGGTGAATTTCCCGTCAACGCTATCGCAGGGGAAATTACGTATCGACCGCTGGCTGGACAGTGGCAATGAAGTTTCGCCGTTTTACGATCCGATGCTGGCGAAACTGATGGTTCATGCCGCTGACCGTCCGGCGGCCTTAGCGGCCCTGGCCGAAGCGCTGGATAACAGCGAACTGTATGGCATTGAAACCAATCTGCGCTGGCTGCGTCATCTGCTGACCCTTGACGAGGTACAGCAGGGGCGGGTGATTACCGCCACCCTCGCCAGCGTCAGCTGGTCACCGGCCACGCTGGAAATCCTCAGCGGTGGTACGCTGACGACCATTCAGGATGCTTCCGGACGCGCTGGTTACTGGCACGTTGGCGTCCCGCCTTCCGGCCCGTTTGACAGTCGCTCATTCCGGTTGGGTAATCAGCTGCTGGGCAATGCCGCCGGAGCGGCCGGACTGGAGATAACCCTGCGTGGCCCGACGCTGCGGTTTAGCCGCGACTGCGCCTTTGTGATTAGTGGTGCGCAGATTGATGCGCGACTCGATCAGCAGCCGGTAAACGGTGATGAAATCGTTAATGCGCGTGCCGGACAAACCCTGATGCTGGGTGATATTCGCGATGCCGGCTGTCGCAGTTATCTGCTGCTGGCGGGCGGCATTGATTGCCCGCAATACCTGGGGAGCCGCAGCACCTTTACGCTGGGGAAATTTGGCGGCCATGCCGGTCGTCAGCTGCGCGCCGGCGATGTCCTGCATCTGCTGGAACCGGTAGTACGACCGCCTGCGACTTTGCCGGCGACCTTAAGCCCGACGATGTCGCATCATTGGCAACTGCGGGTGATCTATGGCCCCCATGGCGCCCCGGATTTCTTCACCCGCGAGGATATCGACAGTTTTTTTAGCGCCGACTGGCAGGTGCATTACAACTCCAGCCGCACCGGCGTGCGCCTGATTGGTCCGAAACCCGATTGGGCGCGCAGCGATGGCGGCGAAGCCGGTATGCATCCGTCGAATATTCACGATAATGCCTACGCTTTCGGCACCATTGATTTCACCGGTGATATGCCGGTGATCCTCGGGCCCGATGGCCCGTCACTGGGTGGTTTTGTCTGTCCGGCAACGGTGATCGCCGCCGATCTATGGCAGGTTGGCCAGCTGAAGGCCGGTGATACGCTGCGTTTTGTGCCGGTGACACTGGCGGAAGCCGATCGGCTGGCACAGCTGAGCGAAGAAGAAGTGACAACGCTGGTGCCGCAACCACCGGGCGAGATCGTCGCCAGCCGCAGCGATCCGCTGCTTTACCGCCAGGCAGCGCAAGGCGCGCAGCCGTCGCTTACCATTCGCGCCGCTGGCGATCGCTTTCTGCTGGTGGAGTACGGCGAACAGCTGTTAGATATTGCCCTGCGTTTTCGTGTCCACGCATTGATGCAGTGGCTGGAGCAGCATCCGCTCGCCGGGCGACTGGAGCTGACGCCGGGTATTCGTTCACTGCAAATTCACTTTAACAGTCTGATTTGCCCACGTGACGCGCTGCTGGCGCAGATCCGACTGGCCGATAGCGCGCTCGGTACACTGGAAGCGGCGACCGTGCCGTCGCGTACCGTCTGGCTACCGCTCAGCTGGGACGACGCCGCCTGTCGTGAAGCCATCACCCGCTACACCCAGTCGGTACGACCTGACGCCCCCTGGTGCCCGAGTAATATTGAGTTTATCCGCCGGATTAACGGGCTGGATTCGGTTGAGCAGGTGAAAGAGATCGTCTTTAGCGCCCGTTACCTGGTGATGGGGCTGGGGGATGTTTACCTCGGCGCGCCGGTTGCCACCCCGCTCGATCCGCGCCACCGGCTGGTGACCACCAAATACAATCCTGCCCGAACCTGGACTGCGGAGAATTCGGTCGGTATCGGCGGTGCTTATATGTGTGTTTACGGCATGGAAGGACCGGGAGGTTATCAGTTTGTCGGCCGGACGCTGCAGATGTGGAACCGCGATCGTCTCACCGCGGCATTTCGCCAGCCCTGGCTGCTGCGCTTTTTCGATCAGATCCGCTTTTACCCGGTGAGTGCCGAACAGTTGCTGGAGATCCGCGAACGCTTCCCGTGGGGCGATTATCCACTGCGCAGCGAGGAGGGCGAGTTTAGCCTTGCGGCGTATCAGACGATGCTGGCACAGCAACAACCGGAAATTGACGCTTTCCAGCAGCAGCGCCAGCAAGCCTTCGATAATGAGCTGGCACGCTGGCGTGCTGACGGCCAGTTTACCTTTGACAGCAGCCTGCAGGCGGAGACGCAGCAAATCGAAGCGATCCCCGATGACTGCTGTGGCGTGGAGAGTCAGATTGCCGGCAGCCTGTGGCAGTGGCTGGTAGAACCTGGCAGCACGATTAACGCCGGTGACACCGTTGGCATTCTCGAATCGATGAAGATGGAAATCCCAATTACCGCGCCGGTAAGCGGGAAAATTCGTGCGCTGCAACGCACGCCAGGTCAGCAAGTGCAGGCAGGACAACTGCTGCTGCTGATTGAGACTTCAGGCTCATAAAGCAGGATTAAAAAATAGTCAAAAAAACTGGCGCAAAACGTCTGGCTTCAACTAATACTTAGGGTTCTGGCTTCCCCTGCACTGACCTGACGGCTCTTTCAGTTGCCGGGGACCAGCATTGGGCACCCGGTTTTTTGGCGCTCTTATTCTGGTCACCATCATGTCATTTCATTGTGAGTCGTAAGGAGTTCTCGATGGAAAATAAAGATCCAATGTTTGAGTTGTTGAGTAGTCTGGAACAGATTGTTTTAGCTCGTGAAGTGATAAGTGTTGCGCCTGCCCCGCAAGCTGAACCCGCAGTAATGCCAGAACCACAACGATTGCGGGAAATCACCGGGATGCAGGTTGATGAATTCGCCCGGGTGATGGGCGTCAGTATCTCTTCAGTTAAAAGTTGGGAAGCGAAGCGCACCAGGCCTTCAGGCACCGCGCAGAAGCTGATGAAGTTGCTTCAGTCGAACCCGACCCTTGGTCGACAGCTATTAGATTGAGTTTACCCTCACCCGCTAACCGGCGGGTGAGTTGTTTTTGGCGTGGCATATAGCATGCATTGTTGCTGCACGATAGAAAATCGTTTCACCAACGTTAGTTACAACCCGCACTTAGCAGCAAGCTGATTGAGATGACACTACCTGAAAAACCCCAAAATTGACCGCAACGTTACCGGCTGACTGAAGAGGGGTAAAGCCTGCTACCGCAGCGGGTTGATTAAATATAGCGAGCGGCCTGCCGGGCAAACCAGCTGACCGGTACGTTATAGGGGGGTTCCGTTAGCTGATAAATGCCCTGTTCAATAACGATCGATGCCTGCTGCCACAGTACGCTATCACCCTTCTTCAGCAAGGCGATCTGCAGGCGCTTTTCTACCAGATAAACCCGCGCGAATCGGGCGTCAAACTGAATAATTGAACGGGTATTGTCGATGATATCCGCCAGTTTGATGGTTTGCGCTTCGGCACAGGCTGTCGCGGTATGGCGGAAATGCGCCGCTTTGCGCATCGCGCGATTCTTTGCCTCTGGCTGCGGCGTATTCGTCAACATGCCAACCAGCAGTGCCACTTCTGCGCCAAAATGGCTTTCAATATCATTTAGCGTACTGCTGGTATCTTCAACGGTGTCATGTAGCCAGGCCGCCGCCAGCATCACTTCATTATCAGTCACGCTGCGCACCAGCTCAACGACTGCCGCCGGGTGAACAATATACGGCTCATCGGTGTATTTGCGGCGTTGCCCGGCTTCCGCATGGGCTTTACTGGCATAACGCCGTGCCTGTTCTTCCAGGGATTGCATCAAAATCGTCTCCCGCTGAAAAAGTAGCTTGCAATTATATAGTGCACTATCTATATTTTGAGTTATCACTACACATCAGGATGTCAAAAAAGCGGCGGATACGCCACTTTGTATCATCGTCTGCTGTTGCTGAACGGTCAAAAGGGCATCTGAAGCTGTCAGTCTGATGGTCTATACTTTAGTTGTCTGCCTGTATAAATCGCTCGCGATTTAATAGTGTGTAATATCGTCCGCAAGGGCCAACCACATCAGAAAGGAATAACCTTTATGTCATTAGAAAAAGTCGTATATCGTGCAAAAGCTAAAGCCACCGGCGGCCGTGATGGTCGTGCGACCTCTTCCGACGGCGTGCTGGACGTGAAACTGGGCGTGCCAAAAGAGATGGGCGGCGCGGGTGGTGAAGTAACTAACCCTGAGCAGCTGTTTGCTGCCGGATACTCGGCCTGTTTCCTCGGGGCGATGAAGTTTGTTGCGGGACGCGATAAAATCGCGATACCGAAAGAGGCATTTATCGAAGGTGAAGTGGGTATCGGGCCGATCCCGACCGGTTTTGGTATTGAAGCTCTGCTGAATATTCACCTGCCGGGCATGGACAGTGCCGAAGCGCAGAAACTGGTTGATGCGGCACATATTGTTTGCCCGTACTCTAATGCCACCCGCGATAATATTGATGTGACACTGAATATCATTAACTGATATTGCGCTGGCAGTCATCAATGTGACGGGAGCCATTAATGGCTCCCTTACGACGCCCCCACCGTAGGGGCGGGATTTATTCCGCCCGATACCGTATCCATCAATCGCGGCCACTACATCGGCGGCGTCAGACCATCTTTCCCGGCCGAAACACCCCGCGCCACCAGATCGCCGTGTTCATCTTTCATGGTAGACAGCACCACTTTGGTTCCCGGTTGCAGTAATGATCTGTTGCCCGGTGAAATCAGCACCACCGGCACATTATCCGGCACGATGATGGTTTTCTCTTTGTCATGATATTTCACCGTTAAGGTGCGGCCATGGCTATTCACCACATTCCCCACTGTACCGTTGGTCATGGTATTCACATTGCCGTCAGCGGATTGAAACGGATTAAACCCCTCGCCGGAGCCACGTAACTCTGGCGCAAAGATATGCACTTCCAGCGCTTCCAGCGTGCCGTTCGCCTGCGCCACCGCAGCGCTGCCAATAAAGCTATCCGCTTTGATATCGCTGATTTGCGCTTTACTGATGCTGTTCACTCGGGTTTTGTCGGTGAGTTTTACGACCATTTTTTCTCCCTGGCGCGTAGTGATCCGCAGTGAATTATCACTCACCGCATCCACGGTGCCGCGTACTGGCTTAATCACCTGATCGGCGGAGACCGCGGCTGCGCCAAAGCTCACTAAACATGTCGCCAGTAACAGACCGGTAAATCGATGCTTGATCATTTAACTCTCCTGAATAGCTGGAATATGCCAGTAAAGCGTAATCAGCGCCGGCGAAATGGCGAGGTTAACCGCGACAAAGAGTGTGATAAAAGATTTCAGCCGCATCCCATCGACTGGCCGACCGGCATCTGCCTGCGCCGGGCGCAATTATTTTTTTCGCCAGATTAATGAAAAGCACCGGATTTCGGGTTTTTTCTCGTCACGATGTTTAATTTTTGCCGAACGCGGCTGCGTTATATGTTTTACTACGCCCTTATCTGCGGCAAAGGGGGCACTCCCCGGTTCAGTGATCTTCTGTCCAGGCTGCACACAACACTTAATTGATCAGATTCCCGAACTCTGATGGGTGAATACTGTCTGATTAACGTTAAGTACTTGACCCGCCAGGCCGGATATAAAAGGATCGAATGAATTACATCAAATCTTTAACACAACAGAAGCTCTCGCTGCTGTTGGCGCTTTATATTGGCATCTTATTGAATCTACCCGTCTTTTATCGACGTTTTGATCCTTATATCGCTAACTCCTCGCTGAAAAACTGGCTATCTGCCGCTGTCGAAGTGGTTGCCAGCGTGTTACTCACTTTCTTCCTGATGCGCCTGCTGTCACTTGGCGGCAAGTGGTTTTACCGACTACTCGCCTCGCTATTGGTACTGATTTCCGTTGCCGCCAGCTACTATATGGCGTTTTTTAACGTGGTGATTGGTTACGGTATTGTGGCTTCGGTGATGACCACCGATGTTGATCTGTCAAAAGAGGTTGTGGGCTTACAGTTTATCGCCTGGATGGTGCTGGTGAGTGTGTTACCGTTGCTGATGATCTGGCGTAACGGACTGAGCCTGACGCTGCTTGAGCAACTGAAAACCCCGGGAGAGCGCCTTAAGCCATTGGCCATCTTGATAGTTTCGGTGGCGCTGGTGTATTTACCGATCCGCTATTTTGACCAGTTGCAGTCGGCGCAGGAAAAAATAACCAATATCGATCTGCCCAGTTATGGCGGCGTCGTGGCGCACTCTTACCTGCCTTCCAACTGGTTGTCCGCACTGGGGCTGTTTGCTTATACCCGTGCTGATGAGTCGATGAATAACCAGGATTTACTCGATCCGGCGCAGAAATTTAGCTATGTTGCCCCGCCCGGCATTGATGATACCTATGTGGTGTTTGTGATTGGTGAAACCACGCGCTGGGACCATATGGGGATACTCGGCTACGAACGTGATACCACGCCAAAGTTATCGCAGGAGAAAAACCTGGTGGCTTTCCGTGGCGAATCCTGTGACACCTCCACCAAACTCTCCCTGCGCTGCATGTTTGTGCGCGAAGGCGGCACCATGGATAACCCGGGACGTACGCTCAAAGAGCAGAACGTTTTCGCGGTGCTTAAGTCGCTGGGTTTTAGTTCTGAACTGTTCGCCATGCAAAGCGAAGTCTGGTTCTATAACAATGCCGATGTCGACAACTACGCTTTCCGCGAGCAAATTGGCTCCGAGAAACGTAACCAGGGAAAATCGGTAGACGATATGCTGCTGGTGCAGGAACTGAAAGCCTCGGTGGAGCGACATCCTCGTGGCAAGCATCTGGTGGTACTGCATACCAAAGGTTCACATTATCTCTATTCGCAGCGCTACCCGCGTGATTTTGCCCGCTATCAGCCGGAGTGTATGGGGGTGGATGATTTCTGCAGTAAAGCGCAGTTAATTAACGCCTTTGATAACTCGATACTCTATACCGACAGTGTGCTGGATAGCGTATTCGATCAGCTGCGCGATAAAAAAGCCATCGTGTTTTATGCCTCCGATCATGGCGAGTCGATCAACGAAAATATGCATCTGCACGGTACGCCGCGTGAAATGGCGCCGCCGGAGCAGTTCCGCGTGCCGATGATTGTCTGGGCATCCGACAAGTACCTGGCAGATGCCAGCAATAAGAGCGCGTTTGAGCGTTTACAGGCGCAACAGCGTCTTGGCACTACCCATCGTCACGTTGAGTTGTTTGACACCATTCTCGGTTGTTTAGGCTACACCTCGCCAAATGGTGGTATTAAAACCGCGAATAACTGGTGCCAGGCGCCCGCACAGTAAAGCCGGTTTGCGGCGTTAAGCCGCTAAAAAGGCTCTGTTAACGCAAATGTGCATGCTTTCCAGGCGGTTGAAGTGCATTTCACAAAAAGTCGTTGACGCGTATATAGCGGCGCAGTAACATGCGCCCCCATCGGCGAGTAGCGCAGCTTGGTAGCGCAACTGGTTTGGGACCAGTGGGTCGGAGGTTCGAATCCTCTCTCGCCGACCATCTTCAGAACCCCTGTCAGCAATGACAGGGGTTTTTTGTTTTTCCGCCTCACTGACCACTGACCGTTGTTGCCCGGCTTATTACCGCGGCGCCAGCGGGATATTCCGCCGAATCAGTCACTCCTGCACGCTCCGCTGTCAGCGCCCGGCCATTATAAGTTTAAGTCATCAGAAAATGGCGTCGGCGGCAGCGGCAATTGTCCGCACCGCGGCGCTTGCGCTGAAATCGGCGGAAAAGACCATCAGTTCATCCATTTATCAGACCAGCTTATCCTGTCTCTGAGCGGGATTTATGCAACGTAAAACACTTATTACGCATTATTCCTGCATAGGGCTATCGCAACCCGCTTGCCACCGGGGTAATGCTTAATTCGCGACACGTTCTTCTTATGACCGAATTTGGCTTGTTGATCATTTCTTATGCCAGCATTGCAGCATATTTAGCTGATTTGAGCTGGATCACAAAACTAATCGTGCAGATATTCATCATTAAACGATAATTTTTATTTGTTTTTTAATGGAGTAATTGGCTGTTAATTATTTTAAAGGCGCGATAATTGTCTGGTTATTAGCGGTAATAGTGCATTTTTCAACTACAATTGTTGGGAAATTGTTTTTTTTATGTTTGCTTGCTGTTTCTCACACTCTGTGTAAATACCTGGTCTTTGTATTGACGTTAGTTGCAACTGTTGACAAATTGATGCCTCAATGAGGTGAAAGGAAGCGGATTCGTCTGATGGATTCCACAGAGTCAGACGTTAATAAGCCGGATATCCTGCTCATTGATGCCTGCGGGCACTCACGCACCAACCACACTACAAAAACACAGGTTGGGCGTAACGCACACAACAACACATCACACATTGGAGTATAAGCATGAGTATTTCCTTGGCAAAAACAGGGATGCTGAAGGTTGGTCTGAGCCTGATCGCTCTGACCGTTGCCGCCGGTGTCCAGGCTAAGACCCTCGTCTATTGTTCAGAAGGTTCGCCTGAAGGGTTTAACCCGCAGTTGTTTACCTCCGGCACCACCTATGACGCCAGCTCCGTACCTATCTATAACCGCCTGGTTGAGTTCAAAATCGGTACCACCGAAGTGGTTCCGGGTCTGGCTGAGAAGTGGGATGTCAGCGCTGACGGTAAAAGCTACACTTTCCATTTGCGCAAGGGCGTAAAATTCCATACCTCCAAGGATTTCAAACCGACGCGTGATTTTAACGCCGACGACGTGGTGTTCTCCTTTGAGCGTCAGCTGGATAAAAACAACAAATATCATGGTGTTTCCGGCGGCAGCTACGAATACTTCGAAGGCATGGATATGCCGAACCTGATCAGCAAGATTGAAAAAGTGGACGCCAACACCGTGCGCTTTGTGCTGACCCGCCCTGAATCACCGTTCCTGGCTGACCTTGGCATGGACTTCGCTTCCATCCTGTCTGCGGAATATGCCGATAAGATGCTGAAAGCCGGCACCCCGGATAAAGTTGACCTTAACCCGGTCGGTACCGGTCCGTTCCAGCTGCTGCAATACCAGAAAGACTCGCGCATTCTGTACAAAGCCAACCCGGATTACTGGGGCACCAAGCCGAAAATCGATCGCTTAGTCTTCTCGATTACCCCGGATGCTTCGGTACGTTATGCGAAGATGCAGAAAGGCGAATGTCAGGTGATGCCGTACCCGAACCCGGCTGATATCGCGCGTATGAAGCAGGACAAAAATATCAACCTGATGGAACAGCCTGGCCTGAACGTCGGTTATTTGTCATTCAACGTTGAGAAAAAACCGCTGGATAACCTGAAAGTTCGTCAGGCGCTGACTACCGCGGTGAATAAGAAAGCGATTATCGATGCGGTTTATCAGGGGGCTGGTCAGGCGGCTAAGAACCTGATCCCACCAACCATGTGGGGCTACAACGACGCCGTTCAGGACTACTCTTATGATGTGGAAAAAGCCAAAGCGCTGCTGAAAGAAGCCGGTATGCCGGATGGCTTCACCATCGATTTGTGGGCAATGCCGGTGCAACGTCCGTATAACCCGAATGCGCGCCGTATGGCGGAGATGATTCAGTCCGACTGGGCTAAAATTGGTGTGAAAGCCAATATTGTCACCTATGAGTGGGGCGAATATCTGAAACGTGCCAAAGCCGGTGAACATCAGACGGTAATGATGGGCTGGACCGGGGACAATGGGGATCCGGATAACTTCTTCGCCACCCTGTTTAGCTGTGCGGCAGCGAAAGATGGTTCTAACTACTCACGCTGGTGTTACAAGCCGTTTGAAGATCAGATCCAGCCAGCCCGCGCGACTGCCGATCACAATCAACGGATTGAATACTACAAGCAAGCTCAGGTTGTGATGCATGATCAGGCGCCTGCCTTGATCATTGCTCACTCTACCGTTTATGAGCCAGTCAGTAAGAAGGTCAGCGGTTATGTGGTTGATCCATTAGGTAAACACCACTTCGAAAACGTTGATATTCAGGAATAATGTTGTGGGTCAGGCTTGCCTGACCCCTTCACCTTTCCCGTAGTGGCCGGGTCCTCCGGCCCTTTTCCGGATGAATAAATTGGTAAAGGCGTCTTTTTCCCAGGGTGACCGGAGTTGCGGCTAACGCCGCGGCAGCTTCAGGAAACCGGGGTAAACGCGTCGTGGTCAGCGCTTGCCGACCACCAGATGTGAGCAATTAGCATCCCGTCGGTTATGTGCCGCGGGAGATTACAGAGATTACGGATTATGTTGCAGTTCATATTCCGACGTTTGGGTTTGGTTATCCCAACGTTTATTGGTATCACCCTATTAACTTTTGCGTTTGTCCACCTGATCCCGGGCGACCCGGTAATGATCATGGCGGGTGAGCGCGGCATGTCACCGGAACGTCATGCCCAATTAATGGCTCTGCTGGGGCTGGACCAGCCGATGTGGAAGCAGTATCTCACCTATATCAACGGCGTTATGCATGGCGACCTCGGTATTTCAATGAAAAGTCGCATTCCGGTCTGGGAAGAGTTTGTTCCACGCTTTAAAGCTACCCTTGAACTGGGTATCTGCGCGATGATTTTTGCCGTGGTGCTGGGTATTCCGGTTGGCGTGCTGGCGGCGGTGAAACGCGGCTCTATTTTCGATCACACCGCCGTGGGCATCTCGCTGACCGGTTATTCGATGCCGATTTTCTGGTGGGGCATGATGATGATCATGCTGGTGTCGGTTCAGCTGAACCTGACGCCGGTCTCCGGGCGCGTCGGCGACACGGTATTCCTCGACGACACCATGCCGCTAACCGGCTTTATGCTTATCGACACCCTGTTCTGGGGGCAGCCTGGCGATTTCAAAGACGCCGTGATGCATATGATCCTGCCTGCGGTCGTGCTCGGCACCATTCCACTGGCGGTGATCGTCCGTATGACCCGCTCCTCGATGCTGGAAGTGCTGGGTGAAGATTATATCCGCACCGCGCGCGCCAAAGGGCTGACACGCCTTAGGGTGATTGTGGTACATGCGCTGCGCAACGCGATGTTACCGGTGGTGACGGTCATCGGTCTGCAAGTCGGCACACTGCTGGCCGGGGCGATCCTGACCGAAACTATCTTCTCCTGGCCGGGACTGGGCCGCTGGTTAATCGATGCGCTCCAGCGTCGTGACTATCCGGTGGTGCAGGGCGGTGTTCTGCTGGTAGCTACCTTGATTATCCTGGTAAACCTGCTGGTCGACCTGCTATACGGCGTGGTTAATCCACGTATCCGACACAAAAAATAAGGGGGCCGGGATGTCTCAAGTTGATCCGAGCAGCATTACTGCTGCACCAAAGCCGATGACCCCTATTCAGGAATTCTGGCACTACTTCAAACGTAACAAGGGCGCGGTGGTTGGCCTGGTGTACGTGGTTATCATGATCTTAATCGCGGTATTCGCCAGCGTACTGGCGCCGCATGCCCCTGCTGAGCAGTTCCGCGATTCACTGCTGCGTCCGCCAGCCTGGCAGGAAGGCGGCAGCTGGCATTTTCTGTTTGGTACCGATGATGTTGGCCGCGATGTGTTGTCGCGCCTGATGTACGGCGCGCGCCTGTCGCTGCTGGTGGGCTGTATGGTGGTGATTCTGTCGCTGATCCTCGGTGTGGTGTTTGGCTTAATCGCCGGCTACGTCGGCGGCACGGTCGATGCCATCATTATGCGTCTGGTCGATATTATGCTGGCGTTGCCAAGCCTGCTGCTGGCACTGGTGCTGGTGGCGATATTTGGCCCGTCGATTGTCAACGCCTCGATAGCGCTGACTTTTGTTGCCTTGCCGCACTATATCCGCTTAACCCGTGCGGCGGTGCTGGTGGAAGTTCACCGCGATTACGTTACCGCCTCACGTGTGGCCGGTGCCGGTGCGGTGCGTCAGATGTTTGTCAATATTTTGCCAAACTGCCTCGCGCCGCTGATTGTGCAGGCTTCTCTTGGCTTCTCCAACGCCATCCTCGATATGGCCGCGTTGGGCTTCTTGGGTATGGGCGCGCAGCCGCCAACGCCGGAGTGGGGCACCATGCTCTCTGACGTATTGCAGTATGCGCAAAGTGCCTGGTGGGTCGTGACCTTCCCTGGCGTCGCGATTCTGCTGACGGTTCTGGCATTTAACCTGATGGGTGATGGCTTACGTGATGCCCTCGACCCGAAACTCAAGCAGTAAAGAGGCACCGAGATGGCGTTATTAAATATAGACAAACTATCGGTGCATTTCGGTGACGAAAAAGCACCGTTCCGTGCGGTTGATCGCATCAGCTATCAGGTGGAACAGGGGCAGGTGGTCGGCATTGTCGGCGAGTCTGGCTCCGGTAAATCTGTCAGTTCGCTGGCGATCATGGGGCTGATTGATTATCCCGGCAGAGTGATGGCCGATAAGCTGGAATTTAATCAGCGCGATCTGAAAAAAATCTCCGAAAAAGAGCGCCGCCAGCTGGTTGGCTCTGAAGTGGCGATGATTTTCCAGGATCCGATGACCAGCCTGAATCCTTGCTACACCGTTGGTTTTCAGATTATGGAAGCGATTAAGGTGCATCAGGGCGGTAATCGCCGCACGCGCCGTCAGCGCGCGATTGACCTGCTGAACCAGGTGGGCATTCCCGATCCGGCCTCGCGTCTGGATGTTTATCCGCATCAGCTTTCGGGAGGGATGAGTCAGCGCGTGATGATCGCCATGGCGATTGCCTGCCGCCCTAAATTGTTGATCGCCGATGAACCGACCACCGCGCTGGATGTCACCATTCAGGCGCAGATTATTGAGCTGCTGCTCGATCTGCAGCGTCAGGAAAATATGGCGCTGATTCTGATTACCCACGACCTGGCGCTGGTAGCGGAAGCGGCCCAGCACATTATCGTGATGTATGCCGGGCAGGTGGTGGAAACCGGCAAAGCGGTGGATATTTTCCGGGCGCCGCGTCATCCGTATACCCAGGCGCTGCTGCGCGCATTACCGGAGTTTGCTGCCGATAAAGCGCGTCTGGCTTCATTGCCGGGGGTGGTGCCGGGTAAATACGATCGTCCGAATGGCTGCCTGCTGAATCCGCGCTGCCCGTACGCTACCGTACGCTGCCGTAGTGAAGAACCTGAATTACGTGATATTCCGGGGCGTCAGTCCAAATGTCATTTCCCTCTGGATGATGCCGGGAGACCAACTTATGAGTGATGAAAAAACGCTGGAGCAGCAATACCTGCTGCAGGCCATCGACCTGAAAAAACACTATCCGGTGAAAAAAGGGCTGTTTGGTCAGGAACGTCTGGTTAAAGCGCTGGATGGCGTCTCCTTTAATCTCGAACGCGGTAAAACGCTGGCGGTGGTGGGTGAGTCGGGCTGCGGTAAATCGACCCTTGGTCGTCTGCTCACCATGATTGAAACGCCCACCGAAGGTCAGCTGTACTGGCACGGCCAGGATCTGTTAAAACACGATCCCCACGCGCAGAAATTGCGTCGGCAGAAGATCCAGATTGTGTTTCAGAACCCATACGGTTCGCTGAATCCGCGCAAGAAGGTCAGCCATATTCTGGAAGAGCCGCTGGTCATCAATACTACGCTGACCAAAGCTGAGCGCCGTGAAAAAGCGCTGGAGATGATGGCGAAGGTGGGGCTGAAAACCGAACATTACGATCGCTATCCGCACATGTTTTCCGGTGGTCAGCGTCAGCGTATCGCGATTGCGCGTGGTTTGATGCTGGATCCTGATGTGCTGATTGCCGACGAGCCGGTTTCCGCGCTCGACGTTTCGGTGCGGGCGCAAGTATTAAATCTGATGATGGACCTGCAGCAAGATTTGGGCCTGTCATATGTTTTTATTTCACATGACCTTTCAGTAGTTGAACATATCGCTGATGAAGTGATGGTGATGTACCTTGGTCGCTGTGTAGAAAAAGGCAGTAAAGAGGCGATATTTGCTAATCCGCGCCACCCTTATACCCAGGCGTTGCTGTCGGCGACACCGCGTCTGAATCCGGATGACCGTCGGCAGCGTATTAAGCTGACCGGCGAGCTGCCAAGCCCGCTCAACCCACCGCCGGGTTGTGCCTTTAACGCCCGTTGCCACCGCCGTTTCGGCACCTGTACCCAATTGCAGCCGCAACTGAAGCAATATGGCGAGCAGCAAGTGGCCTGTTTTGCTGTCGATCAGGATGAACAGCAAAACGCAGGTTAGTGGATTAACCGGCCGACGAAAGTCGGCCGTTATATTGGCAATATTTCACTTAAATAGTTGTGTTCAGTAATACTTAATTAAATCTGCAGCAAATCCCCCTTCAGTAAAAGCGCCCGACGGCAATTAATTTAACGGATTTAATAGTTACGCTGGTAATAAATTGCAGCCGTAATTGTCGGCGAATACTCAATCCTGCTGATTGAAAATAATGATGGATCAGGACCATCCGTTAACCAGAATATTCTGACCGATTGAAAAGTTGTGTGCTATTATTCAGCAAAAACCCCCCTAATGAATTCAGTTGAAATCATATGAAAAGTTATGATGATCTGCAGCGCTTCAAAGAAAAAACCCAAACAAATAACATCAAATTCAAGGACATGTCAGAACAGAGCCTCGAATCAGCTACAACAAACTGGGCGATTATCAAGCAGTTACTCAATGACAATCAAAGCGACTCTGCGCTGGAGCGCGGCCAGAGTATTGATGTGATTCAGCCTCAGCCTATCGCGAAAGATCAGTTTTCCAGCCCAATACCGGCGCATCAGGTGGTAAAGTCTTTTGTGGCTGCCCCGTCCGTTGGCAGCCAGGGCGGTACGCTATTTGACAGTATTGCTGCCAGCTTAAAACCAGCGGTGGGGGCAGCGGAACCGCAGCCGGAAGCCACAGCGATGCAGACGCCAGCGGCGATGCCGACACCGTTACCGGCGCTGGGGGCGCTGGGCGCTGCGCTGTCGGCATTCCCGGCGCCAGAACCTGCTGCGGCATCGGTGGCCGCCGCGCCAGTCGCGGTACCGCCAGCACCAGCACCAGCACCAGCACCGGCACCAGTCGCTGCACCGCTGTCACCGCAGCCAGCCGCGGCATTGATCGCGACCCCGGCCCCGGCGCAGCCAGCCCGGGCGGGAAATGCACCACGCTACAAGCAGTTATTCAATGCGCGTCATACGGGTGCGGTCGTCAGTGTGACAAAAGAGTCGTTATTAAAACCCTTGCTAGAGAAAATTGCCTTATGCCGTTAGTTTGTGTGTGTTCCCCGAAAGGTGGTGTGGGTAAAACCACAATGGCGGCAAATCTTGCCTATGCCCTGGCTCGTAGCGGCAGCAAAGTACTGGTAGTTGATTTTGATGTGCAAAATGCCCTGCGCCTGCATTTCGGCGTGCCATTGTCCGATGGTCGTGGCTTTGTCGCGAAATCAGCAGAAAATTCTGACTGGAGTCAGTCGATTCTGACTACCGGCGGTAATATTTTTGTGCTGCCCTATGGCGATGTTTCGGAAGATCAGCGCGTTGCCTTTGAAAATAATCTGGCGAGCGATCCCCATTTTCTGCGGCGCGGGCTGGATACGGTACTGAACTATCCTGGCCTGGTGATCATTGCTGATTTTCCGCCAGGCCCCGGCCCGGCGTTGAAAGCTGTGACCGGGCTGGCGGACCTCCATCTGGTGGTGATGCTGGCGGATACCGCCTCGCTGTCGCTATTACCGCACATTGAAAATGAGCGGATGACAGGCACCGCCCTCAATCAAAAATCAGGCCATTATTTCATTCTTAATCAAAGTGATGCGCGCCGTAATATCAGCCGCGACGTTACCGCGTTTATGCAACAACGGCTGGGTGACAAGCTGTTGGGCGTAGTGCATCGGGATGAAAGCGTGGCGGAGGCCAATGCCTCGCAACGCTCGATTTTTGATTTTAGTCCGGTATCAGCTGCTGCTTTTGATATTGAACTGGTCAGTAAACGCTTGTCTGCGTTGTTGAATATTAAGGTGGGCGATGGCGAAGTTCACGCCACATTGCGTTCGCTATAACACCGGTAAGGCATGGATGCCGCAACCCGCTGCGGGTTAACAATAGCTCATTGCTGAGCAATAACTATTAATCCCTGTTTTCAGGATGCTGCATGAATAAAGCGCTGTATTACCTGCTGCTGCTGGTTTTATTTCCGGTCGCAGCTGTGATTGTTATCACGCCAATGGACAGTCAAAAACAATATATTTTTGGCTTAATCAGCATTGCACTGTTGTTTTTACTCGGACTGAGTAAAAGTAAACAAGTTTCCATTGTGATGGTGATCCTCTCTGCGTTAATGTCCACCCGTTATATTTACTGGCGTGCTACCGAAACACTGCACTTCAATTCCGAAGTTGAAGCCATCCTCGGGATTGGATTATTTCTTGCCGAGCTGTATGTCTGGCTGATTTTGATCCTCGGCTTCCTGCAAACCACCTGGCCATTAAAACGGACTATTGAGCCGCTGCCGGATGATGTCAGCCTGTGGCCGACGGTCGATATCTATGTCCCGAGTTATAACGAAAGCCTGGATGTGGTGCGCGATACCGTGCTGGCTGCCCAGTGCATCGACTATCCGCGCGATAAGCTGAAAATCTACCTGCTGGATGATGGCAAACGTAGCGAGTTTGCGGTGTTCGCCGCCGATGTCGGTGTGGGCTATATCACCCGTGAAGATAACTCCCATGCGAAAGCCGGTAACCTGAATCACGCGATGAAAATCACCAAAGGCGAACTGATTTGCGTCTTTGACTGTGACCATGTGGCGACCCGTACTTTCCTGCAGGCCACCGTCGGACCTTTCCTCAGCGACCCGAAACTGGCGTTGCTGCAGACGCCGCACTATTTCTATTCACCGGATCCGTTTGAACGTAACCTGCGCGCCGCGCGCAATATCCCGAATGAAGGCGCTCTGTTCTACGGCCCGGTACAACAGGGTAACGATAACTGGAATGCCACCTTCTTCTGCGGCTCCTGCGCGGTGATCCGCCGTGCGGCGCTGGAAGAGATTGGTGGTTTTGCGGTTGAAACCGTTACCGAAGATGCGCATACCGCCTTAAAGATGCAGCGTCTGGGCTGGGGTTCGGCATTTATCTCTATTCCGCTGGCGGCGGGCCTGGCTACCGAGCGTCTCGGTCTGCATATTGTCCAGCGTACCCGCTGGGCGCGTGGCATGACGCAGATTTTCCGCGTCGATAACCCACTGCTCGGACGCGGTCTGAAATGGCAGCAGCGGCTGTGCTATCTCAACGCCATGCTGCACTTCCAGTTTGGTCTGCCGCGCGTGGTGTTTCTCACCGCACCGCTGGCGTATCTGATGTTTAACCTGAATATTATTCACTCATCGGCGTCGCTGATTTTTGCCTATGTATTGCCGCATCTGGTGATGTCGCTGTATGTCAACTCACGCATGAATGGTCGCTTCCGTTACACCTTCTGGGGTGAGATTTACGAAACGGTGATGGCTTTCCATCTGGTGATCCCGACGGTGCTGACGATGCTGTCGCCGAAGCACGGTAAATTCAACGTCACCGATAAAGGCGGCCTGCTGGACGTGGGTTTCTTCGACTTCAATATTGTGCGTCCGCATGTGATCACCGCCGTGTTGCTGTTGATCGGCGTGCTGGCGGGTATTGTCCGCGCCGTGTTCCATAACTATTTTGGCGTCGACCCGTATGTTATTTCGCTGAACGTCGGCTGGGCGATTTTTAGTCTGATCATTTTAATGGCGGCGATTGCCGTGGCGCGCGAAACCCGTCAGACGCGCAAAACCATCCGTATCGAAGTGCAAATCCCGGTGATTATTCACTACGCCAGCGGTATCTCCTCACGCACCACCAGTGTCGACCTGTCGATGGGCGGGGCGCAGATCACCGCACCGGATAATCGTCATGAAACCGATGAAATTGAAGAGATCGATGTATTGCTGCAGTCCGGCACCATCAGCATTCCGGTAAAAACCATTGATGCCAGCGATGGCGTTATCCGTTTGCAGTTTGAAGAGATGCCGTTATCACGTCGGCGCGAATTAGTCCGTGTGGTGTTGGCACGCGCTGATGCCTGGATCCAGCCGGAACATAAGCAGGACAATCCGCTGCGTTCGCTGTTAACCATTATCCGTACCGTCTTTGAGCTGTTCTGGCTCACCTGGCAGGGGCGTCGCAATAAACGCCGAACCGGCCAGGCAGAAGAAGAGATCGGCCAGGTGCAAGAGGATAACGCGGCATGAGGCAATACTTTTTACGGGCGATGCTTACAACGTTAATCTGCAGTAGCGCCACACTGGGCAGTAGCCGGGCGGCAGAACAGAGCGTCACCCAGGATAGTCATGTGTTATCCCAGCTGGCGGCAGCCGATGCCAGCGCCGCGGAGAGCAGCCTGCGCTCCACGGTTGGGGCGAAACCCTATGCGCCAGCGGGCGCTGCGGCGGACAGCAGCACGGCCGACACGGCGCCAGCAGAAGCGGAGAGCGGCGGCGAAAGCGTACCGGCGGAGGCTGCGCCAGATTTGATGCAATCGCCAGCGGCCAGCAGTACATCGGCAATGGCGTTTCATCCGACTTCCAGCACCGTGACCGTGGCGCAAATGGGCCAGCAGAACGGCATTATGCTAAGCGGCGGCCAGCTGCAATCCGGTATTGTGTTTAGCCTGCCAACCGATCAGGTGATTACTAACGCGCGCCTCGATTTATCGCTGCGCGTTTCTCCTGCGCTGGCGGCACGTAATACCTCCATTCAGCTTATGCTCAACGGTCAGCCGTTGGGTACCCTGCCGCTGAATGCTTCGGATAGCGACAGCGCGACCTATCAGCTGGATATTCCGCCCGCGATGGTGGTGTCGAGCAACAACCTGAGCTTTAAAATTAACGATGCCGACCAGTTGCTCTGCGAGCGTGACAGCGCGCAGCAGTATCAGGTGGTGATCCTGCCGCAGACCCGTCTGTCACTGGAAGGTCAGCAGCTGAATATCGGCACCAGTATGCGTAACTTCCCGCGTCCGTTTATCGACCCGCTGCAGATGACCAGCGCCAGCGTGCCGATGGTATTTCCCGACGCGGTAACCCCGGGGCAGATCACCGCTGCGGCGATTATCTCCTCATGGATGGGCATTCAGGCCGATTATCGTGGGGCTAATTTCCCGGTACTGCGTAACCAGCTGCCGGAGAAAAATGGCATCCTGTTTGGCCAGCCGGGGGAAAAAATTGGCAATCTGACTATGCCGGTGGTCAATGGACCAACGCTGCAGATGGTGGATAACCCGGATAATCCCACCTACAAACTGATGCTGGTGATCGGTAAAGATGAAGATCAGCTGCGTCAGGCGGCCTGGCGCTTAATCAAAGCGCCGCTGGCGCTGGATGAGTCAATGCTGAATGTGGCGGCGCAAACCATTCCGGTACGTAAGCCTTATGACGCGCCGCGCTGGATTAACACCGATCGACCGGTGCGTCTCGCCGATCTGTTGCGGAAAGACCAGAGTCTGACCACTAATGGCATCTGGCATGATGCGCTACGGGTAAACTTCCGCGCCGCGCCGGACCTGTTCCTGTGGGACGGTGAAACCATCCCGGTACAGCTTAACTATCGCTTCCCGGCGGAAGGCTGGATTGATGAGAACCAGTCTTCCCTTAACGTCTCGTTGAACGGCACTTTTCTGCGCAATCTGACGGTAAATAAGGTTGGCCTGCTGGAGAATATCTGGCACCGGCTGGGCGGTGATGCGCGTCAGGAAAGCTATGGGTTGAAGCTGGAGCCGTATCTGATCTATGGCGATAACCAGCTGCAGCTCTATTTCAATATTAAGCCGAAAGCCGATGCGCCTTGTAGCGTCCTGCTGAATAACAATATTAAGAGCCGCATCGAAGATACCTCGTCTATCGATCTGAGCAACACGCGTCACTTTACCCTGTTGCCGAATCTCTCTTATTTTGTCGGCGCGTCATTTCCGTTCTCGCGGATGGCGGACTTCTCGCAGACGGTACTGATGCTGCCGGAAAAACCGACTGATGCTGAAATCAGCGCCCTGCTGGATATCGCCGGGCGTGCCGGTAACGCCACCGGCGTTACCCTCGATCATAACAGCGTCATGTTTGGTATTCCTGCTGGCGGCACCAGCCTTGAGCGGCTGCAAAACAGCGATGTGCTGGCGATCTCGACGATGCAGCAGACCAGCTTTAATCAGGCGATGCTGGTTAATTCACCTTACGACACCACCACCCACACCTTTGGCGTAAAAGCCCCGAGCACCTGGGACAATGCGCGCAGCTGGCTGACCGGCGACTGGTCGCGCAAGCCTCTGGATGCCGATCGCTACTTCTCGTCCAACGAATCCTGGCGTGGTTTTGTCAGCTATCGCTCGCCGTGGAGTCAGGAGCGGCTGGTGGTGATGGCGATTGCCAGCAGCGATCAGCAGTTGCTGAATTTGCATAACGACCTCAGTTCGGCGCGTATTAACGCCGGCATTCGCGGTGACACCGCCATTATTACCGATGAAAACGGTATTCGCAGTTTCCGTGTCGGGCCGCAGTTCCCGAGTGGCCAGATGCCGTGGTACATGATGGTGGTGTGGTATGCCAACCAGCACTCGGTATTACTGGCGCTGATGGCATTACTGTTCTCGTTAATCGTGGGCGGTTGTACGTATATGATGCTGAAACGTCATGCGTGGAAGCGGCTGAATAAGCACCGGAAAGATGATTCCTCTGGCGAAGAGAAGTGATATGACGATAAAAACCACCACCTTAACCGCCAGAATTCGCCAGGCGCTCCTGATAAGTAGCGCGATGGCTACCGCTGTTTTTGCGCCAGTGCTGGCCGCCGCTGAGAATAATCCGGCGATGCAGGCGCTGTTCGACCAGGCGACCTACTGGCATCAGAAAGCCCATGACGATCTGGCTAAAGATGCGCTAAAGAAAATCCTGATGGTCGATGGCAATAACGCCCAGGCGTTGTATCTGATGGCGCTCTATTCTGAGCAGAGCGGCGACAGCGCCGAAGCGGCCCAATGGCGTAAACGTCTCAGCCAGGTTTCGCCGCAGGATCCGCGTCTGGCCGAGCTGGACAATGCCAAACAGCTGCAATCTATTCCTCAGGCCCAGCTGTCGCTGGCACGCCAGCAGGCGCGTAGCGGCAACGTTAGCGCTGCGCTGCAAACCTGGCGCAATACCTTTGCCGGTAATGAACCGCCACCCAGCATTGCGGCCGAATATTATCTGACGATGGCGGGCGATCGTAGCCTGCGACCGCAGGCGATTGACAGTCTGCGTCAGTTCGCTGCCCGCAACCCGCAGGATGCCGGTGCGCAGCTGGCGTTAGGCAAGGCGCTGACCTGGCAAGAATCGACGCGGCGTGAAGGTTTACAGATCCTACAGGGAATGGCCGATGGTAACCCTGATGCCGATAGCTCGATGCGTCAGGCGCTGCTGTGGCTGGGGCCGCAGCCGACAGATGCGGCGCTGTATCAGACCTGGCAGCAACGTCATCCGCAGGATAATGCGGTAATGGATTATTACCGTAAAAACGTCGGTGGGGCGGAGAAGGGGCGCGGCTTTAGCGCGCTGAACAGCGGTGATGTTCCCGCGGCGCAAACTGCGTTTAAACAGGTGTTGCAGGCTAACCCGCAGGATGCCGATGCGCTGGCAGGTTTAGGCTATGCGGCACAGCGCAGCGGTAATTTTGCCGCCGCGGCTGACTACCTGGAGCGCTCAGCAAAACTGGGGGGCGCTGACAGCCAGCAGCGCCAGCAGCAGGCCAGCGATGCGCGTTTCTATGCGCAGCTGGCCACGGCGCAACAGGCGTTAAAATCAGGTGATACCGCCCAGGCGCTGGCGCTTAGCGCGCCTCTGGTTCAGGCTGAAGGCGAGCAGGGTATTGCGGCGAAACTGTTCCGCGGCGACGCGCTGCGTCGTGCTAATCAGCTGGATGAAGCAGAACAGACTTACCGCTCCGTGTTGCAGAGTGATGCGGAAAACCGCAACGCCAAAGAGGGGTTGTTCTACGTACTGCGTCAGCAAAACCGGACCGCAGAAGCCAATACCTTACTCTCTTCGTTACCGGCTACGGTGCGCCAGAGCATGTTGCCGCGCCCTGTCGCCACCAGCGATCCGGTGCGCCAGCAGGCGAAACAGGCGCTGAGCGCCGGCAATCCGCAGCAGGCGATCGCCATATTGCAACAGGGTCTGCAACGCTTCCCGAACGACGGCTGGCTGCGTCTCGATCTGGCGCGGGTTTACCGCGGCCAGGGCGACAGCGCGGCGGCGGCCAGTGTGATGCAGCCGGTGTTCCGTAGCGGCGCCAGTAGTAATGAGCTGTACGCCGGCGCGCTGAATGCCAGTGAAAGCGGGGCGTGGCAGCAGGCGAGTACCCTGTTATCACGCATTCCCGCCGGCAGCCAGAGTGCCGAAATGCGCACGCTGGCGCAGCGGGTGAATTTTAACTTACAGATGAGTACCGCCGAGCAGTACCTGGCGCAGGGATCCAATGTGGCGGCGGCCAACACCCTGAAAGCGCTGGCGAGCAACCCACCGTCCAATCCGGCCGATGCCGGTAAGCTGGCGCAAAATCTGGCGCGCGCGGGCGATCTCACCAGCGCAGTGGCGGTAGTACGCAACAATATGCAGCGCGGTGTGCAGGGCAATGCCGGGGATTATGCCGCGCAGGTGGCGGTGCTGAATCAGGCTGGCTTAACCGCCGAAGCGCAGAGCTTCCTCAGTAATCCGACCCTGCAGGCGCGCAGTACGCCGACGCAGCTGGCGGCTATTCGTAATGGCTATGTGATTAACGAAGTCGATCGCCTGCGGGAGCAGAAGCAATATGCGGCAGCTTACGACAAGCTGATTAGCGCCCTGCAAAGCGATCCGCAAAACAGCGATCTGATGTTTGCCATGGCGCGGCTGTATCAGTCCGGCAAAATGAACAAAGAAGCGGGGGTGGTGTATGACTACCTGCTGACCCGGGATACGCCAGCTCAGGATGCGCGCGAAGGTTCGATTAACGTGGCGCTGGCGCTTAACGATGTGCCAAAAGCACGCGCGCTGACCCAGGGACTGCGTGGCGAGCAGACGCCGGAACGTCTGTTGCTGATGGCGCGCGTCGCCGAGGCGGAAGGCAATCATAACCAGGCGCTCGGCTATCTGCGCACCGCGCGCGGTAAAATGATCGGTCTGCAAGGCGCGGAAACCGGCAGTATACCCACGGCTGGCGGCCTGGCGCTGTCGGATAACCCGTTTATCAACCGCGGCACCCCGGATGCACGACGCCCTGCTTCGAGCTACGGCGCGACCATGCCGTGGCAGACGGCGCCGGATGCTACCAGTTATCGTGATATCGGCGGTCAGACGGTGGCGGTAAATGCGCCAACGCAGCAGAGCCGTACGCTGAAACAGATCAATACCATGATGGACGATCTGCAGGAGCGTACCGGCACCTGGGCGCAGGGGGGCGTGCAGATCCGCAGCCGGGATGGCGAGTCGGGTCTTAGTAAGCTGACGGAAGCGAAAGCGCCGCTCACCTGGTCCAGCGTACCTTTTGGCGATGCGCGCTTTGAATTTACCGTGACGCCAGTATCGCTCAGTGCGGGGTCGGCCAGTGGCGATGCATGGCGTCGTCTGGGGTCCGGCGCGGGTGCGAATGCGGTGCAGAATCTGGTAACCACAATTAATAGTGAGGTGACCAGTATTAGTAATTTAAGTGCCACGGAGTTGGCCGCTTTCCGCACCAGCAACCCGGCAGTCGCTGATTACTATGACCGTATCGTTAGTGCCGGTGGTACGGTTTCATTTGAAGATCTTAACCCACTGACGGCATCAGGGCTGAATAACCTGACTGCACTGAACAACAACACTGCAGTCAAAAATTACCTGCTGGCGTCGACCAATAAACCCAGCGTGACTGCCGAAGGTACCAGTTCCAGCGATGCGCAAACCGCCAATGGTGCAGAGCTGAATCTGGCTCTAACCGGCGGTAATTATAAAATTGACCTCGGCAGCACGCCACTGGGGCAGGATCTCAGTACTCTGGTGGGCGGCGTGAGGTGGGCGCCTAAACTGACCGATTACTTAACCCTGATTCTGACGGGTGAACGCCGCGCGGTGACTGACAGTATCCTGTCTTATGTCGGTACCGAGGATAAGTTATCCGGCAAGAGCTGGGGACGCGTCACCAAAAATGGGGGTAATGCGTTACTCAGTTATGATGACGGCGATGCCGGGTTCTATGCCGGTGCTGGTGCTTACAGTTATCTGGGGGAGAATGTTGCCAGTAACAAGAGCCTGCTGGCAAATGCCGGGGCCTATATCAGACCGTTCCACTATGACGACCGCGAGCTGAAAACCGGTATCAGCATGAGCTGGATGGATTTCTCGAAAAACCTCAGCTATTACAGCTATGGCCAGGGGGGATACTTCAGTCCGCAGGATTACGTTGCTGTCTCCTTCCCGGTTGAGTTTATGCAGAAGTATGATGACTTGAGCGTCAAAGTCGGCGGCTCTATTGGTTATCAGTCATACAGCCAGGATAAAAGCGCCTACTATCCCAATAACCCTGACTGGCAGACATTCCTGGACACCATGGTGAGCTCTGGCTTTGCTAAAGAGTCATACTATTCCGGCGAGAGTAAAAATGGTATTGGCTACAATCTGCATGCAGGAGCGGATTATAAGGTGAATAAAGATGTCACCGTCGGCGGCCAGCTTGGTTACGATACCTTTGGTGACTATAACGAAACCTCGGCGCAACTCTATTTCCGCTATATGCTGGGAGACAAATAAACATGGAAAACGTACCGCAACAAGTTCGCCCGCATCCTTATCAGCCCGGCTGGTTCGATCTGTTTAGTGTGATTGCCGGAGGGATGCTGGAAAATGCTGGCGAGCAGGACAGCTATGCATTTTTACAGCAGATGGGCGAGCAGCTGGCGCAGCGTTATCCGCTGGCGGAAGCGCAGACGGTGCACGATCTCGAAGTGCAGATCAATCTGGCGCTGGCGCGTTTTAACTGGGGTTTTGTCGATGTGCAGCCGCATGACAATGCGCTGGTATTGACCCATATGGCATTCCCGGCGGGAGATGAGACGCTGGACGCGGGTCAGTGGCGCGGGCTGTTAGGCGCAGTGCTGACCGGGCTGTACTCGGCCTGGCTGCTGGCTCAGGGGGGGAGTGAACAGGTAGCGCTGGTTTGCGATACCACTGCCGAAGATGCCATTCTGCTATTTCGTTATCAAAATGGTCAATAAGGGAGATTGATGGTGAAGTCCAGCTGGCGTCAGTGGGTGTTACTACTTTTGTTATCTTTATTCAGCGTGCAAAGTCTGGCTGCGGATGGATGGAGTAACTACAAAAACCGTTTTCTTATGTCTGACGGCCGTATTCGCGATACCGCGAATAATAACGTCAGCCATACCGAAGGGCAGGGTTTTGCTATGTTGCTGGCGGTCGGGAATAACGATCGTCAGACCTTTGACCGTCTGTGGCAATGGACCCGGACCCACCTCAGTAATCCGAACAATGGGCTGTTTTACTGGCGCTACAATCCGGCGGCCTCCGATCCGGTGGTGGATAAAAACAACGCCTCTGATGGCGATGTGCTGATTGCCTGGGCGCTGCAGCTTGCCGGCGAGAAGTGGCAGGAGGCGGATTACTTACAGCAGTCCGACAAAATCCAGCGCGCGATTGTGTCGCACAATGTGACCAGCTTTGCCGGTCATACTCTGATGCTGCCAGCGGCGCAGGGGTTTAATAAAAACAGCTATGTGATTATTAACCCTTCCTATTTTCTGTTTCCTGCCTGGCGTGACTTTGCCCGCCGCAGCCACCTGCAGATATGGAATCAGCTGATCAATGATGGTTTCAGCCTGCTGAGTGAAATGAGTTTTGGCTCTTCCGCGTTGCCGCTGGACTGGGTGGCATTGAATGCCGACGGCAGTATGGCGCCGGCGATTGCCTGGCCGCCGCGCTTTAGCTACGACGCCATCCGTATTCCGCTCTATATCTGGTGGTATGACGCACAGAGCCTGCGTCTGGCGCCGTTCCAGCGTTTCTGGACTAACTATTCCCGTCTGCAAACGCCAGCATGGATCAACGTCAGCAGCAATGAAGCGGCGCCTTACCATATGGCCGGTGGTGTACTGGCGGTGCGCGATCTGACCATGGGTGATACCAGCATGCTGAGTGATACGCTGGATGCAAAAGAGGATTATTACTCCGCCAGCCTGCGTTTACTGGTATGGATGGCCTGGCAGCATCAAATTCCTTAACCGTCGGGGAGCCATAAATGGCTCCCTTGATGTTGCCGATACTCCCTCTATTGCGGATAAGCCACCCAGTCGCCACCGTTTAAACGTATCCAGGGTCTGCCCTGATACAGCATCACCACCGCATTATCATTTTCCGATACCACCGGTGTCGACGGCAGATTCGCGCTTAATTGCGCGATATTGACGTTAGCGCTGGTAAACACCTGACCATCCACCACCCGCGCAATCAGCCCGGAAAGCGCCAGCAAACTGGCAGGCGTATCGATCTGTAACGCGCCCTGATGTGGCGCTTTCATCCCGGCAAACTTAATGCCGACCGGCACATGGGTAATCGACGGGCTGGGAATATCGCGCAGACCAGACATCTGCATCTTATCGCCTGCTACCGCCGCGCCATGTTCCGGCACCACGATCACCATCACGCGACGACCGGATTTATCCAGCTGCGTCATAAAGGCATCCAGCTGATCAAACAGTTGCCGCGCCCGCGGCTGGTAAGCGGCGGTTTTGCTGCTACCCAGTTCACGCGTGCCGTCATGCAGCGGGATCAGATTGTAGTAAGTGGCGCTGCGTGTATCGCTGCTTTTCTGCCGATCGTCCAGCCAGCGCTGCATTAATTGCGCATCATTAAATACCGGCGATCCATCGAATGAGGTCAGCGCCGGTGCAATCCCGCTCTGTGACATCAGAGGAGCCTGCATATCACCGGCGTCGCGCAGCTCCTGCAGGAAGCCGCCAAATTCGCCGCTGTGGTCCAGCATCAGCTGCGGTTTAAAGCCCAGCTTCGCCAGATTATCGAACAGGTAGCACTGGTTATTGGTGGGCTGATAGAGATCGTGATGCGAGCTCTGTCCGCAACTGGCTCGCAGCAGGCGGATACCCGCCGGGCCGCTGTAGGCGGTGGCCGAGTTATAGTTATTCAGCACGATATCAAAATGCTGCCACAACGGATGATTGCGCAACTGCACCGCATCGACATCCGCCCAGGCGAGTGAACAGATATTGATCACCAGGATATCAAAGGGCGCCGCTCCCGGCGCCAGGTCGGCGGGGAATTGGGTAACTCGCTGTTTTTCCTGATTATAGAAACGGTTAAGGTACGCCGTCAGGTTTGCGCTGGTAGGCGGTGCCGACTGATCCAACGGTTCAGCGTCCGGTGTTTCGTTGTTGGCCGCTGGCGGATTTTCACGCACCACCTCGGAGGTTACCGCTTTAACCGGCAGCAGTGGCAGCGATGGCCCGGCAATATTAACCAGATTAATCCACAGCAGCAGCAGCGAGACGATCACTGTCATGCGGATCCACTGAGCAATAAACAGCCAGATCACCAACAGCACAAAGGCTGCGCCGACCATTTGCCAGTTAATAAAACGGTTAACCAGATCCAACAAATAGGCGGCAGAAAAACCGCTAAGCTGATCCCCCTGACTCATCAGGCTGGCAAAACCTGGCAGCCAGGTGTCATGCCAGAACAGACCAAAGCCAACCGGTAGTGATAGCCAGTGGCGGATGCGGTGCCAGCGCAACGCCGGGATTGGCATCAGCAGCCAGGCAAGAAACACCAGATTACTGAAAGCATGAAAGTTCAGGTAGCCAAACCACAGCAGGGCAAATTTCAGCAGAAAGTAGAAATTCCAGCCGCCCAGCCCGCGCCAGAAGGGCGGGAGAGCACCGCTGGAAGCGGGTACGCGCTTAGCGTCAGTCATTACTTCTTATCATCCCTGTTGGCTGATTTCTTCCGCCACGTACCTTCATATTTCAGCGAACGCGGCGGCATAAAACGATGGAGAATACCGTGCCAGGTTGCTGGCAGCCAGCGAGTATAAAACGGTTTTAAAAGCAGTAAGATTAACAGCAGCAGAATCAGGATCTGTACTCCATCGATAGCACTCATCGGCTACGCGCCTGGTGGTGGGGGCTGGCGCCAAGAGTGATGGCTTCCGGCACGCGACGTAGCACAGGACGCTGCTGCTGTGGCGGTGCTACTTCTGCCGTCTCAGTGTCTGCCGCCGGCTTGCGCCAGGCGCTGGGGATCTGCGCCCTAATCTGCCTGAGCTCCGAAACTATTTGCAGATCCTCGTACAAAATCAGATGGTTAGCGAATATTTCATGATAAGGCAGAGGGAAAATGTACTTGAGCGCGGTATCGAAGTCGTTAAAACGACAGGAGAAAAGAAACAGATAGAGGCGATCGTCGACTAAGGTCACCAGATCGCCATAGCGCCGCATCTTACACAAAACCAGCGCCTGATCCGGTCGCAATTCCGCCACCGGTCGTAGCGCCACTAACAACCCTTTACCATTTTCCGGTAGTTGAGCGTTTTGCATCAGCCGTTTTACCGTGGCGCAAAAGCGTTCAGGCGGGAAAAATCCCTTCTCATCCAGCGGCTGCATTGCGGCCACCAGTTGCGGCAAGTCGGCCGGAACATGGCGGTTATAGCTCTGTCCCTGCAGGCCTTCGAGAGCGGTGAGAAAGTACGACAGATTACTACTGAAGGGAACGATGCTATTGACGCCGCACGCCAGCAGCAGCCGCTCATCACTGTAGCGCATACTGGTTTCCAGTTCGCGCACCACAATTTTCAGTGCGCTGCCGCGCGTGCGGCGCAGGTCATGGATACTTTCCGCCAGCATAGCAATTTGCTGATTATTGCTCAGGCTAAAAATAATCGTGGCAGAACTGGCCTGCCGCGCGCGGGAATAGACGGCGGCATTATTATCAAAAAGCTGCCACTGGCGCGATAAAGGCGGGGCGCCCTCTAAAACATCTCTTACGGCAATAAAATGGTGCTCATCGTTTAAGGTTAATGGCGTACCGGGTTCCGCATCATTTAAAAAGGTTAACCTCTCCTGATGAATACCCAGACGAATAACGCGATCGGCCAAAATTTGCCTGCCATTACTCCACCAGTGAATGCGATAATCGCGGCAATCCTGCTGCCATTCAAGATGCGCCACACCATTCAGACGACGAAAAAAGGGTTGCAACTGACCACGCAGGTTATTAATGCCGGCGCCGGAAGAGATAATTAATAATGCGACTTGTTTCGCGACCGCTAATCGGGTGATGTTCTTCAGCCAGATTGACAGTTCAGCAGAATTTAAGTTTTGCCATTCGGCATATGCGGTATAAAGTAAAATTAGTTGCGGTCTGACCGATAATACCCGCGATAAATCTTCCGGCAGATTGCGCAACGCCTTTCGATCTGCCGGCAGGGAATACATGGCAACGCTGGCCGTATCACCCGCCGGGGCCGGTGTTAATAACATCCGCGGCGCTTCTGCCGTGCTGATCAGGGTCAAACTTTTTTGCGCGTCAATAACCTGCCGCGCCAGTATGCGTGCATCTGACTGACGATCGGCGGTTATCCAGTAGCAACCCGCAGGTTGCATTTTTGTTAATTCACCCTGCAGTTGCTCAATGCCAAGAGTAAACGAAAGCGTCATTTTATTTTTCTTTTCGCAAAGTAAAAAAATCAGAACTGTTTTATTTTCGCATCGACAGTCATTTTAAGACTAATTGTAGTTTTTAAATTATTGATTACAAGTAAAATAACCCGGACATTTTTTCTGTGTGTCAGGCTTCGCGATATATTAGCCTGTTCGGCAGCAGGGAGTTTCCCACGGCGAAAGATGATGACAAAAAATAAAAATATTCTCACCACAGTGAACGTTAGTGGTCAGTCTGACGATATTAATGCATTGGGCAAAACATTCTCATTTAACGCAAATTACTATGTCGATATTGCCCGCGATGAGCGTCTGGACAATATCCTTGCGCGCTGGCCATTGCTGGATGAATTAGCTGCTGAGCGGCAGGAGAAAGGGAATTAATGCCGGTAATCGCACTTCAGGGACTGCGCGGCGGTAGCGGAACCACCTCGCTTACGGCTGCGCTGGCCTGGGCGTTTAATCAGTTAGGGGAAAGCGTGCTGGCAATGGATTTCTCCGCCAGTAATCAGCTGGCCGCGCATTTTAATGTGCCATTCGGCATGTCGCGCGGCTGGATGCGTGCGGCGCTGGACCATGGGGAGTGGCGGCAAAGCGCTCTGCGCTATCTGCCGGGCCTTGATATAGTGCCATTTGGCAGCCTGAGTCAGCAGGAGCGACAGGGGTCGCAGCAGCATGCCGGCGACTATCTGTCAGCGTGGCTGGCGCATCTGGCGGAACTGAAAAGCCATTATCGCTGGCTGCTGCTGGATGTCCCGGCCGAAGAGAACCGCTGGTCGCGCCAGATTCTGGCGCAGGCCGACCATATTCTCTGTCTGATAACCGCCGATGCCAATTGTCAGTTGCGTTTGCATCAGCGCCGCTTCAGCAATGATACACGCTTCTTACTCAATAAATTTAATGCCAACAGCCAGTCGCAACAGGATTTGCAGCAGCTGTGGCTGACAACGTTAAGCAAGCTTATTCCGGTGAATATTCATCAGGATGAGGCAGTGGCTGAGGCTCTGCTGGTTAAGCAGCCGGTGGGCGAGTATCGTCCCGGCAGCCTGGCGGTGGAAGAAGTGACCACGCTGGCCAGCTGGTTGCTAATCAACCTTTCCGGGTCACGTCGATGAATCCGCTGCGCTGGTTGCTGGTTCCTGCGGTGTCACAGGCGTTGAGCCAGCGTTATCGCGGCTATCGCCGCTGTGGTGCCGGCAGATTTGCCGCAACGCTACACTGTCTGTGGGTCATACTCGGCTGGTCATTACTGCGCCTGGAAAATCCCGGGTGGCAGAACGTTATGCGCCAGCGTCCGGCGCTGTACCCCCATATTTCTGCCGGGCATCCACGCCCTGCAGATGCGCTGCGCTATCTGATCCAGAGCCTGTGGCTACTGCTATTTCTGCCCTTGTATCATGCGGCACACCGCCGGCCGCGGCGCTTTAATCTTTTCCGTGCGCTGGCTCGCGGGCGTAAGCGTTTTAATCTGTGGCTTGGCGCGCTGCCAAAACGTGCGCAGCAGCAAAAATTACCCGGACGCTCGGAAGCACGGCTGGATGAGATGGACCCACGGTGGCGAAAACTGCTGTACGGCCTCTGCGCCACGGTTGCCACCCTGCTGGCGCTACTGTGTATTACGCAACCGTTTGATCTCTTTACCCAGTTTATTTTTGTGCTGTTGCTGTGGGCGGTGGCGATGGTAGTACGACGAGTGCCCGGGCGTTTATCAACCACCATGCTGATTGTGTTATCGCTGACGGTCTCCTGCCGCTATTTATGGTGGCGCTACACCGCTACGCTTAACTGGGATGACCCGCTGAGCCTGACCTTCGGCCTGATGCTGATTGCCGCCGAAACCTTCTCATGGGTGGTGCTGGTCCTCGGTTATTTTCAGACGCTGTGGCCGCTGAATCGCCAGCCGGTAAAGATGCCCGCCGATATCACCCGCTGGCCGACCATTGATCTGCTGGTGCCCACCTTTAACGAAGCGCTGAGCGTGGTGAAACCGACGATTTACGCCGCACTGGGTATCGACTGGCCGCACGACAAAATGACGATTTACCTGCTGGATGACGGTAATCGTCCGGCATTTGGTGAGTTTGCCGCCAGTGTCGGTATTCATTACATTGCGCGCGAGCGCCATCAGCACGCCAAAGCGGGTAATATTAACCATGCCCTGCAATCCGCCTGTCGCAGCGAATATGTGGCGATTTTTGACTGTGACCATGTGCCCACCCGCTCGTTCCTGCAAATCACCATGGGCTGGTTTATTAAACAATCCCGGCTGGGGATGGTGCAGACGCCGCATCACTTTTTCTCCCCCGACCCTTTTGAACGTAATCTCGGGCGTTTTCGCCGCACGCCAAATGAAGGCTCGTTATTTTATGGCCTGGTGCAGGATGGCAATGATGTCTGGGATGCGACCTTCTTCTGTGGCTCCTGCGCGGTGATCCGTCGCAGTGCGCTGGATGCTGTCGGTGGTATCGCCACGGGAACCGTTACCGAAGACGCCCATACCTCGCTGCGCATGCATCGCCAGGGCTACACCTCGGCGTATATCCGTATTCCGCAAGCCGCCGGACTGGCTACCGAGAGCTTATCAGCGCATATCGGCCAGCGTATCCGCTGGGCGCGCGGCATGGCGCAGATTTTTCGCCTGGATAATCCGTTGCTGGGTAAGGGGCTGAAACTGGTACAGCGTCTCTGTTATGCCAATGCCATGCTGCATTTTCTCTCCGGCATCCCGCGGCTGATTTTTTTACTGGCGCCGCTGGCCTTTCTGCTGTGCCACGCCTTTATCATCTTTGCGCCCGCGCTGGCGATCGCCATTTACGTGCTGCCGCATATGGCCCATACCAGCCTGACTAACTCGCGCATCCAGGGGCGCTGGCGCCACTCGTTCTGGAGCGATATCTATGAAACGGTACTGGCCTGGTATATCGCGCGTCCGACCACGGTCGCGCTGTTTAACCCGCATAAAGGTAAATTTAACGTCACCGGGAAAGGCGGCCTGGTTGAGGAGCGCCATCTCGACTGGGTGATCACCCGGCCCTATATGTTGCTGGTGCTGCTGAATCTGGCCGGTCTGCTTGCTGCTTTCTGGCGTCTGTATAGCGGGCCAGAAACAGAAGTATTAACGGTGCTGGTCAGCATGGTTTGGGTGCTCTACAACCTGATTATTCTGGGAGGGGCGGTGGCGGTATCGGTCGAAGCACGGCAGATACGCGAATCTCACCGGGTGGATATGGCGATGCCGGCGGCAATTATGCGCGCGAGTGGCCATATGCTGCCCTGCACCCTGCGTGATTATTCCGATGCCAGCGTAGGGCTGGAACTGCAGGAGGAAGGGCTGCTGCACGCGGAAGAGCAGATATTCCTGCTACTTAAACGCGGCCAGCAGGAGTTTAGTTTCCCCTGCAATGTGCAACGGGTGTTTGGCCGGCGCGCCGGTCTTAGTCTGCAGGCGCTCAGCACCAGACAGCATATCGACTTTATTCAGTGTACTTTCGCCCGCGCGGATACCTGGGCGTTATGGCTGGACGATTTCCCGCAAGATAAGCCGATGCATAGCCTGGCCGACATTATGCTGCTGGGGTTCAAAGGCTATCTCCGTCTGGCGGAGTATGGGCCATCGGGTCTGCGTCGCCTGTTCGGGCTATTAACCGGCCTGATGGTTTGGATCGCTTCCTTTTTCCCCAGAGCCCCGCGGGTTGCCACGGTAAAAACTCACTAATTGATGATAACAAGATGACAAGAAAAATAAGCTGGTGTAGTGCACTGTTGCTCGGTGTAATGCCGCTGTCCTGGGCCGCGCCACAGCCTGCCCCGTCGCTGCAGGCTGTAAGCCATGATGCCGCCACGCCGGCGGTGATAGCGACCGCGCCTCTGGCGCCGGTACGGGAAGAGGTGTTGCCGTTTCTGCAGGTCGCGCCTGCGCCCGGCAGCTTTGAACTACGCGGCACCCGCCCGCAGGGACAAATTGAGTTTGGCGTGCGCAGTGATGAAGTGGTCACCAAAGCGCTGCTGAATCTGCATTACCGTCCTTCGCCATCGCTATTGCCGGTGATGTCGCATCTGAAAATTTACCTCAATGATGAACTGGTCGGTCTGGTGACGGTCACGGCGGATCAACTGGGGAAAAGCAATCAGGCGCAGATAAGTATCGACCCCCGTTTTATCGGCGATTTTAACCGTATCCGAATGGAACTGGTGGGGCATTACACCAACGTCTGCGAAAATCCGGCCTATAGCGCGATCTGGCTGGATATCGGTAAAGACAGCTCGCTCGATCTGACTATGCAGAAATTGCCAGTGAAAGATGACCTGTCACATTTCCCGGAACCCTTTTTTGACAGTCGCGATAATCGCCCGCTGTCGCTGCCGATGGTGTTTGCCGCACAGCCAGACCTGGCGCAGCAGCAGGCTGCAGCGATACTGGCATCCTGGTTTGGCGTCCAGGCTGGCTGGCATGGCCAGGCATTTCCGGTGCTGTATAACCAGCTGCCGCCACAGCAGCATGCGGTCGTATTTGCCACCAACGACCGGCGGCCGGATTTTTTGCAAGACTATCCGCCAGTGCAAAAACCTGGCGTCGCCATCATCAGTCGTCCGGACCATCCGTATCAGAAGCTGTTGCTGGTGCTGGGACGTAACGATCAGGATCTGATCACTGCCGTGCAGGGGATTGCGCAGGGGGATGTGCTGTTGCGCGGTCAGCTATCCACTATCGATAGCGTTAAATCACTGGCGCCGCGTCAGCCGTATGACGCGCCGCGTTGGGTACGCACCGATCGCCCGACCACTTTCCGCGAATTGCAGCAGTATGAGGACCAGTTCCAGTCCAGTGGCCTGCAACCTGCGTCGGTTAACCTTAATATCAATCTGCCGCCGGACCTGTTCCTGATCCGCGCGCGCGGTATTGATATGGATATTCGCTATCGCTATACCTCACCACTGCAAAACGACGGCTCCCGACTGGCTATCCATCTGAACGAACAGTTTATGCAGGATTATCCGCTGTCGATGAAACAGGACTCGGGTAAGCAATTACTGCATATTCCGCTGATTCAGGGGCGACAGGAGAGCAATAATCAGTTGAGGATCCCCGCGCTGCGTCCTGGGGTGGTGAACCAGATGCGTTTTGATTTTGATTACGCCACCACCATTATTGGCGGTACCAGCGATGGTCGCTGCGAAACCGTCACGCCGATTGGCAATCATATTGTGATCGATAGTGATTCAACGGTGGATTTCTCCGGTTACCGTCACTTTATGGCCATGCCTTCGCTGGGCGCCTTTGCCAGCGCTGGCTTTCCGTTCAGCCGTAATGCCGATCTGGCGCAAACCCTGGTGCTGGTTAAGTCGCAGCCGACAACGGAACAGGTCAGCGCCCTGCTTAACGCGCTCGGTAATATCGGGGCGCAAACCGGTTATCCGGCGCTGAAGGTACAGATAAGCGACGACGGCGGTACAGCACAGAATCGCGACGCCGATCTGTTGCTGATCGGCACTATTCCCCAGAGCCTGCGCCAGGACAGCAAGATCAATCTACTGGTGGATGCGGCGAAAAGCTGGGTGAATAAACCCAACCGCCAGTCAGCACTGGATAATGTCAACGCTTCAGATAGCGATCGCCAGGCGGAAAGCCAGACGGTGATTGATTCCCGCGGCCCGATGGCGGCGATCGTCGGTTTTCAGTCGCCATTTAACGATCAGCGTAGTGTGGTGGCATTACTGGCCGACAGCCCGCGCGGCTGGGAGTTGTTAAATAACGCGCTGCTGGATTCAGGAAAACGGGCCGCCATCTTCGGCTCCGTGGCGATGGTGCGCGAATCTGGCGTCAACAGCCTGCGTGTCGGCGACAGCTATCAGGTCGGTTATCTGCCATGGTGGGAGCGGCTATGGAATGCGCTGGCGACACATCCGGTCTGGCTGGCGCTGTTTGCGGTAGTGGTAGTGATTCTGTTTGCTCTGTTGATCTGGCGGGTGATGAGGCTGGTAAGCCGTCGTCGTCTCAGTGACGAGGATAGCGATTAGTGATCAACAAAACCCGGCGCTGGCGGGCAGTGATGCTGCCCGCCAGCGCCTGTCTGCTGATGCCGCTGACGGCGCGGAGTGCCTCTGCCGTTGAGGTGGCGCCGCAGGTCTGGCTGCTGCAGCAAATCCGGATTGGCGAAGCGACGAATAAATACGATTTGGTGACCCAGTCGCTCTACCGGCTGGAAAAAATCGACCCCGATAATCCCGAGTTAGTAGCGGCGCAGCTGCGGCTGGCGCTGCATCAGGGTGAGCAGGAGAAGGCGCAACGCTTAATGGCGCGGCTGAAGCGCATCGCGCCGGGGGCGGCCGCCACACGCCAGGCCGCCGCCGCGCTGTTGCTGGCCTCGCCGGAAGGCCGCCAGCAGCTACAACAGGCAAGACTGCTGGCGACTTCAGGACGGCTGGCGGCAGCCAGAAGCGCTTACGATAAACAGTTTAATGGCATTTTCCCTGATGTGGATATTGCGCTGGAGTACTGGCGGCTGGTGGCGCGCATTGATGGCCAGCAGAGTCTGGCGTTAGCCCGGTTACAGGCACTGGAGCAGCAATACCCCGGTCATCCTGGCGTACGCCTACAGATTGCCGCTCTGCAGCTGCAAAGGAATAATGACAGTCAGGCTTTCAGCCAGTTGAAAGCGGTGGCGCAAAATCCGGCGGGACGTGAGCAGGCAGCCAGTCTGTGGCTGACGCGCATCGTCGCGCAGCCGGTGTCTGCGACCAGCGTGGCGCAACTGCAAACCTACCTCGATACTTTTACCTCAGGTGAGGCCCGGCGTAAGGGGCAGCAGGAGCTGGAACGTCAGCAAAAACTGCTGGCCGACCCGCTATTTCGTCAGCGGATGTCCGGGCTGGCACAGGTGTCGAATGGCGCCGGTGCCGCCGCGATCCCGGCATTGCGCGCGGCGCTAACGGCGACGCCGAATGACGCCGAACTGCTCGGCGCCATGGGACAGGCGCTGTCACGGGCTAATCAGCGGGCCGCAGCGACAGGCTATTTTACCCGCGCGATACAGGCGGGTCAGCAGAGTACCAGTATCGGTAAATGGCGCAGCTTACTGCGCTCCGACAGCTACTGGCTGGCGATCGATAATGGCGATAAAGCGCTGGCGCGCGCCGATGTTAGCGCTGCGCAACGCTATTATCAGCAGGCGCAGGCACTGGACCGCAGTGAGGTTTATGCCCTGCTTGGCTTAGGCGATGTGGCGCTGGCGCGGAAAAATAACGCCGCTGCCGAACAGTTTTTTTTGCGCGCCTTGCGTCTCGATCCGACCAACAGCAACGCCGCCCGGCGGCTGAGTCATCTTTATCAGCAGCAGTCAGCGCAAAAAGCAGTGGATTTTATTCAGCGATTATCATCACCTGCGCAGCAACGGGCGCTTGGCAGCCTGTTGAACAGTTTGCGCAGTGAGGTACGGCGCGCAGAGGGCGATGCGCTGGCGCAACAGGGACGCTGGCAGGCGGCGGCAGATAAATACTATCAGGCGCAACATGCTGCGCCTGATGATGTCTGGCTAAACTACCGGCTGGCTGGCGCACTGCGTCAGGCGGGTTTGCCACAACAGGCGGACCGGTTAATGGCGGCGATGGCGCAACAACGTCCCGCAGATCGCGCCCAGGTTTATGCTTACGGCCTTTATCTCTCCTCCGGCGATCGCCGTGACCAGGCGTTAGCCCGGCTGAATACCCTGCCCGAGTCACAGTGGGATCGGGGAATGCGTGAGCTGGCCAGCCGTTTGCAGCAGGAAAAAATTCTGGCGCGCGCCAATCGTTTACGCGATGGTGGTAATGAAACGGCGGCGGTGGCGTTACTGCAGCAGCAACCCTTGCCGGCAGTATGGGAAAGCACCCTCGCTGACTGGGCGCTGGCGCGCGGCGATGCCCGCCAGGCGCTGCAGCGTTATCAACGGCTGCTGGCGCGCTCACCACAGGATGACGATGCGGCGCTGGGACGTATTGAAGCGCTGGTGGCATTACAACGTCCTGATGAGGCGCGCAGCGCTCTGCAGGCTCTGCCGCCACAGACGGTAAAGCAAAGTATCAATCGTGGTCGCCGGGTTGCCAGTGCCTGGCAAGCGCTGGGTGATACCGATCGCGCCCGCGACCTGTATAAGCGACTGAAAAACCAGGCTGCGCAACAGATACCTTCGCCAGCCAGCGCGCTGGTATATCGCGACGCGGCGCGACTGGAAGCCCGGCAGCAGCCACAGCTGGCGCTCGCTGACTATCGCCAGGCGATGGTGGCTAGCGGTATAAGCCACGAGTTGCCGCAGGATAACCTGAACTTTACCCGACTGATGCGTAGCGATGAACAGGATGACTGGCTAAAGCGCGGGTTACGCAGCGATGCTGCCGATCTGTGGCGTCAGCAGGAGACTACGCTGACGCTGCAGCAGGATTACTCGCGTAATAAAGGTACCGGCGGCATTTCCAACCTCAGCATATGGACCACGATGCTGGAAGCCGAAACGCCAGTGGCCGATGGAAAAGGTTTTCTGCGCCTCGATCGCGTGGCGATGTCGGCCGGCAGTTTTAACAGTGACAATGGCGGCCACCGCAAGGTGTTTGGCACCTGTGCGGATAATAATACCAACGGCTGTAGCCGCGATTTGCAGCAGCGCGCCGCCGGTGTCTCCCCGGCGATTGGCTGGCGTAATCAGCGCTGGTCTGCGGATGTCGGCACTACGCCGCTCGGTTTTCTGCTGCACAACTGGGTGGGGGGCGTCAGCTGGAACCACGATATTCGCGATCTGGGTCTGTCATTAACCGCATCGCGTCGGCCGATCTCCAGTTCACTGCTCGCCTTTGCCGGTGCGCAAGACCCCAGCAGCGAAGGGGGTCGCAGCTGGGGCGGGGTGGTGGCGACCGGAGGCAGCATTGGCCTCAGTTACGATCGGGGCGGCGCTGATGGTCTCTGGGGCGATCTGAGTGCGCATCAGCTCAGCGGTAACCATGTTGCAGACAATACGCGTGAGCGTCTGATGGGCGGCTACTATTATAAGCTGGTCAATAGCGATCGCCAGCGCATGACCGTCGGCGTCAGCAGCATGTTATGGCACTACCAGAAAGACCTCAGCGACTATTCGTTTGGCCAGGGGGGATATTACAGTCCGCAACGCTATTTCTCGCTGGCGCTACCGCTTAGCTGGCGTCAGCGCACGGAGCACTGGTCCTGTGATTTTTCTGCTTCCCCCTCCTGGTCGTACTCGCGCAGCAGCGGCGAGGCGCGTTATCCGGTCGACCCCGGTTTCGCTACCCGCGACCATCCGTTCTCCGATAACAGCTCTGGCGGCGGGTTGGGGTATACATTGCAGGCGGTGATTGAACGGCGGCTAACGGCGCACTGGACACTGGGGGCGGCCATCGATATTCAGCAGGCGAAGGATTACACCCCCAGTCATGGGCTGATGTATCTGCGTTACTCAATGGCGGGCTGGGAAGGGGATCTGGATTGGCCAGCGCAACCGCTAACGCCCTATGCCGAATTTAAATAGTTTTGCGCCGGAAAAAGTCGATATATAGCCGCTTAATAACGTTTTTAGTTCGGAAAACCCTTAAACACCAATACCCCTTGCATTCTGGTGGATAAAAAAACCGGGGGCATGAGATATACTCTGGACAGTTTTTGCCTTCTTATTCCCCCAGAGGGAGCCTGGAGAATAGCTTTGCGCGTTAGTCGTTCACTTACGATTAAGCAGATGGCGACGGTTTCAGCGGTTGCGGTTATTACCATCTGTATCTTTATCGTTATCCAGCTTTTCCATTTTGTGCAGCAGCGCAGGACTGACTACGCCCAGCAAATGGAAAATATTGCGCATACTGTTCGCCAGCCTCTGTCGGAAGCGGTGCTGCGCGCTGATATCCCGGAGGCGGAACGCATTCTTAATACCCTAAAGCCAGCCGGCATTCTGACGCGCGCCGATGTGGTATTACCCAACGCCTTTCAGGCGTTACATACCGATTTTGCGGTGGAAAGGCCGGTGCCGAAGCTTATCGCCAGGCTGTTTAAACTACCGGTAAAAATTACCCTGCCACTGTACGCTATGGAGCGTACCGCCGCGCCGAAGCCGCTGGCTTATCTGGTGTTACAGGCGGACTCCTGGCGCGTATATCAGTTTATCCTCAGTACGCTCGCCACTATGATGACCACCTATCTGCTGCTGGCGCTGACCCTGTCGGTGGTGATTAGCTGGTGTATTAACCGGCTGATGGTTCATCCGCTGCGCAGTATCGCCCGCGAGCTGCAGGAGCTACCGCCGCAGGATATTCTGACGCATAAACTGGCGCTGCCGGCGCGGCATCGGGATGATGAGTTTGGCATGCTGATTCGCAGTTATAACCGTAATCAGCAGGTGCTGGAGTCGGTTCATGATGAGATGAGCCGCCTGACGACCCATGTGGCGCTGACCGACTTACCGAATAAGGCGTTGTTCCTGGCGTTATTGGAGCAACATCTGAAATCAGCGGGCACTATCGGCAATTTTACCATTATGGTGCTGCGGATTGAGACGCTGCAGGAAGCGACCGGCGTACTGAGCGATGAGCAACGCGATGCTTTAATTCTGATGCTGGTGGAAAAAATTCGCAGTTGCCTGGATGATCGCACCGTGCTGGCGCAGCTGACCGGCAGTGACTTTGCCCTGCTGGTCAAGCGCGCCAACAGCCCGTTCCGCGCGATTCGGCTGGCGCGTACTGTGATGGCACGCCTGACGCAGCCGGTGGCGTTGCAGCATATGCGCTTACGGCCAGGGGTCAGTATTGGCATGGCGCAGCGTGATGCCAATACGCTGCAAGCGGTCGAGCTGCTGGGGCGCGCCACCTCGGCAATGATGTCGGCACGTCATCAGGGGAAAAACCAGATCCTGTTCTTTGATCCGCTGCTCACCGAACGGGCGCAGAAACGCCTGACCCAGGAGCATGATATTCTGCAAGGGCTGGAGAAAGATCAGTTCTCCCTGTTCCTGCAGCCGCAAGTCGATATGCGCAGCGGCAAACTGGTCGGCGCGGAAGCGCTGCTACGGATGCGGCAGCCGGACGGCAGCTATATTCTGCCGGAAGGCTTTATTATCGGGGCGGAAGAACTGGGCGTAATCGGCGACCTTGGCCGCTGGGTGTTTGAAGAGTCCTGCCGCGTACTGGCCAGCTGGCAGCAACGTGGGATCAATCTGCCGCTAAGCGTCAATATTTCGGCGGTGCAGTTGCGCGATTCCGGCGTGGTGGCGCATTTACAGGATTTACTGGCTCGTCACCGTATCCTGCCCGGCAGTCTGGTGCTGGAAATTACCGAAACCGCTCAGGTCAGCGATCCGGAGCTGGCAATTGTCTTGCTGAGCGAACTCCAGCGCGTGGGGATTTCGGTGGCGCTGGACGATTTTGGTATGGGGTATTCCAACCTTAACTTTTTACATCAGTTTAAATCGTTACCCATCAGTAAACTGAAGATGGATCGCAGCTTTGTTTCGGCGCTGCCCAGTGACGATACGATGGTGAAAATCGTCGCGGCGATTGCGGAGATTATCGCTATCGACGTGGTGGCAGAAGGCGTGGAAACGCCGGAGCAGCGCGACTGGCTACTGGCGCGCGGCATCCATATTGGTCAGGGTTACTTTTACGCCGAGGCATTGCCGCTGGCGGCTTTTGAGAGCTGGCTGGCGCGGGTGGAAAGCGATGTGTAACGGCTGAGCGGCGGCGGCTTTGCTGTATCAAAAGTTACAAAACCCCCCACTGAAGCGCTTCAGTTCATATTAATTTGAATATGCTTTCCGCAACGTGAAGCGTGATATATCAATCCTGTTAACCCAATGTTATTTTCCGCGCTGTTGTTCCACTCAAATGATAGCGGTGTAAATCGCATGCCATGCCGTTAACGGAATCGATTTTATGAAAATCTCTCTGTTCAAAAGCCTTTATTTTCAAGTATTAACTGCTATTGCTATTGGTATCCTGCTTGGCCACTTCTATCCGGAGCTGGGCGCGCAGATGAAACCTTTGGGTGATGCATTTGTTAAATTGATAAAAATGATTATCGCACCGGTTATTTTTTGTACTGTGGTGACCGGTATCGCGGGTATGGAAAGTATGAAGGCGGTCGGGCGCACTGGCGCCGTGGCGCTGCTCTATTTTGAAATCGTCAGTACCATCGCGCTGATTATTGGTTTGCTGGTGGTGAATATTATCCAGCCGGGCGCCGGCATGAATGTCGACCCGGCGACGCTCGATGCCAAAGCGGTGGCGGTCTACGCCCAGCAGGCGGAGCAGCAAGGGGTGGTCGCTTTCCTGCTGGATATTATTCCAGCCAGCGTGATCGGCGCCTTCGCCAGCGGCAATATTCTGCAGGTGCTGCTGTTTGCCATCCTGTTTGGTTTTGCCCTGCATCGCCTTGGTGATAAAGGCACAGTGATTTTTAACGTGATCGAAAGCTTCTCCCGGGTGATCTTCGGCATTATCAATATGATTATGCGCCTGGCGCCGATTGGCGCCTTCGGGGCGATGGCGTTTACCATCGGTAAATATGGCGTCGGCTCGCTGGTGCAGCTTGGCCAGTTGATTGTCTGCTTCTATATTACCTGTGTGCTGTTTGTGGTGGTGATTCTGGGGCTGATCGCGCGCTATGTCGGCTTTAATATCTTCAAGTTTATCGGCTACATTAAAGAAGAGTTACTGATCGTCCTCGGCACCTCATCTTCAGAATCGGCGTTGCCGCGCATGCTTGAAAAGATGGAGCGGCTGGGCTGTAAGAAGTCGGTTGTCGGCCTGGTGATCCCGACGGGCTACTCGTTTAACCTGGATGGCACCTCCATCTATCTGACCATGGCGGCGGTATTTATCGCGCAGGCCACAAACAGCCAGATGGATATTATCCATCAGATCACTTTACTGGTGGTGCTGCTGTTATCGTCAAAAGGCGCGGCAGGGGTTACCGGCAGTGGATTTATCGTCCTGGCGGCGACACTCTCGGCGGTAGGTCATCTGCCGGTGGCGGGCCTGGCGTTGATTCTCGGTATCGACCGCTTTATGTCTGAAGCGCGCGCGCTAACCAACCTGATCGGTAACGGTGTGGCGACGGTATTTGTCTCAAAATGGGTCGGGCAGCTGGACGAAAAACAGATGAAGGCGACGCTGTCATCCAGCGGGAAACAGCAAAAAATGGCCTGAAATAGCGCACTTAGCGACTAATTCATCTAAAAAGTCCCTCAAATGCCCGCAGTAGCTTGCCCTTACTGCGGGTATTTGCATAATAATCCCCAATTATACCCGTCATACTTCAGGCTGCAGGCAGCGTTGGCTGCGCAGGCGAGCCATTTATAGTTGCTGCTTAGGGCGAAACTTGCGGCCTTTCTGCAGCGCGAATGATTCAGGGTAGAGCATTTTTTTCATGATATTTCACTTCGTTGCGCGACATCTCCGCCTTTGTGTGGTCTAAGAAGCTGTTCTCTTAAATGCAGCAGCTTCCCTTTGTGATTCAAAGGAATGATAACGGCAAGCCGCGGAGCGCCAGTGAAAATAATTGGTTTGTGATTGAGTAGGGGTTCACATGCAGGGCACCATAATACGTCTTTTGGTTGGTGGGGTGTTACTGGCAGCAGTCAGTAGTACGGTGCAGGCTGAAACACTACAACCCGATCCTGCCTGGCAGCAGGGAAAATTAGATAACGGCTTAACCTGGCAGGTGCTCACCACGCCGCAGCGCCCCAGCGACAGAGTTGAAATTCGTTTAATGGTGAATACCGGATCGCTGGTGGAGAATGCCCAGCAGGTCGGATTCAGCCATTTATTGCCACGTCTGGCGCTGGTGCATAATACCGCGCTGGATACCATGCAGCAGCGCGCCCTGTGGCAGCAAGGTATCGATCCCAGCCGCCCGCTTCCTCCTGCACTTATCTCTTATGACTTCACCCTTTATAGTCTCAGCCTGCCCAATAACCGTCCGGAAGTGGTGAAAGAAGCGCTGAGCTGGCTGGCTGCGACGGCCGGTAAAATGACCATTAACGATCAGGTGGTTAATGCGGCGATTAACGCCGATGACCCTATCGCGACTTATCCGGGCAATCCGCAGGACGTCTGGTGGCGCTACCGTCTGAAAGGCTCGCTGATGTTAGGCCATGATCCGGCAGCACCGGCCAAAGCGCCGATCGATATCAAACAGCTGAACAGCTTTTACAAGCAGTGGTATACCCCGGATGCGATGACGCTGTTTGTGGTCGGTAACGTCGACAGCCGCGGTTTGTCTGAGCAGATCAATAAAACCTTTGCCGCGCTGCAAGGGAAACGTCAGACGCCGGCGCCAATGCCGACGCTCTCGCCACTACCGCATCAGCCGGTGAATCTGGTGAATAATAATATCAGCCAGGATCGTCTCTCGCTGGTGTGGGACTCCCCATGGCAACCGATTCGCGATTCACAGAACCTGTCGCTCTACTGGCAGAGCGATTTAGCGCGTGAAGCGCTGTTCTGGCATGTACAGCGCGCGCTGAGCGACAGTAAAGCGCAGGGGGTGCAGGTCGGCTTTGACTGCCGCGTGCTGTATCAGCGTGCGCAATGCGGCATCAATATGGATTCAGCCAATGCCACGCTACAGACCAATATGAACCTGATTGCGCGTGAGCTGGCGAATATTCGGGATAATGGTTTGCCGCAGGAGGAGTTTGACGCGCTGATGGCGCAGAAAACTTCTGAGCTGAATAAGCTGTTTGCCACCTATGCGCGTACCAATACCGATGTGCTGATGAGTCAGCGTCTGCGTTCACAGCAGAATGCGGTAGTGGATATTGCGCCTGAGCAGTATCAGAAACTGCGTCAGGCGTTTTTATCCGGTTTAACGCTGCCGATGCTCAACCAGGAGCTGCGCCAGCAGCTGACGCAGGAGCTGACGATGGTACTGATGCAGCCGCCGGGTGAAGCTGAAACCAATGTGAAAGCATTGCATGAGAGCTGGCAGCGTATTATGGCGCCACCTGTGGTAACGACCCCGGTGCAGGCTGACGAAACTAAACCTGAAGTGTCTGATATTCCGGCGCCACGGTCTTAATCTGTTGCGGGCGGCAGCGTCCGCCCGCAACGATAAGCCCTTACAGCCAGATGCGTGCGCGCAGCCATTCGGTGACCAGCATCGGCCAGCTGGCCAGCGGCAAGTCGGCGACGCCGCGGATGCCAAAACCGTGCCCGCCCTTTTCATAAAAGTGCAGTTCAACCGGCACTTCGCGCTGACGCAGGGCGCTAAAAAATGCCATGCTGTTATTCACCGATACCGCCGGGTCATCGACTGCATGGATCAGCAAGGTTTGCGGCGTATCGCCTTTCACCCGCGTTTCCAGCGAATAGTCTTCAATGCTGCCCGGATCGGGATGCGCGCCGAGTAACTGCTTACGTGAGCCTGCATGGGCCAGGCCGTCACGCATACTGATCACCGGATAAACCAGCACCAGCGCATCCGGTCGCGGCGAGCGGCTATCGGCGGCATCCTGCGTCGGATAGATTTTTTCGCCAAATCGGGTGCCGACGCTGGCGGCAACATGGCCACCGGCGGAAAAGCCCATCATCACAATACGTTTGCCGTTTAATCCCTGTTGAGCACGTTCACGCAGCACGCGTATCGCCCGTTGTGCATCGGCCAGCGGCGCATCAGCGCCTTCGTGGTGACCATCTCCCGGCAGACGATAGGTCATGACCGCCAGCGTATAACCCATGGAAGTGAAAAAAATCGCCAGCGCGCTGCCTTCTTTGTCGATCATAATGCGCTGATAACCACCACCGGGGGCCACCAGCAGGGTAATGCCGTTGGATACTTCAGGATGCCATAACGCAATTTCCGGACAGCGAACGCCTGACGCCGCACGATCGTGAGGCTCAAACATATTAGCCAAATCAATAATCTGCGGCTGTACGCGGGAATCACTGGCACCTGGCGCATCACCAGATGGCCAGATGTTAAATATTTCGGTTTTCATAGGCGGTCCTGAAGAATTTTATTTAGAAAGTACCGGCAAGCGCCAAACGCAACGCTGTTTATCGTTGAGCGTTGTTGCTGCTGAGTGAAGCATTGCCTGGTTTGATATAATTCGTCCAGTTTTTGCCGACGGTTGGCAGCAATTTCGGATTATGCCCTAAAATGGATTGGTATTATTAACGCCGGTTTTATTACGCCGCGGATGCAGATAATAATTCTCAAATTACCGCCGCTGATAGGTTATTTTTTTTCAGACATTATCATGGTTAATATGTTCGCCATTAGTCGGTGATTACCGCTGTCTGGCATATTTCCTCCGACAGTCTGTAGCGCCTCAGGCCGCGAAAACACTGGGTTTTCCCCCGTCCGCGGCGGTGCGTGACTCGCTGTGGTCGTGGCGGTTTTAGCGGGTATTTAGCCGGTGATTTAAATTTTTTTCACGCCAAAAGCAAAAATATTATTAAATTGCGGCAACGGTGTTTTCCGGCGTTTATTCTCCGCGCCAGTAACAGCGTATTTATCTGTTAAATCTAATGTGATGCCCGGAATGAACAATAGCTTCCATCCTTAAGCATGTCGCTTTAGATGGAATTTTCATTATTATCGTCGGTTTAAATTGACGTATTTAACGTTATTTCCTGTTGTTAACGCAAAGCTGATGATCAAGCAGGAGAGAGCCTCTCTCCTGCCAGCGGTTAATGATTAACAGAATTAACGGTGTGGGTCTGCCAGCGCCGCCAGCAGGTTTTTTTTACTGGCGCTGCGATACAGTAGCCAGCCAAATAGCAGAATGCTCAGGGGGCAGGCGAGGAATAGCAGGCGTCCCCACAGGGGATTCGGCACCAGTATCAATAGCATCAGGCCAGCCATGAGCAAACCGACGGTACCTGCCGGCATTGCGCGCTCAGCAAATACCAGGTAGACGGCATCGGTGGCGTTTTTACCCAACTCCGGGTGCGCGCTGGCGGCATCAGGGTAGAGTATTGCCACCGCCCACGGCGGAATAAACCAGATCAGCGTACCGAACAGCAGCAGCAGGGCAAACAACGCCGCTTTTCTGGCATTCAGACTGTCTTTCGCGGTTAAAAAGCGATAGCAATCCTGCATATTATTAATGCTTTGCACCTGCTTGATAAAAAAGAAGATAAAACAGACGAACAACAACGAAACATAGTGTGGCCCAACGCCCGGACCGGTGATAAAGCCGGAAGGGAATTGGCTGACCAGATTAACCGGGCCGCCGACTTTAATCAGCGCCACCACGGCACAGACCACCGAAATCAGCGCCACTACCAGTGCCTGCACCAAGTCACTGGCGACCCCCCCGGCGCCGCTAAGCAGGGAAATCAGCAGCACGACAATACCGCTGATCCATAATGTCAGCGTCACGTCATAGCGGAATACCGCACTGGCAAATACCGCCAGGCTGTTCAGCCAGACGCCGGCACTAAGGATGCTGAGAGGGATCAACATCCAGGTGAAAAACTGCTCATTGGCGCGGCCGAAACGATAGTTTATCGCCTGGGGGGGCGTATCCACGCGCATTTGACGAAAGCGGGTGGCAAACCAGTACCATGCCATCAGGTAACCAAACACATTAAATGCATAGCTTATGATGATCATCAGAATGAAGTAGCCGATCATCACGATGGTATTGAGATCCATAGCGTTCTTCTCTTGTAGGGGGCAGTTATATTTTTGTATGACCAGATTTTGTTTGCAGATAATTTGTAAAAGTATTGCCAGAGTAAAAAATAATCGGTGTAATTTGTGACCAGCTTCAATAACACCAGATTTACTGCGTTTGCTGCGTGGCATTTCTGAAAATGCTATGGCAGATTTGCCTGTGAAATATTTTATTTGTATTACTAATGATATGAGGCGCAGGCCCAGAAACGAAAGTTATCGGGAGAAGAGTAATGAGAAACAGGATGATCACCGGCTTACTCTGTTCACTATTGCTGATACCGGGCGTGAGTCTGTCGGCGCGCGCTGATGCGCTGGCTTTGCTGGTGGATCAGCAGATCGCGGCGGTAAAACAACAGTTAGCGCAGCATCATGCGCCAGAGCAGACCACTGCTGCCTGGCAGGCATTGCAGCGCCAGGCGGATGCCGCCCTGCAGCATCCGCTGATGAGTGTGACCGACAAATCCATGACGCCAGCGAGCGGCTCGAAGCATGACTATCTTAGTCTCAGCGCCTACTGGTGGCCTGACGACAGCAAAACTGACGGCCTGCCGTGGGTGCGCCGTGATGGCGAAGTCAATCCGGCCAGTAAAAATCAGCAATCGGATGGTCTGCGGCTGGCGGCTTTCACCGCCGATGTGCAGGCACTGACGCTGGCCTGGTATTTCTCCGCCGATCAGCGCTACGCCGACAAAGCCATTGCGCAGCTGCGCAGCTGGTTTATTGCGCCGCAAACACGTATGAATCCGAACCTTAATTTTGCTCAGGGCGTGCCGGGTGTGGCCGCCGGACGCGCTTCCGGGGTGCTGGACGGGCGCTACTTCGCCACGCGGATTGTTGATTCTCTGATTATATTGCGCCAGGCGCCAGGCTGGAAAGCCAGCGATCAGCAGGCGATGCAGCAGTGGATGAGTGATTATCTGCACTGGTTACAAACCAGCAAACTGGCGAAAAAAGAGGCGCAGGCCAAAAATAATCACGGCAACTGGTATGCGGTACAGGTGGCGGGGATTGCCTGGTATCTGCAACAACCGGCGCTGATTAAGCAGATGGTGGCGCTGGCGGAAAGTAAACTGCGCTATCAGATCGCCGCCGATGGATCGCAGCCGCAGGAGCTGGCGCGTACCCGCTCATTTCACTACAGCTACTTTAATTTGCAGGCGCTGACCGCGCTGGCAGAACTGGCAGAGAAGGCGGATGCGGGAGATTTATGGCATTACCAGAATGCACAGCAGGCGGGCATTCTGCGTGCGCTGGACTTTATGGCGCCCTATACCAGCGATGCGCGTCCCTGGCCATACAAATCCCTTGATCGCGTTAGCGAACGTTTAATTCCGTTGTTATCGCTGGCCGACAACCGCCTGCACGACACGCGCTATCAGCGCCAGATACAGCAGGCGGATTTTAGCCGCGGCGAACAGGCGGAGGGCGACCCGCAGGAGGTCGGGCGTGGCGCGGTGATTCAGGCACAGCGAGAAACCTGGCTGCTGTCGCAACCGCACTGGCAACAACAGGAGAACCACGGATGAGCTGGCAGGCATGACTACTTGAACAGGCCGATATTGACTGTTTTAAAAAGGAGGTGGGCACTAACTCACTTTTAGGGCGGAGCCTGGCTCAGCAGATGGCGCAGCTTAATCGCTGGCTGGAATAGCCGCTGGAGATCCCCGGACATGGTGAAGCAGGTGGCCCGCAGCGGCGCCAGCGACCCGCACTTTAATCTGCGCAGCGAACCGGCATGGATCTGGCGTACGCAGGGAAACAATGTGCTGTTCGCCTGTGCGATTGAAACCCATGGTTACTTTGATGAAGCGAGCGAAACTTCACTTGATGCGCGTGGCCAGGTGCGGCAGGTCAGGGTGGAAAAGCATCAGCCTGACCACTCCGAAGTTAGTGTTCACTTCGTTGATGGGCGAGTGATGACGGTGGTAGTGAAGGCTGAAACATTTGCGGTGCGCTGGCAACCGCCGGATGAGTGAAGCGGCGACCGGCAGGTCGCCGCGCACAGCGACGCTAAATTAAACCGCCCGCAGCTCTTCATAAGAGATCATGACATGCTCGCGGTATGCCGGACGCTGCGTCAGGCGCTGATAATAGCGCTGCAGCGCCGGTAACTCTGCGCGATCAATGGCAATATCATAATAGCGATACAGCAGGGAGCCGAAGGTGATATCCGCCAGCGTCAGGGTATTACCGACTAAAAACTCATGCTGCGCCAGGCGCGCTTCGGCGATCTGCAACAAGTTCGTCAGACGTTGTACTGCCGCGGCAATCGTCTGCGGATTGCGATCTTTCTCTGCTGTGCGCACTACCTGCCAGAAGATCGGGGCGGTAAAGCTGAGGGAAACGCTGATCTTCGCCCACTCAGCCCACATATCCACTTCACTACGCTGCACAATATCTGTCGGCCAGAATGGCCCTTGCGCATACTGGTTAGACAAATAGCGCAGGATAGCGCCGGTCTCAAACAGCGCCGGGTGGTCATTGTCCTTTAACACCGGCACCAGACCGTTGGGATTCATCGCCAGAAATTCAGCGGTATGGTTGCCGCCATATTTATGGCCAATATCGTAGCGTTCGAAAGGGAGTTCCAGTTCACCGATGCACCACATCAGCGCCTGAACATTAGAAGAGGTTTTTCTGCCCCATACTTTTAGCATTGCGTCGTACTCCTGATTGCCATGAGAGATCGCGGTTTCGCCGCGGAGACATTAATGCCTCTCGCGCTATCTGTTACAGGCGATGCTTACTGGATTCCATCAGATTCAGCGATGCCTGCCGTGCTGCCGGCGCATCACCCATCATTATCGCTTCATAGATTTTACGATGGTCGCTCATGCAGGTGCCGCCCTCTTTGGAGGAGTAGCTGATAAACCACTTAAATACCGTCGTCAGCACATTGCCAAAAGGAATATAGAAGCAGTTTCCCGAAGAGAGAAAAATCATCCGGTGGAATTGGGTATCGATATTAACCCAGGTTGCGGCATCAAAAGAACCGGCGTCGACTTCGCACATTTCGTGATAAATCCGCGACAGCTCAATGCGCTGCTCCCTGGTGGCATTAACTGCGGCCAGACTGGTGGCGTGCGGCTCAATCACCCGGCGGAAATCGAGAAACTGATGATACATCTCCTCGGTGGCTTCCATGCCGGTCATCCATTCAAGTAACTGAACATCAAGGATATTCCAGTGAGAGCGATCGCGCACTCTGGTGCCGATTTTGGGACGTGATTCCAGCAGGCCTTTCGAGGACAGCAGTTTTAATGCTTCGCGCAGCGCGGTGCGGCTGACGCCAAATCGGCCACATAATTCCACTTCGCTGGGCAAAATATCACCGGCGTTGAGGGTGCCAGTCATGATCTTGCGCGCAATGTCGCTGGCAATCAGCAGGTCCAGTCCGCGCTGGGCATTGGCAATCATTTCAAACTGCATACGCTTTTGTCATACCTGAGGTTTTACATGGGCCGATGATACAACATCGGGTTGGGAACGCCTACGCCAGCTAAGGTTTCTTTGGCGCTCCCTTGCAGAATTTGCCTCAGGGCGCCAGCTGGCCGCCGTTAACATCGATAATCTGGCCGGTGATATAACCGCTGCAGGCGTGCGATGCGAGAAACAGAAAGCTGGGGGCGACTTCCTCGCTGCGACCAAAGCGACCCATAGCGATGGTACTGGCAATGCGTTCGCGCACTTCCTGCGGTTTATCTTCATGGAAAGCGGTATCAATGGTGCCCGGCGAGACTATATTGAAACGGATATGGTCGCGGGTAAACTCTTTCACCCAATTACGATGAATATCGTGCAGCCAGGCTTTCGATGCCGCGTAGATACCGGCGCCGGGGCCGCCGCCTTCACGTGCGGCAATGGAACCGGTACTGATCACTGCGCTGGTGACGCCGCTCTGTTGCGCGGCAATACGTAACCAGGGAATGGCAAATTTAGTGGTCATTAGCGCCGAACGTGCATTTAAATTCATGACATGGTCGTAAAAATCGTCATCAATGCTTTCCAGCCCGTTACGCCCGCCTAAACCACCGGCATTATTGACCAGCACATCAATACCGCCGAAGCGGGCGACAAAGGCCTCAACCAGTTGCCGGCAGGCCGCAGACTGCGTCAGGTCAGCCTGAAAATAGTCGACATCAAAACCCTCTGCCCGCAGCCCATCCAGGGTGGTACTCATGGCAGCCGCCGAACGTGAGCCATTTAAGCCGACTTTGGCGCCCTGGCGGGCAAATGCTTTGGCGGCCGCCAGGCCGACGCCCGCTGTCGAACCGGTGATCAGTACACGTTTGTTTTTCAGATCAGAGAACATCACGTTTTCCTTATTACCAGGTTTCTGGATATATAGTAATACAAATACTAGCCGGTAAAAGGCGATGATCAAACAATTGCAGGCCTGTTTATTGCCTTCAGTCACAGAAATGGTGGTAATTGTATTACCAGAGGTGGTGCGAAATGCGGAAGCAAGGCCGGGGGCCGACCTTGCTTCTGTTTGCGGGGGGATGTGGGCAGCCGTTTATTGTGGCATTGCGCTTTTCGGGATCACCGCGCCACGGTATTGAATAACCGTGCTGGCTGTCAGGTGACCACGGGCAGCAGCTTCGGCGGCGCTGCCGCCGACCAGACGCACGGCAAGGTAGCCAGCGCTGAATGAATCGCCTGCGGCGGTGGTATCGACAATTTTCTCTTTTGGCAGTTTTACCGCCGCAACGTCGATTAACGCGGCATCGCCGCAGGCCACCAGGCAGGATTCTGCGCCACGTTTAATCACAATCTCTTCCACCCCGGCAGCGCGTGTGCGACTGACCACCTCGTCAACACTGGCCTCGCCCCACAACAGCGTCTCGTCATCCAGCGTCAGGAAGGCGATATCGGTGCAGGCCAGCATGGCGGCATAAGCCTGCCGGGCTTCTTCGCGGCTTTGCCACAGGCGTGGTCGATAGTTGTTATCAAAAATCACTTTGCCGCCGTTACTGCGACAGGCCGCCAGCAACGACAGTAATTTTTCCCGGCTGGCGGCACTTAATATCGCCAGACTGATACCGCTCAGATAGAGGTAATCAAACTGCGCCAGTTGCTGGCAAATTTCATCAGCGCGTTCACTTTCCAGCCAGTAACGGGCGGCAGCTTCATTGCGCCAGTACCAGAAGGTGCGTTCGCCCTGCGCATCCGTTTCGATAAAGTACAGACCCGGGAGCTTGTTCTCCATCCGCTGGACCAGCGTGGTCTTCACCTGTTCCTGTTGCCAGGCGGCGACCATCTCATTACTAAAAGTATCCGTTCCCAGCGCGGTCACATACTCCACGCTTAATGACTCTGTTGGCAGCTGACGAGCCAGGTAAATGGCGGTATTCAGGGTATCGCCGCCAAAGCCGCGGCTCAAATCTGCGCCCTTTTGCGATAGCTCAATCATGCATTCGCCAATCACGGCAATTTTTTTATGCGTCATGGTTCTCAGCCTCGAGGAAATTCGGCCTTTAGTCTCGCTTTGCCGCTGACATCAGTCAATGACTTAAAACAGTGTTTTAATTTTTATTAAGCATAAAGGTCATTGATTAAATTGCTTAATAGCGTGCGATATTGCTGACTATTTTGGCGATCAATAGCATAAGTCGCTGATATGTTGGAGGGTGTTAATGGGATTTGCCATCGATAAAGTTATCGCAGCCGGTGCCGATACTTGCTCTACAGGATGCCACTTGAAGGCAGACCCCAATAACCAGGATGTAAACCATGATGCTGAAAAATATCGGTCATCGGCTTCCTTCCTCAATTGTTGTACCAAAACATCAGGAAGAGCGCCGGGACTGGAGACAGTGCCAGCGATTATATACTTTTCAGCCGATCTATGAGCTATCTGGTCGCTTGATGGCAATTGAGTTACTCACCGCGGTTTTTCACCCTGCCGCGCCGGGTCAAAGGTTATCGCCAGAAGACTACTTTGCCGCGCTTGATACTTCACAGCGGTTAAATATCGTCCAGGAACAGCTTGAGCTCCTGATCCAATGGGAAGGCAAATTTGTTGATGGCGGGTTGATCGCTTCCATCAATATTGACGGCCCTTCGCTGTTAGCGCTGCAACATAACACCCGCATTCGGAGATTAATCGCCCGGGTACCCTGGGTACGTTTCGAACTGGTTGAGCACTATATCTTACCGCAGGAAGCCATTCTGGCGCAGATGCCTGAGCTGGGTCCCTTATGGCTGGATGATTTTGGTTCAGGGATGGCGAACTTCTCTGCCCTGACGGAATTAAAGTATGACTATATCAAGCTGGCGCGTGAGTTGTTTATTCTGCTGCGTAAAACCGAAGAGGGACGTAACCTGTTCGCGATGCTGCTGGCCTTGATTAATCGTTACTGTAAAGGCGTTATTGTCGAGGGGGTGGAAACCGAAGAGGAGTGGGCGCAGGTACAGGGCTCTCCGGCTTTTGCTGCACAGGGCTATTATTTCTCACGACCGGTGCCTTTTGAACAGTTAACCGATCTGCCGCTCCAGCTTGCCTGATGCTGATCTCCATGGTCTCGACTATCTTTAATAGAGACATGGGATTAGCAAGGAGTTGGAGATGTCGCGTACGGGAAAGATAGTTAGCTGGATCGTCGGGGTTTTTTTGTTGCTGGTTGTGGTCGCCGTCGTGGTGATCGCCTTCTTTGACTGGAACCGTCTGAAACCAACTATCAACCAGAAAGTCTCGACCGAATTAAATCGTCCTTTCGCCATTCGTGGCGACCTGGGCGTCAGCTGGGAGCGTAATCGCGAGGAACCCGGCTGGCGCAGCTGGGTTCCATGGCCGCATGTGCATGCCGAAGATATTATGCTCGGCAACCCGCCGGAAATTCCTGAAGTCAGTATGATGCATTTGCAACGGGTTGATGCCACGCTGGCGCCGCTGCCGTTGCTGGTGAAGCAACTTTATATCCCGTGGATTAAATTACAGCAGCCGGTCGCCAGACTGGTGCAGACTGCCGACGGCAAAAATAACTGGACGTTTAATCTGGCGGACAGTGATAACCCGCCGGCAGAGCAACCACCTTCAGCCTGGTCATTTCGCCTCGATAATATTGTGTTTGATCAGGGGCGCATCAGCTATCGCGACGCCATCAATAAAGCCGATGTGCAGGTCGTGGTGGATCCGCTTGGTAAACCGGTACCTTTTGCTCAACTGGCGGGTGGCGACGATAAGCAACCACAGGCGGCAGATTTTGTCTTTGGCTGGCAAGCCAGTGGTACCTACAATAATGAGCAACTTAATGGCGATGGCAAAATTGGCGGTATGCTGTCGTTGCGAAGCACTACCACACCCTTCCCGATTCAGGCTGATGTGCGTAACGGCTCCACCCGGGTGCGCCTTGCCGGCGTCCTGCAGGATCCGCTGAACCTCGGCGGTCTTGACCTGCGCCTGCGTTTTTCCGGTGATACGCTGGCCAATTTGTATGGCTTAACCGGCGTGCTGCTGCCCGATACCCCGCCGTACGAAACCGATGGTCATCTGACGGCGCGCTTTCGCCAGCCGGGCGGCGCGCTATTCCATTATCAGAACTTTAACGGTCACATTGGCGACAGCGATATTCATGGCTCGGTGACCTACAGCCAAAGCAAACCACGGGCAAAGCTGGAAGGGACGCTGGAGTCAGAGCAGCTGCGTATGGCTGACCTCGGACCGCTGATTGGGGTGAATTCCGCTAACGGCAGCGCCCGTACTGAACAGGCGAGAGCGAAGCGTGGCGATGCCGCCAGCCAGCCTGCGGACCGGGTATTACCGCATGATAAATTTGACAGTAAAAGCTGGCGCCAGATGGATGCCGATGTGAAATTCAGCGGCAAACGCATTGAGCACAGTAACTCACTGCCGATTAGCGATCTCGTTTCTCATGTCGTATTAAATAATGGCGATTTACGTTTAGATCCGCTGCGTTTTGCTATGGCCGGCGGCACCATCAATGCTGTGGTTCATCTGGAGGGCGACAAAACGCCGCTGCGCGGACAGGCTGATATTCATGCGCGTAAACTGAGATTACGCCAGCTATTTAACGGTGTGGCGGCGATGCAGAGCAGCTTAGGCCAGCTGAATGGCGATGCCACTTTAAGCGGCACCGGTAATTCGGTGGCGGATTTACTGGCGACCAGCAATGGCGAGCTAAAGCTGCTGATGAACGACGGGCTGATCAGCCGCAACCTGATGGAAATTGTCGGACTTAACGTCGGTAACTACGTGGTGGGTAAACTGTTCGGCGATGATGAAGTGCGCATCAACTGCGCCGCCGCCGATCTGAATTTGCGTAATGGCCTGGTTTCGACGCGTCTGTTTGTATTTGATACCGAAAACGCCATTATCAATATCTCCGGCACCAGCAATTTCGCCAATGAACGGCTCGATTTATCCATCGATCCGGAAAGTAAGGGGATCCGGATTATTACCTTGCGTTCACCGCTCTATGTGCGCGGAACCTTTAAAAATCCGGATGCGGGGGTGAAAGCCGGGCCGCTGATTGCCCGTGGCGCTGCTGCCGTTGCGCTGGGTGTGGTAGCCGCGCCGGCCGCTGCGCTACTGGCGTTGGTTTCTCCCAGCGATAACGATGAAAATCAGTGCAGCAAAGTGCTGCAGCAGATGAAATCGAAAAAGTAACCCGCATGGCCGTTCTGCCAGCATTTTATCGCGGCAGAAGCGACGTCAACTACCGCCATCAGGCGCATAAAAAAAGCCGGAACAATGTCCGGCTTTTCAACGTGCTGCTACCCTATTCACGCGTTATAACGTGTGATGGCGTGTCTCTTTGATGGCAATCAGCGCCAGCAGGGTCAGGCTGGCCATCGCCGCCAGATATAAGCCTACCGCGAACAGACCATAATGGGCGGTCAGCCAGGTGGCGATATACGGCGCCACCGAGGCGCCGAGAATCGACGACATATTGTAGGAGAATGAGGCGCCGGTATAACGCACTTCGGTCGGGAACAGTTCCGGCAGCAGCGCGCCCATCGGACCAAAGGTCAGCCCCATAATGCTCAGCCCGAGCACCAGGAAAGCCATTACCAGCCACTGCTGACCAGAGCCCAGCATCAGCGGGAACAGCAGGGCGAAAACGATAATCAGCAGCGTAATGGTAATCATCGTTTTACGGCGGCCAAAACGGTCTGCCAGCATGCCGGCAATCGGTACCATAATGCCAAAACCGATCACTGCCACCATCAGCATCCACAGGAAGCTATTACGCGAGTAACCCAGGCCGACTGGCTGGGCGGCGGTACCGTAACTCATTGAGTAAACAGTCATAATATAGAACAGCGTATAGGTTGCCAGCATAATAAAGGTGCCAAGAATGGTGGCGGTCATATGTTTGCTGAACAGCGTGCCGATCGGCACTTTAACCTGCGCTTTGGCTTTCTGTACTTTGGCGAACACCGGTGATTCATGCAGGGAAACACGCACATACAGGCCGATCAATACCAGCACCGCCGAGAGGATAAACGGCACGCGCCAGCCCCATTCCATAAACTGCTGATCGTTCAGTAGCCACGACAGCAACAGGAAGGTGCCGTTAGCAAAGAAGAACCCGATCGGCGCCCCCAGCTGCGGGAAAGAGCCGTACAGGGCGCGCTTCTTCGCCGGGGCATTTTCGGTTGCCAGCAGCGCCGCGCCGCCCCATTCGCCGCCAAGGCCGAGGCCCTGACCAAAACGAGCCAGTGCCAGTAGCATTGGCGCAAATACGCCGATAGTTTCATAGCCCGGCAGCAGACCAATTACTACGGTGGAAACCCCCATGGTCAGTAATGAGGCGACCAGCGTGACTTTACGACCCACGCGGTCACCGAAGTGGCCAAACAGGGCAGAACCAATCGGACGTGCGACAAAGGCGATAGCAAAGGTTGCCAGCGACTGTAGCGTGGCGACGGTGGCATCACCCTGTGGGAAGAAAATATGCGGAAAGACGATAACCGCAGCAGTGGCATAAATATAAAAATCGAAAAATTCGATAGCAGTGCCGACTAGCGAAGCGACCACCACTTTTCCGCGTGAATTTACTGGCGTGGCGTCTTGCTCGGCGTCGAGAGTTGTTGCGATGGTGGCTTGCATTGATTAATTCTTATTAATAAAACGAGAAAAGGAATCTTACGCATAGAAAAAGCGGCATTCAATGGTGAAAAGCCGCGTTCTGCCGGCTTCGGCGGCGGTAAAAGTGGATAATTTTTGTCATAAGATGTTTGCTGGCGAATGCCAAGGCAATCAGCCGATTTTTCAGCGGGAATCACTAAAAAAAGGCTGAATAAAAGTTAGCTGTCAGCGATAAATGCTGAGTGTTGCGCAATATTTATGCGAAAGGCGAAATTTTTAACTGGTTTTAAGGGGGTTAATCAAGCTGATTGCGTGTCGCCCCGGGCGTCGGCGACACACACCGGGCCATTCAGTGATGAGCATGCCTGCCGGGTTCCGGCATTTTCTCATCGTCTTTATATTGCGCCGTGGCAATCCAGGCAGCACAAAACAGCGTCAGTCGCGCAAAGAAGTAGAAAAAAGCCATCAGGCCCAGTACCGAACCGAAAGCCGCCCCCGAGGGTGAGGAGGCCAGTTTCGGCAGGGTCAGGGTCATGATGAATTTAATGATTTCAAAACCAATCGCCGCCAGTAACGTACCGCGAAACAGCGCTTTTTTACGCGGCTTATGGCGTGGCAGGATCCAGAAAATCCATAAAAACAGCAGGTAGTTGGCTAAAATCGAAATCGACAGTGCGATAATCGTCATCGCCGGGCGCAGCCATTCAATATGGTCCAGGCCCAGCGCGCTGACAATTGCCGCCTGCGCGGCGCCGGCGACGGAAGTCAGCGACAAGGTGATAATCAGCGCCAGCACTAAACCGGTCAGAGAGATAAAGTCGCGGGTATATTTAAAGTAGATCTTCTCTTTGTCCGTCGGATTGCGTTCCCAGACGTCACGCGACTGGGCGCGAATCGCCTCACGCAGATTTCCCATCCAGCTAATGCCGGAATAGAGTGCGATCAGTAACCCGGTCAGCCCGACGGTGGTGCGCTGCTGGATCGCAGTATTGACAGTATTTTTCAGCGTGTTTGCCAGCGTGGGATCGCTGATGCTGCTCACGATCTTATTGATCAATTCGGTTAACAGATCGGGATGCGACGCGAGGATAAAACCCACGGCGGCGAAAGAGACCATTAAAATTGGGATGAGCGAAAGAAACGAGAAGTAGGTAATGGCGGCGCCAAACTGGCTGCCCAGCCGGTCATTAAAGCGTTCGCCCGCGCGAATAAAGTGCGCCACGGCGGGGATGGTCTGAAACCAGCCGATCAACTGCGACAGACGGGTAATCGAATGATCGACGGTTTTATTGCCGGTTTTAATCGCGATCGGTGGCTTGCTTGTTGCCACCTCGTTGGGTTGCTGCTGTGGGTTGTGCTTATCCGTCATTAAACGCGCTTATCCTTTATCCATCGCCTGTGTGATTGATAATTATAGTCTGGCTATCACCCGGCGTAGCGTTTCATTGTCTGCGTCAGCCACTCCATAAACACCTGAACCCGGCGCGCCAGGTTGCGGCGGTGGGGATAGATCAGTGAAACCGGCATCGGCCGGGCGCGAAAGGTCGGTAAGATTTCCACCAGGGTTTTTGCTTTCAGCGACTCCTGCATCCCCACACGCGGCACCTGAATAATTCCCAGCCCGGCGATACAGGCGGCGCGATAGGTTTCCGTGCTGTTTACCGTCACCACGCCGCCGGTCTGAATCGTATGACAACGCTGACCATCAAAGAATTCAAACCCTTCCGCCGGGCTGCCCAGTTGCAGGTTGTAATGCACCATCGCATGCTGCGATAAATCGTCCAGCGTCTGTGGCGTGCCGAAACGCGCCAGATAGTCGGGGCTGGCGCAATTAATCATCGGCAGATGGCCGATCGGGCGGGCAATCAGCCCGGAATCTTTTAGGGTGCCGATGCGCACCACACAATCAAAGCCTTCGCGTATAACGTCAACCAGCCGGTCGCTGCTGCTGAGTTCCAGCTCAATCCCCGGATACTGTTGTAAGAATGCCGGCAGGCGCGGAATGACAAAATTACACGCCATGCTGACCGGCATATCAACGCGCAGCCGGCCGCTCAGGGTGGCCGGATCGTTCTGAAACAGTGAATCCATCTCCTCCAGCGTTGCCAGCAGGTCGCGGCAGCGCTCGTAGTAGATCATGCCATCCTGCGTCAGCTGTACGCGTCTGGTGGTGCGATGCAGTAAGCGCGCGCCCATCTGGTTTTCCAGCGCCTGCAACTGGCGTGAAACACTGCCTTTCGGCAGACCAAGGTTTTCCGCCGCCCGGGTAAAACTCTGCATTTCAGCTACCCTGACAAAAACCTGCATTGCGTGAATTTTATCCATTTGTTCACCGATTGTTGTTCACATTGAAACAATGAAACGTAGTTACCAGCGTTTATAGATCAAAACGAGAGGAATATCCTTATTTTCGTCCTAACCGATCCCTGAGGAGCAGAAAATGACGCGTAAAATTGCATTAATCACCGGTGGCAGCCGCGGTTTAGGGAAAAATGCGGCACTAAAACTGGCAAAAAACAACAGTGATATCATTTTGACTTATCGCACGCAGCAGCAGGAAGCACAGGCGGTAGTGCAGGAGATTGAAGCGCTCGGAGCCCGTGCCGTGGCGCTTCCGCTTGATGTGGCGGACAGCAGCAGTTTTGCTGCGTTTGTTGCTGAGGTGAAAAATCAGCTGAGAACGCACTGGCAGCGAGAAAGTTTTGATTATTTATTAAACAATGCGGGTATTGGGATCCACGCTTCGTTTGAAGAGACCAGCGAAGAGCAATTTGATCAACTGGTTAATATCCATTTCAAAGGTCCGTTCTTCCTGACGCAAAAACTGTTGCCGCTACTGGTGAATGGCGGGCGCATTCTGAATGTTTCCAGCGGACTGGCGCGTTTTAGCCTGCCGGGTTACAGCGCCTATGCGGCGATGAAGGGCGCGATGGAAGTGCTGACGCGCTATCAGGCGAAAGAGCTGGGCGCTCGCGGCATTGCGGTAAATATTATTGCGCCCGGCGCGATTGAGACCGATTTTGGTGGTGGTAGCGTGCGGGATAATGCCCAGCTGAATGCGTTTGTCGCCTCGCAAACCGCTCTGGGGCGCGTCGGTTTGCCGGATGATATTGGTGATGCGATAGCGCTGATCCTGAGCGACGAAAGTGGCTGGATTAACGCGCAACGCATTGAAGTATCAGGCGGCATGTTTCTCTAAGCCGGCCAAAGCGGTATCAATGTGACGGGAGTTCAGGTATTCCCGTGTAGGGGCGGCATTTATGCCGCCCGTGCCAATAATTTGCACCGGCGGTGATGACGGCATTTATGCCGCCCGTGCCAATAATTTGCACCGGCCGTGATGACGGCATTTATGCCGTCCGTATTACACCCGCATCGTACCGTCGATAACCGTCACCGTCTGGCCGCCAATCCAGATACCATCGGGCCGGAAACTGACCTGTAAACGCCCATTTCGCTGGATGGCGCTACCCTGGCGCACGCGGTAATCTGTGGTTTTCCCCAGTGACTGCCTATAACGCGCTACGCAGGCGTTGGCGCTGCCGGTAACCGGATCTTCCGTTAGCGACCCCTGCTCGATTAATAAACCCCGTACTTCCAGTTGCTCATCGCAACCACTCAGCGGGCCAAATGGCATCACCCCATCCACCCTGGCGTGTTTCTGTAACCGTTCAAGATCGATCACATTCGGTTTAATCGCCAGTACCGCCCCGGCGGAAAGCATCGGCACCAGCAGCCAGCGAATCCCCATATCGGCCACCACCACCGGCTGTTGCGGATCGAAAGCATCACTATTTAACGCGGTACTCAGCAGCGCGTCGCTGTAGGGCGTCAGGGTGGCTTCGGGGGCGGCAAAGGCCAGGCTGCCATCGGCCGCAATATTCACCGTCACCAGACCAATACCGCACTGCTGGACGATTTTGCCAGCGCTGTTCAGTTTAATGCCGGCTTCCAGTAAGGCATGGGCGGTGCCCAGCGTCGGGTGCCCGGCAAAAGGAAATTCGGTATCCGGAGTGAAAATACGGACACGATAGTCCGCACCGGCGACGGTTGCCGGCAGGACAAAGGTGGTTTCTGACAGGTTGGTCCAGCGGGCGATGGCTGCCATCTGCTCGTCGCTTAACCCATCAGCCTGCAAAATAACCGCCAGCGGATTACCATTAAAAGGGGAACTGGTAAAAACGTCGACCTGTTTAAAGGGGATTAATTGTGTCATTGGCGTCTCGTGATAATGGCGAAGGTGCAGTATTACTACTGCGAATAGATTGCCTTCGTCAACCAATGAGGTTATGAATAACACTCTGTAGCGGAAGAGAAAGTGGCCGAATTATGCTGAAAATTCTGGGTAGAGCATCATCGATTAATGTCAGAAAAGTGCTGTGGGTCTGTGATGAACTGGATATCGCTTTTCGTCGCGAAGACTGGGGCGAGGGCTTTAAATCACCCGGTCAGGCGGAATTTTTAGCCCTCAACCCGAATGGAATGATTCCGGTGATTCAGGAAGGGGATTTTGTGATGTGGGAGTCCAATGCCATTATTCGCTATCTGGCGAATGCCTATGGCGGTGAATGGCTCTACCCGGAGAATCCACGGGCGCGGGCGCCGGTTGATCAATGGATCGACTGGCAATCCACTGAACTGAACAGCTCCTGGCGCTACGCGTTTATGTCGCTGGTACGCAACTCCCCGGCGCATCAGGATCCGCGGCTGCTTGCCGCCGCCTGCAAAGGCTGGGCGCATACCATGGGGATTCTGAATAAACAGCTGGAAAAAACCGGGCGCTATGTGGCCGGGAAAAACTTTTCGCTGGCGGACATTCCTATTGGGCTGTCCGTTAATCGCTGGTATGAAACGCCGCTGGATCATCCCAACCTGCCGGCGGTGCGCGCTTATTATGAGCGCCTGACCGAGCGTAACGGTTACGCCACCTGGGGACGCAACGGTACGCCGTGAAGTTTAACTGATACCGGGTGGCAGGCCGCTCATCTCGCAGGCCAGCGCGCCCGTGCGTTTCAGCGCATAAGTGTAGCGTTCATCAAACGGGTAACAGCAGGAGAGGCGTAGCGCGTGGTTACAGCGTTCGCTCAGGGTATACAGCGCCCCTGGCGTGACGCAAATATTCTCCTGCAACAGACGGTGAAACAGCTGCACGCTGTCAACATTTCCCGGCAGCTCGACCCAAAACACAAAGCCGCCCTGCGGCAAGGTGGCGCGGGTTCCCTGGGGGAAATGGCGGGCAATCAGTCCGCGCGCCTCATCCATCTGTCGGGTATAGCGTCGGCGCAGGGTGCGCAGATGATGATCGTAGCCGCCGGATTCGAGAAAATGGCCGAGGGTTTCTGACAGCAGTACCGACTCCGACATCGACGATACCGCTTTCAAATGGGCAATCTGCGTATTGAAGCGACCCGCCGCAATCCAGCCAACGCGAAAATCTGGCGCCAGTGTTTTGGTAAAGCTGGAGCAGTAAATCACCCAACCTTCACTGCCGGCGCCAGCGGCCAGTTAAACTGTAACTCACCGTACAACCCATCCTCGATCAGCGGAACCTGATAGTGAGTAACCAGTTGAGCGAGCCGCTTTTTATCTTCCAGCGCCATGCTGCAACCGAGCGGGTTCTGCACGTTGGGCATGGCAATCAGTGCATTAATGCGCTTTTCGCTTAACAGCATTTCCAGCGCATCCAGCGACAGCCCGCGCTGTGGATGGGTGGGGATCTCGATGGATTTCAGCCCGAGGCTGGCCAGCAGCGGAAACAGGTAAAAATACGTTGGCGTTTCCAGGCCGACGCAGTCACCGGCTTTAGTTACCGCGCGCAGCGCCAGCTGCAGCGCTTCCATACAGCCGTGAGTCAGGGTGATATCATCCGCGACCAGCGCCATACCGGAATCCATCGCCCGTCTGGCGACTTCACGGCGCAGACGCGGGCTGCCTGGCGGCAAAGCATAGCGACCAATCATCCCCGGCTGACGGCGCAACAGCGAAGCGATAATCCGGCTGAGTTTGGCCGCCGGATAGAAATCACTATTCTGTGGGCAGGCGAGGGAAATATTGATGTAGTCCGGGTGGTTTTGCGCGGCAAATACCGTGTTGATCAGATCAAGTTTTTCACTGCCTGGTGAGGAGACCTGCGCGCGATATTGCGTGGTTTTGGTGAGCGACGGCAGTACCCCACGCACATAGTAGCCAGACTGGGGGCGCGCTTCGATCAGGCCGCGATCTTCCAGAATTCGCCAGGCATTAAGCACGGTATTCACGCTCACCTGATGGGAACCGGCGACGCGGCGAATCGCCGGCAGGCGGCTGCCAGGAGGCCAGGTGCCATGATGAATTGCCGCCGCAAAGGTTTCGGCCAGCTGATGGTAAAGCGTGGTTTCCTGCGGTTCGATAATGGACACAGTTGCCTCCTGATGTGATAGGTACAATTTAATTAATCATCAGATTGTACTCAATACAATAGTCGTTTTGTGTGTCTGTTACCATTGCTATGCATTTCTTACACTGGTGCTCTGTTAACAACTTTGCAGGTATGCACCATGCTCGATCCTTCATTCTTCAGCTATGTCACCGTGATGTCGATTACCCCCGGCCCTAATAACCTGTTGCTGGCTACCTCCGGGGTGAATTTCGGCCTGCGTCGCACCCTGCCGATGGTATTTGGCATTTTAGTCGGCTGCGCGCTGCAAACCGTGCTGGCAGGGGTGTTGCTGGAGGTGCTGCTGCACTGGATGAGCCAGGTGCGCCTGCCGCTGACCATCCTCGGCTGTGGCTATCTGCTCTGGTTGTCATGGAAACTGTTTCGTTCCTCGGCGCCGGAAATGCGTGAGAATGCGCGCCCCATGACGCTGCTGGGTGGCGCACTGTTTCAGGCGGTGAACCCGAAAGCCTGGCTGATGGCGACCAATGTAGCGCTGTTATACAGCGCCAGCAGCGGTGTACTGGCGGTAATGCTTGGCTTTATGGTGATGAACCTGCCATGTATCCTGATCTGGGCGGTAATGGGCGATCGTCTGCGCCATCATCTGCAGGTTAGCTGGAAGTTAAAACTGTTTAATGGCGTGATGGCGATTTCCCTGCTGGTAACCACCCTGTGGATGTTTATTGAAGCTGTACAGATGCGCTAATGACAGACATTATTATCTGCGGTGCCCCTGGCCTGGGGGACCGCCGTGCAGCCGTTTCTGGTTTGCCGGCAAACGCCGCAAGATAATGCAAGGAGCCAACGGTCTTGACCACTTTCTCGCCTGAAATATGGCTAACGGCGTCTGTCGTTGCCATTACCATCCTGCTGTGGGCCACAGCGCTGCTGCCTGAATTTATTACCGCGCTACTGTTTTTTGCTGCCGCGATGCTGTTGCATATCGCGCCGGCGGCAACGGTATTCAGTGGATTTTCCTCATCCGCTTTCTGGCTGGTATTAAGTGGTTTTGTCCTCGGGCTGGCGATCCGTAAAGTCGGGCTGGCCGATCGGCTGGCGCGCAGTCTGGCGCTACCGTTAACCACCACCTGGCCACGGATGGTGGGCGGCGTGATTCTGATCAGCTATCTGCTGGCGTTTGTGATGCCGTCGAATATGGGGCGCATTGCGCTGCTGATGCCGATCGTCGGCGCGCTGGCGAAACAGGCCGGTTTACATGAGGGGAGTCGTGGCTGGATTGGTCTGGCGCTGGCGGTGGGTTTTGGCACCTTCCAGCTATCCGCCAGTATTCTGCCGGCCAATGTCCCTAATCTGGTGTTGGCCGGCGCGGCGGAAAACTCCTTTGGTCTGCACCCTGGCTATATGCCGTGGATGTTTCTGCATACCCCGGTGGTGGGGCTGCTAAAGGGCGCGCTGCTGACCCTGTGTATCTGCAAACTGTTTCCGGCGACACCTTCGCGCATCACCCGGCAGCCAGTCATGCCGCCGCTGAGTGGCGAAGAGCTACGACTGATTGCGCTGCTGTTGCTGACGCTAATGCTGTGGATGACGGATAGTCTGCACGGTATCTCTCCGGCGTGGGTCGGGCTGACTGCTGCCTGCTTCTGCCTGTTGCCACGGGTCGGGTTTCTCTCCGGCGAGGCCTTTGGCAACGGCGTCAATTTCCGTACCTGTCTGTATGTAGCGGCGATCCTCGGCGTGACCGCGGTGGTGGTGGAATCAAATCTTGGCAATACCATTGCCAGCGCGCTGCTGGCGATCACGCCGCTGCATGAAGATAGCCCGTTCCTCAGTTTCCTGTCGCTGAATGCGGTGACCACCGCGCTAAATTTTGTGGTGACGGCCAATGGCGTGCCGGCAATGTTTACGCCGATGGCGCAGAGTTTTGCTGAAGCATCGGGCTTCTCTCTGCTGACGGTGGTGATGATGCAGGTGTTTGCCTATGCCACGCCGCTACTGCCCTATCAGGCATCGCCGATTGTGGTGGCGATGGGCTTAGGCAATGTGCCGGCGCGTGACGGATTAAAGCTCTGTCTGCTGGTGGCGCTGATCAGTGCGCTGGTGCTGCTGCCGCTGGATTATCTGTGGTTTAAGGTGCTGGGATATTTATAGTGGGCCTGCTGGCTGCGGTCTGGTGAGCATGTTGGTCTATACCCGCGACGGGTCGCATATTATGCGACCCGTTTTAGTTAGCCACCGCCCCTGATGGCGCAGAATTACTTAGCGGCTGCGGTTACGCTTTTTGCGACCGCAGCCACTTTGCTGGTGCGGTTAGCACTGGCATCGTCGTTGGCGGCGGAAGGCATCGGCGTGTAATCCAGCTGCAGAATACGACTGGTATTACCCAGCACTTTTTCTGTCGCTGCCACATTGCCATTCAGCTTCTGACCGTATGAAGGGATGATCTCCTTCAGCTTCGCCTGCCACTGTGGCGTTGTGATTTTGTCGTGAAACACTTTCTTCATCAGGTCCAGCATAATCGGCGCTGCGGTTGATGCGCCAGGTGACGCGCCGAGCAGTGCGGAGATGGTGCCATCCTGCGAGGTGACCACTTCGGTACCCAGGCGCAGTACGCCGCCTTTGCCGGCATCTTTCTCAATGATTTGTACACGCTGACCCGCGACCACTAAATTCCAGTCTTCTTTCTTCGCTTCCGGGAAGTATTCCTGCAGTGCAGCGTGGCGATCGTCACCAGACTGGATCACCTGGCCGATCAGATATTTCACCAGATCAAAATTATCCAGGCCGACATGCACCATTGGCATCAGGTTAGAGGTGGTGATGGAACCGAACATATCCCACAGTGAACCGTTTTTCAGGTAGCGGGTGGAGAAGGTGGCGAACGGCCCAAACAGCAGCACCTGCTTGCCATCCAGCACCCGGCAATCGAGGTGAGGAACGGACATTGGCGGTGCGCCAACGGACGCTTTACCGTACACTTTTGCCTGGTGGCGTTTAACGATTTCCGGATTTTCGGTGACGAGGAATTCACCGCCAACCGGGAAGCCGGCATAGTTTTTCGCTTCAGGGATACCGGATTTTTGCAGCAGCGGCAGCGCGGCGCCGCCGGCGCCAATAAAGATATATTTCGCCTTAATCACCCGCTTTGCCCCGCCATTTTTCAGGCTGGCAACGGTAACACACCAGCTACCATCCTGCTGGCGGCGGATATCGCGCACTTCATGGCTGGTCTGCAAAGTGAATTTGTCGCTTTTGCACAGTGAAACCACTAACTGACGGGTGAGCTCGCCAAAGTTAATATCGGTACCCATTAGAATTCGGGTTGCGGCCACTCTCTCGCCCGGCTCGCGACCTTCCATCACCAGGGGCACCCACTGTGCAATCTGCTGGCGATCTTCGGAGTACTCCATACCGCGAAACAGCGAGCTTTTTTGCAGCGCTTCAAAGCGTTTGCGCAGGTATTCAACATTGTCATCACCCCAGACAAAGCTCATATGCGGGGTGCTGGTGATAAAGCTGCGCGGATTCTGCAGCACGCCTCTTTGTACCTGATATGACCAGAATTGGCGTGAAACCTGAAAGGATTCGTTAATCTCGATCGCTTTTGAGATATCAATGGACCCCCCGGCGGTTTCCGGGGTGTAGTTCATCTCAGCCAGAGCTGCGTGGCCGGTACCTGCGTTATTCCAGCCGTTCGAACTCTCTTGTGTGATGCTATCAAGACGTTCGACCATCTCAATGGACCAATCCGGTTCCAGTTCCTGCAGGTAGGTACCCAGGGTGGCACTCATCACACCCCCGCCGATAAGTAATACGTCGACGCACTTTTCCTCTGCTGCAACTGCTGGTTTGCGCATAATGCCACATCTCCGACTGTTGATATCTCAACGTTTTTTTTTAAGTGGAATAGCTCCTGCTTCTGATTGAGCGGTTGATCTATTGCCATATCAATAAAAAGGGTACCGATCAAAGAGCAACTTTTTTTGACTTTTTTGGTTAACTAAATGTTATGCATAATACCGCAAATATAACATTTCTGCGGATAATTTGAACATTTTGTTTAAGGATTAAAAAGTCAGGGGGCTTTATTGTGGGCTGAAGCGATCAGGCCGACAACTATAATCGGCCGATCATTAACAAAATTAACAGGGGGCATGCAGAAATAAGCAATCTTTTTAATTCAGGGGTGAAATCGCTGCCTCAGGCGCCCCTTTTCCTGCCAATTGCGGGCAGCTTAATCGCGTGGCGCGCTGTCCGGCAGCTTACGTGAACTGATTGCCAGGCGGTTGTAGCTATTCATCAGCCCGATAGCAATCGTCAGATCGGTGATCTCTTTCTCGCTGAAATGGCTGGCCACGCGGTCAAACAAGGTGTCCGGCGCGCCTTTTTCGGCGATCAGCGTCAGGTTCTCCGCCCATGCCAGTGCGGCTTTTTCCTCGCTGGTAAACAGATTGCCTGACTCATGCCATACCTGAGTCAGCACAATTTTTTCCCAGCCAAGGCCTGCCTCCTGGAGTGCCCGGGTGTGCATATCGATGCAGTAGGCGCAGCCGTTGATTTGTGAAACGCGCAGAAACACCAATTCAATCAGCTGGTGTGCCAGGCCGCTCTGTGAGACATAGCTGTAAACCGTCCCGAGGGCCTTCATGCCTGCGGGTGCAACCTTCGAAAAATCAATACGTTCGCTCATTCTCTTTCTCCTGCCATAATGAATGTTGAGATAGCCTTGTGGCGTTAATGAATATTCTCTTCCCTCTGATGGAATAGCAAAAGTGCCAGGAATTGATAAAAATAGTGGTCCATTTAACCTTACGCTGAACCGCGAGGCGCGAGCCGGGTTAAGCGAGCAGATCCGCAGTGAAATTACTCAGGCGATCCGCGAAGGACGTCTGAAAGCGGGCGCGAGGATGCCTTCCTGCCGCGATCTGGCGGTACAACTTGGCGTGGCGCGCGGCACCGTACGTGCGGCCTACGATATGCTGGCCGACAGCCAGTTGCTGGTGGCGAAAGGCGCCGCCGGGACTTTTGTTACCCGTTATCCCCCGGCGACGCCAGCGAAGGCCACCCCCTCCGCGGTGACGATGCCATTATCCGATATTGCCTATGACTTTGACGCGCCGCCGCTGACGTTCCAGATGGGGGTTCCGGCCGAAGATGCCTTTCCGGTGAATGTCTGGTCGCGCATTTTGCAGCGGCATGCACGCACCATGAGCGGCCGTCCGATGAGCTACCCGGATCCACGGGGGAGCCTGGCGTTACGTCAGGAACTGGTGGCCTGGCTGGCGATGGCGCGTGGCGTGAATTGTCAGGCGGAACAAATTATTATCACCAATGGTTATGCCGGCGCCTTAGGGCTGATTTGCCTGGCAATGAACTTCCATGCCAGCCAGGCATGGATTGAAGAACCCGGCTATCTGCTGGCGTGCAAAGCTCTCGCTCTGGTTGGGATTGAACCGGTGCCGATCAGCGTGGATGAACAGGGAATTCTGGTCAGCGAGGGTATTGCACGTGCTCCACAGGCCAGTTTTGCCCTGGTGACGGCTGGACAGCAGGCGCCGCTGGGGATGACGCTGTCGCCGGTACGCCGCAGTGAACTGCTGGCGTGGGCAGAGGAAAATAATCGCTGGATTGTAGATGATGATTATTTAGGTGAGTTGCAACTGGGCAGCCGCGCCGCGCCGGCGCTGGCATCGCTCGATACTGCCGGACGGGTGATGCATATCGGTACCTTTAGCAAAACGCTCAGCCCTTCGTTGCGTCTGGGGTTTGTGGTCGTGCCACCGGCGCTGGCCGCGCGTTTTGCTGATATTGCGGCGGTGGTGGCTCCCGCCTCGTCCTTTGTTCTGCATAACGCGGTGGCGGAGTTTTTGCGTGAAGGTCACTTTTTACGCCATTTACGGCGCATGAAGCGAATCTACGCCGATCGGCTGGAAAAAATGATCGAGGCGCTGACCCCCAGCTTTCCTGAACTGCGCCGCGGTGCGCTGGCGGTGGTGATCATGCTGCCGCCGGGAAGTGCCGATCGCGCCATTGCGCGTGAAGCGCTGGCGTGGGGAATGGCACCCTCGCCGTTATCCGCCTGGTATCAGCGCGATGAATTGCGCCAGTATGGTCTGGTATTAGGGGCGACCAATATGCCGCGCGAGGGTTTTCTCCCCGGTGTGCAGAAGTTGCGTCAGCTGGTCGATGCGCATGGCATATCGCTGTCGTTAGCGGTCAAATTTTAAAATAACGCCGGTAAATAAAGCGGATAACAAAGTATTCAATGGCGCCCAATAGCAGAAACCACAGGCAAAATACCAGCGTATAGAGTTGTCCAATATCCTGCAGATGAAAACTGACCATCAGCGTTTTGGTTAGTTGCACGCCAAACCACGGGGCAGGAAGCAGCAGGGCGGAAAGAAAGCCGAGCATCAGAATGCCCATCGGCATCAGGAAGGTTTCAAAGGGGCTTTTCATGCATTCAGGCTTATTAAGAAAGTTAGCCGGTATTGTCAGACAATATGCCGTCAGATTCAATCTGGCCGCTTTTGCCGTTTAACGGCGGCGGAGCTGCGTGCAGCAAGTGACGATAAGGTATTGAAATATCATATCCCGCGCTGAAAGCGGCAGCGTAAGGGTGCTGATTTCAGCGCCATCAAGTTAGCCTGCGTTAAAATGTATAGCCGTGGCTATACTCAAATCCATGATTTTATTGTCTTTTTATCCTGGCGGCGGCGTGGTAGCATGCGCTCTCTTTTGAACATGTGGTGCATTTTTTGACGAAACCCGACGTTTTATTCGTCATGCTCCCGTTGGTATAAAAATAATGAACCTATATGCAACACTGATTCTCGCTTTTGCCATGTCGATGGATGCTTTTGCCGCCGCGGTCGGTAAAGGCGCCGCTCTGCATCGCCCGACGCTGAAAGAAGCGATTCGTACCGGGCTGATTTTTGGCACTATTGAAGCGCTGACGCCATTAATTGGCTGGGCCATCGGGCTGGCTGCCAGCCAGTTTATTATGTCATGGGACCACTGGGTCGCTTTTACGCTGTTGTTTGTGCTCGGCGCCCGCATGATTGTAGAAGGCTTACGCCGCGCGCCTGAGGAAGAGCATCAACAGCCGCAGCGCCACGGTTTCCTGTTGCTGGCTACCACGGCAGTCGCCACCAGCCTGGATGCGATGGCGGTAGGGGTCGGCCTGGCCTTTCTGCAGGTCAATATTGTCTTAACGGCACTGACTATTGGCGCCGCGACCACCATTATGGCGGCTTCCGGGATTCTGCTCGGTCGGTTTATCGGGCCGGTGATGGGTAAATGGGCTGAAGTTGTCGGTGGGGTGGTGCTGATTGGTATCGGCGGCAGCATTCTGGTCGGGCATTTAGGGTTATTATCCTGATAATCGCGGCACAGTCTGCATCATGGGGGGCGTAACGGCCTCCCTGAGTCAAAATCACCGGACAAATCAAGCCTCTCTATTGTTAATTCGCGTTATTTTCGCCAAAAAACCTTCTTCGTTTAGATTTGGTTTAAGTTATGCTTTGCATAATTTGATCAATTAATGTGATCTGCATCAAATAAATTTGCATGAAAAACGTCCGGATTGTATAATTTTTTGCGTTATTCAACAAAATTTGAACCGGACAGTGTTATGAAGAAGTTTTTTAAATATGTATTCCGCGCCTACGTTGAAACTTTTAAACACGTACCGCCGGGTGCATTAAACTGATTTTTCAGTTAACCGCAGCGCAGCAAAGAACCCTCGATAACCGCGGTTAGGGATCGACCGATGGTTATCAAACTCCACTCGCTTCACGCCATTCCTCTCTGATTTTCAGTCGTTGCTATATTCTCTTTTCCAGGCAATGATTTAGAGATGCTAATTTCTCTGCACTTCCTCACCACACATCGCACCACAACCGTATCTGGCGGGCTGTGGCGTGTTTGCATGCAGAACAGATAGCAAACATCCCATCGTCCCGCCGCATCTGACGGGGTCAGAATTCTCCGTCCGAACGGTTTAACCGGAGAATATCATGAGTCAAAATGCTGCCGCCCTGCTGGTTATTGATATGCAAAATGGACTGGTCCATGGCGCACAGGCGCCGTTTGCCATTGAAACCGTGCTGGCCAATATCAATCAGCTGATCGCCGACGCCCGCAGACAACAGCGGCCGGTTATCTTTGTTCAGCATACCGGGCCTGAGGGTACGCCTCTGGCGCATGGCGGTGAGATGTGGCAGATCGCCGCTGAACTGCAGCGCGAAGCGCATGATTTCTACCTGACTAAAACCCGTCCCAGCTGCTTTTTCCAGACGTCGTTACTGAGCCTGTTGCAGGAGAAAGGTATTACGCAACTGGTGGTGGCCGGGATGCAAAGCGATTACTGCGTGGATACCACCTGCCGCGCCGGCCGTGATCTTGGGATTGAGATGGTGCTGGCCAGCGATGCGCATACCACTTTCGCTAATGGCGTGCTGAGCACTGAACAAATTATTGCCCATCACAACAAACTGCTTTCCGGCCCGTTTGTCACCCTGCTGAAAACCGCTGAAATCACCTTCTGACCGCGCCGATCGCCGCAGCTGGCGGCCTGCGTGCCGCCAGCTGCGGGTGCTGGTTATAGCCGCCTGTCGGCAATGGGATCGCGTACCACAAACAGGTAGGACATGGCGCCCAGTACCGTGACGCAGGCGCAGATGGTCAGGGCCAGACTAAATGAGTGCGTGGTGTCGAGGATCCAGCCGGTGACTACCGGCGCGAACGAGGCAAAGATAAAGCTGGCAAAGTTCTGGATACTGCCGACGGAAGCGGTCATCCGTGCGTTAACCGCAACATGGATCAATCCCCAGCATGATGTTCCGGCGAAATGGATGCAGAACAGCGCCATACCAATTAACACCACCGCACTGCCGGTGCTGTCGGCGCGCACCACGACGGCGGTAAAAGCGGCGGATAGCAGCATACCGCTGACAATGCAGATTTTACGCGTTTTCAGCGGCTCCATTCCGCGCCGTACCAGCGCATCGACCACAAAGCCATTTAACAGCATACCGGCGGCGCCAAACAGGAAAGGAATGGCGGATAACATGCCGGTACTTTTTAAATCAAGGTTATAGGTGGTTTGCAGATAGCCCGGTAACCAGGCGAGATAGAGCCAGGCGGTATAATTAATACCGCTAAAGCCAATCATCATGCCCCACATGGTGCGGTTTCTGAACAGGCTGCGCCATTCGCGGAAACTCAGCGGCGCTCTGCCGGCGCGAACGCTACCGGCTTCCAGATAGTTAATCTCATCGGCGCTCAGGGTGCTGTTATCACGGTTGCGATACAGCATGTACCAGCCAATGGCGAGGAACATGCCAAGGATACCGATGGTGACAAACATACCGCGCCAGCCCATCAGTAGCATCATGGCCGCGAGGATTGGCGGGCTGATTGCCAGACCAATGGTGGAGGCGGCGTTAAAGATCCCCATAGGCAGGCCGCGATCTTTAATATTAAACCAGTCGTTGATCACTTTGACGCCACAGGGGTTCATCGGCGCTTCGCCGATACCCAGCCCGATGCGCACCAGAATAAACTGGGTAAAACTGTGCACCAGCCCGGACATCGCCTGAAACAGTGACCAGACAAACATGCCAAGTCCCAGCATAATGCGCGGCCCTTTGCGATCCAGCAGCGCGCCACAGGGTAACTGGGCGATGCCATACGCCAGCGAAAAGGCGGAAAGCAGAAAACCGATTTCGGTGGCGCTCAGCCCCAGCTCGCCACGAATGGTCATATTGGCCACCGAGAGCGAGCTACGGTCGAGGTAGTTAATAATCGCTGCGAGGAATAATAAAATCATCGCAGTGGTCTGGATTTTTTTGATGCGTGGCGAGCGCAAAAGCACGCCACGAGCGGGCACAAAGTCAAGGGGATCCGCCCCCTTGCTGTGACTGGTCTCATTGCCGGTTACGCTACGACTATTTTCCATTACACACTCCCGGGATCGGCGGATAATTATTATTTTGGCAGCGGCGAGATGGCCAGACAGCCACTCACCAGTCGGGTATCACAACGGTTCTGATATCGGGTAGATCAGGACCGTGCGGTAAGGCTGATAAGCAGACTAGAGGGCATTATTGGGGGGTGTTAAAAAGTTGTTTCATTTCCGTGCGGCAGCTTATGATTTGCGGTTTTTTATCGGTACTTAATCGCGATTTACTGCCCGTTTTGCCTTGCTGTGCTCCACAACCTGTCAGCTGTACTGCTTAATTGAGCGGATCATTGATTGTTTTGCCGTGGTGAGATGACGGTGCAGTTCGCAATGCGCATCCACATCATTACGGCTCAGCAGGGCGGTGAGAATTGCCATATGCTCTTCCAGCGCAATGATATTACGTGATTTTAAATCACTCTCATCCCACTGATAATGGGAATGGAAGATCACGGAAATAATCTCAAGTGACTGATTAAAAAATGGATTGTTGGCTGCTGACAGGATCAGCGAATGCATCTCTTTATCCAGCTGGGCAAACATGCGGTAGCTGCTGGCGATGCTATCGCGCATCTGGCGATGGCGATCGAGCAGATCCCGCAGCTGTATCCAGCGGTGGTCCTCAGTCGGCAGATTGATAAAACGGTTAAGCGCGTGGGTTTCCAGCATTTTGCGTAATTCAAACAGCTTCTCCGCGTAATCCTGATCGAATTTCTTCATATGCCAGTGACCGCGCCGTACCTGTTCTATCAGGTTATAGTGGCAAAAGCGCAGTAAAAACTCGCGCACCACGACCGGACTGACGCGAACTGACTGCGCCAGCTTCAGCTCGGAAAAAATATCGCCGGGTTTCAGCTGCCGCTGGTTAATCATCTGGAAAAACGCCTGCTCAAACAGCGCGGTCTGGCTGGCAACTGGCTGGTAAATATCACTAAAACCATCATCCGCTACCGGCGGACGGACAATCAGATAGCACTGCTCCACCTTTTGTAGCACCCCGCGCTGCTCAAAATGAGCCAGGGTATTCCGTACCGTGGTACGACTGATATTAAACATTTCGGCCAGCGCGGCCTGCGGCGGCAGTGGCGAGCTGATATGACCCTGAATCAGGGCGTCGATCATCTGATTAACCACATTCTGACGAAGTTCCAGCGATCTGCTCATCTTGCCTCCCGGTTTTTTAACTGCATTAAAAACCCTATGGAGACCAAAAAATCAGCGATTTATCACAATTCTGTGTTGCTGAAATGTTCAGACACCGGTTTTACGCCATAACAGCGCGTAAACCAACAGGAGAACCACCATGAACATGATGAACAGTCTGATCTGCCTGGAGCCGCGAAACATGGTCTATCAATCGCGTCCGCAGCCGACCCCGGCCGCCGGTGAGGCGGTGATAAAAATCATCGCCGCAGGCATTTGTGGCACGGATATCCATGCCTGGGCCGGCAATCAGCCCTTCTTCAGCTATCCACGGGTATTAGGGCATGAATTATGTGGTGAAATCGTCGCGCTGGGCAGTGAGGTGCGCTCTCTGCATGCTGGTCAGCGCACCGTATTAATCCCGTATGTCTCCTGTCTGCAGTGTGCAGCCTGCCGCAGCGGCAAGAGCAACTGCTGTGAAAATATCTCCGTAATCGGTGTGCATCAGGATGGCGGTTTCTGTGAATACCTTAGCGTACCGGCCAGTAATTTGCTGGTCGTGGATGATTTAGCACCGGAGGCGGCGGCGCTGATTGAGCCGTTTGCCATTAGCGCTCATGCGGTACGCCGTGCAGCATTGCAGCCCGATGAACATCTGCTGGTGGTCGGGGCGGGGCCGATTGGGCTGGGCGTGGCAGCGATCGCCAGAGCGGCTGGCGCCAGCGTGATTGTCGCCGATACCAGCGAATTTCGTCGTCAGCATGTGGTTGCCGCGCTGGGGTTACCGGTGCTGAACCCGGCGGACAGCAATTTCTTGCCGGCGCTGCGTCAGCACTGTTCCGGTATGCTGGCGGCAAAAGTGATTGATGCCAGCGGTAATCCGCAGGCGATGAACAGTACCGTCAGTCTGATCCGCCATGGCGGCACCATCGTCTTTGTTGGCCTGTTTAAAGGGGATTTGCAGTTTTCGGACGCGGAATTTCATAAAAAAGAGACCACCATGATGGGGAGTCGCAATGCCACCGCTGAAGATTTCGCCACGGTGAGACAACTGATGGCCAGCGGCAAAATCGCCGCTGATATGATGCTGAATCAGCATTTTGCGTTTGCCCGCCTGGCAGACGAGTTCGAAGCGCAGGTGATCAATAACCGGCAGCTCATCAAAGGGGTGATTCACTTCTGAAGCCGATCGCACAGGCGATAACCGTCCCGGTCGCCTGTGCCGACGCCGCTGGCTTAGTCTGCCTGCGGTTGTATCGGGGTTTGCAGGGTGCGTTGCCAGAACCCCAGATCCAGCCAGCGGTCAAATTTCCATGCCACCTGCGTCAGGGTACCGCTGCGGACAAAGCCATTTTTCTCATGCAGGGCAATGCTGATGCTGTTGTCAGTATCAATGCCGGCAATCAGTACATGTTTCTGCTGTTGCTCTGCCTGGTGGATAATCTCGGTCAGCAACTGCTGCCCCAGGCCTTTGCCGCGATGCTGCTGATGGATATAAATCGAATGTTCGACGCTGTACTTATAAGCGGGCCAGGCGCGAAACGTCCCGTAGCTGGCAAAACCAAGCAGGGTGCCGTTGTCATCCTCAATCCCCACCACCGGAAACTGGCTGGCCCGTTTGCCGGCAAACCAGTTGCTCATCGATTCCAGCGGCCGTGGCTGATAATCATATAAGGCGGTTGAGGTCAGGATCGCATGGTTGAAAATTTCCAGTATGGCGGCTGCATGCCGCTGTTCATCGCAGTGAATGATTCTGTTCGCCATTGCCTTTCCCTTTCTTGTCAAATATAGTGGAATTAATTCCACTATATAAAACACCCGAAGGATACCGATGTCAATTGATGAAATTATCGCCGCTAATCTGCAACGGTTGCGCCGGCAACAGGGACTCAGTCTGGATGCGCTGGCTACTCAGGCTGGCGTCAGTAAGGCGATGATTTCGAAAATCGAGCGCCAGGAGAGTAGCCCGAGCGCCACGGTATTAGGGCGGCTGGCCGCCGGTCTCGGCGTGTCGCTGACCGATTTATTGCTGGAACAGCGTCAGCCGCAGCCACTACGGCGGCTGGCTGACCAGCTTTGCTGGCAGGATCCTGAATTGCATTACCTGCGTCGACAAATCACTGAACGCGACGCGCTCACCGGCTTTGAAATGGTGGAGATCGTACTGCCGGTCGACTGCCGCGTCGAATATCCGCGCTGGTCACACCATGCTTACCGGCAGCGGCTGTGGCTAATTAGCGGTGAGCTGGCGATAGAGTATGGCGAGCTTCGTTATCTGCTGGCAGCGGGTGATTGCCTCGATTTTGACGTCGATCAGCCGCTGGCGCTGAGTCAGCGTGGTGAGCAGCCCTGCCGCTATCTGCTGGTGATGACCAGTAAGTAAACCTGACCCGACCGTATCCCGCCGGTTCGGGACAACTTTAGCCGTTTGGATTGTCTGCATAGCCGCAAAGAGATATTATTTTCTGCGCAAGGTGATGGCGTTCCACCTTATCCAACCGCCTGCTGGTTCCCTAAGCGGCTGATGACGCCTGGCATACTTATCCTCTTCGGGGGAGTGTGGCGTATGTCAGGAAGTCAGCATCCTGTATTGTTTCCTGCACTCCAACTTCCCTGAGCAACAAGCAATAGTGAAATTTTAAGGGTGTTTTCTTATGGTTAAATCAATGCTCGCAGTGATGATTGGTGGTGCGGTAGGTTGTGCGCTTCGCTGGATGATTTCCTTACGTTTCAATTCATTATTTCCTAATTTGCCACCCGGAACCTTGATGGTGAATCTGGCCGGTGGTTTTATTATCGGCGTAGCGCTGGCGTATTTGCTGAAAAATCCGCATCTTGACCCGATGTGGCGGCTGCTGATCGTGACGGGCTTATGTGGTGGCCTGACAACCTTCTCCACTTTTTCTGCGGAAATTGTCGTCCTGCTGCAAAACGGTAACTATCTGTGGGCAATGTTCAGCGTAATGACTCATGTGATCGGCTCGCTGTTGATGACGTTTGCCGGTTTTGCGCTGGTGAGTTGGTTATAGGGGCGGGATTTATCCCGCCTGATGAATTTTCGCTATTTTTGCAGGCAGTGAGCAATAAAGGTAGCAGCGGTACGCGCGCCCTGACCGGAAATAGTGTGTCCGGTGGCGGGTTCAAATTGCGTCTTCACCTGGACACCTGCGGCGATTAAACGCAGCGCGGCCGCTTCACTTTCCACCCACGGGATCACCGCATCATCATGGCCGTGAATCAGTAACACCGGCGTCTGCGTCGCAGGCGTAAAAGGCTGCGGCGAAGCCAGGCGCCCGGAAAACGCCACCACTCCCGCCACCGGCCAGCGACCGGAAACCAGCGCGTCCAGCGCCATAATTGATCCCTGCGAAAAACCAACCAGCACTACGCGATCCAACTGACCACTCATCTGATGGGCATCGAGAATGCCGCCCAGCAACTGGTCGAAGGCTTCGCGCGCGTCGGCCACGCGCGCCGGACGGTTCTCTTCGGTAATACCCTTGAGGCTAAACCACTGATAACCCGCCCCGTGTTCAAAGTGATCAGGAGCATCTGGCGACGCAAAGGCGACGCCGGGTAATACGGGCGACCAGTGACTTCCCAGGCCCGCTAAATCGTCGCCATTACTGCCAACGCCATGCAGCAGGATGACTAAACTTTTTGCCATTTTTATTTCCGGCTAACTGATTTATTCAGGTTTAAAAGCATATGCCTTGCGCCGACGGATGAAAAGCCAGTCTGATCGTTGAACGTGCTGTCGGCGGTCGCCAGCACCGCCGGTAATGGCGATTTTTGTGCGGTTATTCGGCACTAAAGCTGAAGCGGCAGCGGAATGGGACTAAGCTGAATGATTCGTAATGCGTTGAAAGTGAGTCTGTATATGCTGTTCCGCCGCTTCGAAAGATTGATCAATATTTTCCAGGATGCTCCCAGCGAGGCGCCGCCAGATCAGGTGTGGGCTTTCTATTATTATTATCTGCGTCAGGTGTGGCGCAGCTTTGCCGCGTTGCTGGCCGTCGGGCTGGTCGCTTCACTGATAGAGGTGGCGCTATTTAGCTATCTGAGTCGTATTATCGATCTGGCAAACAGCTCTTCACCCGCCACCCTGTTTAGCGATCACTGGCCAACGTTGTTGTGGATGGCGTTTGTCGCGCTGATCCTGCGCCCGGTCTTTATTGGCCTGCACGACCTGCTGGTAAATCAGAGCATTAACCCCGGAATGACCAGCATGATCCGCTGGCAAAATCATAACTATGTTCTGCGCCAGAGCCTGAATTTTTTCCAGAATGATTTTGCCGGGCGTATTGCGCAACGCATTATGCAAACCGGTAATGCGCTGCGTGATTCCGCGGTGCAGACGGTGGATGCGCTGTGGCACGTGCTGATTTATGCCGTGACCTCTCTGGTGCTATTCGCGCAAGCCGACTGGCGCTTAATGGTGCCATTGATTATCTGGATCTGTGGCTATATCGCGGCCATGCGCTACTTTGTGCCACGCATTAAAGCACGCTCGGTGGCGTCGTCCGATGCGCGATCCAAACTGATGGGCTGCATTGTGGATGGCTATACCAATATTACAACCCTGAAACTGTTTGCACATACCGATCTCGAACAGCGCTATGCGCGCGAAGCAATCCAGGAGCAGACGGAAAAAATGCAGCTGGCAACGCGCATGGCGACCAGTATGGATGTGACCATCTCAACGCTGAATGGTCTGTTGATTGTTGCCACCAGCGGTATGGCGCTATGGCTGTGGACGCAGTCGCTGATTAGCGTAGGGGCGATTGCGCTGGCAACCGGGCTGGTGATCCGTATTGTGAATATGTCCGGCTGGATTATGTGGGTGGTCAACGGCATTTTTGAGAATATCGGTATGGTACAGGATGGCCTGAAAACCATTTCGCAGCCGATTAGCGTCGCCGATGAGCCGGATGCTGAGGCGCTGCGGGTTGATAGCGGCGCCATTCATTTTGACCAGCTACGCTTCGATTACGGCGGCAGCCGCCAGGTGATTAACGGTTTTGATCTGCAGATTAAACCTGGCGAGAAGATTGGGCTGATTGGTCCCTCCGGCGCCGGTAAATCGACGCTGGTTAACCTGCTGATGCGCCTGTATGACATTAACGCCGGTCGCATACTGATTGACGGCCAGGATATCGCCCGGATCAGTCAGCACAGCCTGCGGGCGCAGATCGGCATGATTACCCAGGATACTTCGCTGTTGCATCGCTCGATTCGCGATAACTTATTGTATGGTAATCCTGACGCCAGCGAAGAAGCGCTGCTGACGGCGATCCATCGGGCGCGCGCAGACGAATTTATTCCACAGCTCTCCGATCCCCAGGGGCGGACCGGGCTGGATGCGCACGTTGGTGAGCGCGGCGTTAAGCTCTCCGGTGGCCAGCGTCAGCGTATCGCCATCGCCCGCGTGCTGTTAAAGGATGCGCCGATCCTGGTGATGGATGAGGCTACCTCGGCGCTGGATTCGGAAGTGGAGGCGGCGATTCAGGAGAGCCTGGAAACCCTGATGCAGGGTAAAACCGTCATCGCCATTGCGCACCGCCTGTCGACGATTGCGCAGATGGATCGCCTGGTGGTACTGGAGAAAGGTGAAATTGTTGAAATGGGCAGCCATCGCGAACTACTGGCGAAAAACGGCCTGTATGCGCGTTTATGGCAGCATCAAACCGGTGGCTTTGTTGGCCTCGATTGAGGGTAGTTACCCCGGGTAAATAGAGTATCGGCTGTACGAAATTAATGCAATTTGTCTCTGTGGTGGTAAAATCACCTCCAGACATGGAGGACGAATGATGACCAAATATCGTATGCCAGCACTAACTCCAGATGATATTCGTAGTATCGCTAAATATGCCATTGCGAGTGTTGCGGCGAAAAAAATTGTCACTGATAAACGCATCCGTGATTTTAGTCCTGCCGGCACAGATCAGCAGCTGGCTGCCTATGAAACTCTGCTCGCTCAGGGCAGAGAATATCTGAGAGAAGCCTTTATCAAAGTACGGAAAGCCTGATAATTTTAACTGTTTACGCCCCTTACCTCCGGGCGTTTTAACTTTTTGGTGAAATATGGAGCCGCTACCAAAAAAATGGGTCTTCATGGAGCTGGTAAATGATCCTAATGATCCGGAGCAGTTGGTTGCTTACGCGATTTACAAAGCCGACAAAGATGACCACGCTAAGCAGTGCCGTATCGTACGCCGCATGACAGAAGAGCAAATAACTACTGAACTTGCGCGTTTCCACGATGCCATTGTGCATTCTGAACGGCAGCTTAATGGGTATCGTACTAAAGCCAAAAGCATCGTTGACCAGCTTATTGTTAGCGTCAGCGAGCGCGCCACTCTCAGCTGTGATCAGCTCCTTGCCAGCCATCAGCAACAGCATCAGAAAGAATTAGCTGAACTCTGGTTAAAGTGGGGTGAACGGGCGGCGAATTACAGCGACCATCTGATAAAACGGCACTGGTTCAAAAACTTACTTATCCGGGTTGCAAGATGGATTGGCGGCGGCCTTTCCAGCCTGTTAGCCACAGCTTTCTCAACCTTGTTGATCGTTGGGACACTCTCCCTGTTTAAGCCAGATGTGCGTGATTTAGCTCGCGAGGCGTTAAAAGGTATTGTCGGGACACTTATTCCGCAAAAGCCGGGTTTCCCGGCTATCGTTAAGCCTGATGCTATGCCCAATTAACGGTGGCTTTGTTGGCCTCGACTAATCTCCTTTACGATACGGTAGCGCATCGCGTGCCTCATCCATCCAGGCGCTGACGCCGGCGCGCTCCTGATCGAGAAAATCAGCGACCGCCGCGCGTAAGCCAGCATGTCGCAGGTAGTGCCAGGACCAGGTCAGCATCGGCTCAAAACCGCGAATCAGCTTATGCTCTCCCTGGGCGCCGGCGTCAAAACGTTTTAATCCGGCGGCAATGGCGTAATCCATCCCCTGGTAAAAGCAGGTTTCGAAATGCAGGCGATCAAACTCGGCCACTGCGCCCCAATAGCGGCCGTAAAAGGTGCTGCCGCTGACCAGGCTAAAGGCCATCGCCACCGGCTGTCCGCGCAACAGAGCCAGCACCACCCGAATATTTTCCGGCATCCGTTCCGCCAGCAGGCTGAAAAACGCCCGCGTCAGATAGGGGCGCTGTCCGCGTACGGCATAAGTATTGGCATAGCAGGTATAGATAAAATCCCACTGGCTTTCCGTCACCTGCGCGCCTTCCAGCCAGCTAAATTCAATGCCGGACGCCGCTACCTGCTCGCGCTCTTTGCGCAGCTGCTTGCGTTTGCGCGACATCAGCGTATCGAGGAAGTCCTGAAAATCGCGATAGCCGCGATTATGCCAGTGATACTGACAACCATGGCGTGCCAGCCAGCCAGGCTGCGTTGCCAGCAGGCTGTTCGCCTGCGCGTCAGTAAAGTTGATATGCGCGCCCGACAATTCCTGCTGCTGCAAAAAGTCCGGTAATTGTGCCAGTAGCTGCGCGACGGCATCGCTATCCCCTAACAAGCGGGCGCCGCTCACCGGGCTGAAAGGAACTGCCGCCAGCCATTTCGGGTAGTAAGCGATGCCGGCACGATGGCAGGCGTCGGCCCAGGCGTGATCGAAAACATATTCACCGCGTGAGTGGCTTTTACGGTAGCCGGGGATTGCCGCCCGCAGTTGCCCCTGATGGTGCCAGAGCAGATGTTCCGGCTGCCAGCCGCTGTGCGGACCGAGGCTTCCACTCTGTTCCAGCGTGGCGAGAAAGGCGTGACGCAGAAAGGGATTATCATCCACCAATAGCGCATCCCACTGGGCGGCGGGTAATGCTGATAACGATGACAGGCGGGTAACAGACATCAACAGACTCCGTTGGTGATGACAATCGAGTGTAATGCAAGTTAACAGAAGCGATCCGTTGTGATCTTTACATGAATTAACGCGGTTATCTACTGAAGAAACTTTGCTCATGCGCCGATAGTAAGCTCATAAGATTAATGAGGATGCTAAGGAGAAGGAGCGTGATCAAACTTATCCCTACACAAGAGCTGCAGCTGGGGATGTATATCCATAAGCTGGGCGTGTTCTGGATAAAGCATCCTTTGATTTGCAATCGGCTGTTGCTGACCGATCCACGCCAGATCGCCGCTATTTCTGAATGCGGTATCGAGCAAGTGTGGATCGATCTGGAAAAAAGTGTGATGCCGAAACCGGCTGAAATCGTGATGGGTAGCGAAAACCGGTCAATAGCACCTGCGCCGCTGCCGGGCTCATTTCTCAATGAGCTGGCGCAGGCGAAGTATATTTGTCAGCAGGGCACCTCGCAAGTCAAGGATATGTTCGGCGAAGCGCGCTTAGGCCAGATTATTGACGTTAACGGCACGATGTCGTTGGTGGAGGAAATTACCGGTTCGATCGATCGCCACCCTTCGGCGCTGATCAGTGTGGCACGTCTGAAGAATCATGATGACTATACCTATCTGCATTCGGTGGCGGTCTGCGCGCTGATGATCGGGCTGGGGCGACGGCTGCAGCTGGATGACCAGCAGGTACGGCTGGCCGGGATGGGTGGGCTGCTGCATGACTTAGGCAAAGCTACCGTACCGCTGGATATCCTCAATAAGCCGGGAAAACTGACGGAAGCCGAGTTTGAGCAGATGAGGAAACATCCGATCACTGGCGCCGAAATGCTGTTTAATGCCGGCGCCGGCGATGAACTGATCGATATTGCGCTGCATCACCATGAAAAATTCGACGGTTCCGGCTATCCGCACGGTCTGAAGGGCGAGAAGATCAGCAGCTTTGCCCGTATGGCGGCGGTTTGCGATGTGTACGACGCGGTGACCTCCAACCGTGCCTATCGTGATGGCTGGAATCCGTCAGAGGCGATGCACCGTATGGCGAACTGGAACGGCCATTTTGATCAGACGTTTTTCTACGCTTTCGTTAAATCGGTGGGCATCTACCCGGTTGGCACGCTGGTACGTCTGGTCTCCGGTCGTGTGGCAATGGTGGTGGAGCCGGGTGAAAAATCGCTGCTGCGTCCGAAGGTTAAGGTATTCTGGTCACTGATTAGCGCGCGCGCTATTCCGGTGGAAACCATCGATCTCGCCGACGGTTTCAGCTGCGACAGTATCGTCTCACCGGAAGATATCGCGCAATGGCAACACATTAATTTCAGTGAGGTATGGATGACGGAGTAGCTGGCGGCGTTTGTACCTCTGGCTGGTGTAGTTTTAGCGCCATGGCGCTGGCCGGATCGAACAGCGACAAACTCTCGATCTGATCGAGCAGGATCACTTTACGAAAAGCCATTGCTGATTTCGGTTGTGAATTCAGCGTGATCCCTTGATCGGCGTACCAGGCACTGTAGTTATGCTCGACACACAGTTCGAACGACTTACCGTTGCGGTAGCCACTCAGCATCGGGATCAGTACCACGTTGTTAGCGGAGGTATTATCAAACGAGGCAGTCTGAATCATACCGATATAAATACGTCGCGATTTCAGGGTAATCCATGCCAGCTCACCCTCTTCCATACACTGATAGAGTAAGCCTTCGACACCGTTAGCGCGGGTCAGACGTTTATACAGTTTTTGTCTGCCACTGCTGCTCAGCCGGGCGCTACCCGCCCAGTTTGAACGGTACAGACAGAACATCACGGCAAATGTCAGCATCACCACCACCGGCGCCTGAATGCCGAGGAAACTCCAGTTCATAAATTCAATCTGGTAATGATGGTGTTCCGCACCGGCTAGCTGCGGCAAGGCGTTTAAGCTGGCAGAAACCATCAGTAGCACCAGCCAGATCAGACCGGTGGCGATCACCCCCTGCAGAACGAAAATACAGCCATATAACGCCACCAGAAAGTAGACATCCCAGCCGAAGGTGCGTTTGATTTTGAAGCGGGTTGACAGGTCGCGGCTGGTATACCAGTAACCGCATACCATCAGTACCATAAATATCGCCGTTCCCATGCTATGCCCTCTTTAGCGCGTTAACGTGATGGTCAAAATCACGTTGCACCTCATCACTGAGGATATTGACCGTTGCGTTACCATCTTCATCAATAATAATGCGTTCACCATCGGCGATGGACTCTTCGATATCGCTACGGCTGAGGACCTGCAGCAGTTTTTCCGGGCTGGAAAACAGGGAACTGATCAAGCGGAACATATAAGCATTTCTCCTTAATTTGCCTTAAGTGTAGAAGTTGTACACCATCCCGGCAGGGAGAAGATTCTGCATTTGCGGTGGGGATTGCCCGGGCAGTACGCCAACTGGCCGGGCGGGAGTAAGGTGATCAGAAGTCGATGCTGGCCTTCAGCACCACTTCACGCGGGTCGCCGATCGCTACGCGCAGATTGCCGCCGCTGGAGGGGTAGTAGGTTTTATCAAACAAGTTCTTCACGTTCAGCTGCCACTTCACCTGATAGCTATTAATCGGCGTAGTCCAGCCAACAAAGGCATCGGCGACGGTGTAGTCACTCAGCGTAAAGCTGTTTGCCGCATCGCCCGGGCGACTACCGACATAGCGCGCGCCAATACCGGCACGCAGATCGTCAGTGGCCAGTAAGCCGGTGTGGCCGAAATCCCGGGTCAGAAACAGTGCTGCGGTATGGCGCGCGACGTTGGTCAGACGGTTTCCGTTGTTATCCGGATCGGACGTGACGCGTGCGTCGGTATAGGCGTAGCTACCGATCAGGCTCAGTGACTCGCTAAGCTTACCGGCCATATCCAGTTCAATCCCCTGCGAGCGCACTTTACCGGCGGTGCGCGTAACGCTCTCGCCATCAACCAGCTCGCTGACCATCACATTGCGTTTGTTGATATCAAACAGCGCCAGGGTACCGGTAACACCTGCCGGTAAATCGATTTTGGCCCCCACCTCATACGCTTTGCCCACTTCCGGCGGCAGCGCATCAATCTGGGTTGCAATCGAGGTATTAGGCTTAAATGATTCGGTATAGCTGGCGTACAGACTGGACCAGCTGTTGAGGTTGTAAACCACGCCGGCACGTGGCACCAGGCGGCTGTCAGAACTCTCGGTATTGGTCACAAACGGACGCCCTTTACCGGACATCACAGCAAAACTGTCGTAGCGTAAGCCGCCAATCAACAGCCAGTGCTCATTGAGACGCATGGCATCTTGTATAAACAGGCCGCGGCTGTCGATATTTTCCCGCTGATCGCTGTCTTTGGCGCTGACGGCGCTGGAAGAGGGCATCTGGTCATAGATGGGATCATAGATATTAAAGCTGCTGTCGATAGTTTTGCTGCCACGGATCATATCGCCCCGAAAGGTGCGATCCGCTTCGTAGTCAAAACCGGACAGCAGCTGATGATTAATGCTGCCCCAGTTGATATCGCCATTCAACGTCAGCTGAACCATCTGCGAGCGGCTTTGTGCATCGGCAGTGGCATCCGCCTGGCGCGTTAAGAGGCCGGTATCGGCATCGAACGCGGTGGCGCGCGCCTGATTATCGCTGTAGCGGTTACGGTTAAAGGCGTAAGTGAGATGTGAAGTCCAGTCGTCGCTGAGCTCCTGATCAATCTGGAAGGTCAGGGTATCCTGATCGCCGCGGGTGGCGTTATAGCGCTCATCGAAACGGCGCTCGCGTGGCGTATTAACCGGCTTGCCGGTATTGGGGTCGATAATCGTACCGCGATCGAAAGGCGTCAGGTACTCCATATGTTCCCACGCCATGCGCACGGTGGTGGTCTCGCCATACCACATCAGTGAAGGGGCGATCACCGTCTGGCGGGTACGGCCAAAGTTACGCCAGTAATCGGTTTCATCATGGTCAACAATCAGGCGTCCGGCGAATCCGGAAGTGCCGAGCGGGCCGGTAACATCCAGCTGCCCGCCGCCGCCGCCAAAACTGCTGGTGCGTCCTTCCAGATGGGCATGGGGCGTCAGCTGCGGCTTTTTACTGATGATATTGACCAGCCCACCGGGTTCATTCATGCCATACAGCATCGAAGAGGGACCTTTCAGCACTTCAACGTGCTCACTGGTTGGCGTAAAGTTGCGCGCCTGAATTGAGCGGATACCATCGCGCAAAATTGAGCCGTCGCGGTTGTCGCCAAAGCCTCGTTTAATCACCGCATCCTGGGTGCCGCCAAGGGTGTTGGACTGGGTGATACCGCTAACGTAATACAGCGCCTGATCGAAATTATCGGCGCCCTGATCTTCCAGTACCTGGTGCGGCACCACGGTGATATTTTGCGGCGTATCGATAATTTTAGCGGGGGTGCGTGTGGCGGTGGTGCTGGTATGCGGCTGATAATCCTGCGTGCTTTGATCGCTGCTACTCTGACTGACCACCATGGTTGACTCTTCAGCCTGGCCGATCACGGGCAACAGTAGGCTGCCGAGCAGGCAGCCGGTAATTTTTTTCATTGTGGTAACTGACTCCAGAAGGTCCCTGAGAAATCCAGCGGTAAAAACTGCTGGTAAAGTTGTTGCATGGTTTGTTGCGGATCAATGTCGGCAAACAGTTGTGGATAGAGGGCTTTGGCGAAAAACTCGGTTGCAACCACGTGATAGGGGCTGAGGTAGAAGTTGTGCCACAGATCCCAGGCGCGCCCCTGTTTTACCGCCGTCAGCTGGCTGAGAATCGGCTGCGCCTGCATGATTTGCTGAAAACTTTGTTGCGCCTGCTGCGCGCTCACCTGTGGGCCAAGCTGCAAGGTTTTCGCCTTTGCGGCGGGACCCGCCATTCCGGTAGCGATATAGACCTGCGGGTTAGCGGCCAGCACTGCTTCCTGATTTAACTCGCCAAATACCCCTTTCACCAGCGGAGCGGCAATATTGTCGCCACCGGCAAACGCCAGTAGCTGACCGAGATTGCCATTGACTACGGTGGTGCAGCAGGTATCGCGACGGCCTAAATGCAGATGCAGCATCACCCGGGTTTTTGGCCCCTGCCAGGCGTCGATACGCTGGCGGATACGGTCCATATGTTGCTGATAAAAAGCAATAAAATTGCGTGCGCGCTGCTGCTGATTTAGCACCTCGCCTAATATCTGAATACTGGGGACGGTGTTTTGCAGCAGATCGACGCGCAGATCGACGGTGACCACCGGGATGCCTGCCTGCTGCATCAGTTGTCTGAAACTGACCTCTTCACTACCGGTTTTCGCCAGCCGCGGCAGGATCACCAGGTCGGGTGACAGTTTCAGCACGCTCTCGGCATTCATCTCGCGCAGACTGCCCGAACCCAGCTGGGTAATTTGATTAATCTGCGGGAATTTTTTCTGATACAGCGACCAGGTTTGCGCATCGTATTTGGCCATATCAGCGGGCCAGCCGACGATACGTGCCGCCGGATAGCCCGGCTCCAGCAGGGCCAGGGTGTACAGCATGCGGCTTTCACCCAGCACAATACGCTGCGGATTATCAGGGATTTCAACCTGTTGACCATTAATATCGGTGATCTGTCTGGCGAGAACGCCATTACTGACTATCAGCAAGAGAAAAAGCAAAACACGCATGGCGGTTATCACTAAAGGAAAAGAGAATGATAATAAAAATCACTCATGGTCTCAATGATTATGCGGCTTCACACTCTGGCCGGTTGTGAACGAGAGTGAATTAAGACTTTCCGTAGCGGTTTTTTTGCTAACAACGCACGGTTATTGACTACGCTGATTCAGGTGTTCGGTTGTTTATTTTTTAGGCAAACTGTTTATCAACCTGATGATGTTAAGGAGTGGCTATGCATGCGGAACAAAGACTTATCCTTGATGACGGCACGGAACTTTATTACAAAGACTGGGGTAACGGACAGCCGGTGGTATTTAGTCACGGCTGGCCGCTCTCCTCCGATGCCTTTGAAGATCAGATGTTTTTCCTCGCCGCAAACGGCTATCGGACCATCGGCCTCGATCGTCGTGGACATGGGCGATCTTCACAGCCATGGGAAGGGCATAACCTCGATCAATATGCTGATGATATGGCCGCGCTAACCTCGGCACTCGATCTGCACGATGCGGTGCATGTCGGCCATTCAACCGGCGGTGGTGAGGTGGCGCGCTATATCGGGCGACACGGCACAACGCGCGTGGCGAAAGCCGTGTTGATCAGCGCGATCACCCCGATCATGGTAAAAACCGAATTCAATCCTGAAGGCGTGCCGCCGGACGTGTTTGACGCTATTCGTGCCGGGGTGAAGGACGATCGCTCGGCTTTTTTTAAACAGCTTACGCTGGCGTTCTATGGCTATAACCGCCCCGGCGCCGTAGTGTCTGAAGGGGTACGTGACAGTTTCTGGCTGCAGGGAATGCAGGGTTCGCTGAAAGCGCTTTATGACTGTGTTAAAGCTTTTTCGGAAACCGACCTGCGGGAAGATTTAAAGAAAATGACCATCCCGACGCTGGTGATCCACGGTGACGATGATCAGATTGTTCCTTTTGCCACCTGCGGCAAGGCCGCCGCCGCCATGTTGCCCGACGGACAGCTGAAAGTCTATCCGGGCGGATCGCACGGTATCTGCACCACGCATAAAGATCAGATCAATGCCGATCTGCTGGCGTTTATTCGCTCCTGATCTGGCAATAGCGGCCACCGGGCAGGGATGATCGGTGGCGGTCTATTGTGGCTTATGTTGTTCCGCCGCCGCCTGCTTGCGGCTCTGACGCCGGTTTTCCAGCGGCGTAACGGTAATGCCGTGCACCACGATACTGGCGACTACCAGCGTGAAAGCCATATCGATCATGCGATGAGCTTCTGCCCCCGTTAGCCCGTGCAGTGTCGCGAAAGCAATATAGTTAATACTGCCAATACCGCGGATCCCCAACCAGCCGATTAATATCCGCCGCTCCAGCGGGATGCTGGTGCCGATGGTCGCCAGATATACCGATGCCGGGCGAATGAACAGAAACAGTATCGCCGCCAGCAGTAAGCCGCTTAAATTCCAGTGCAGCGCCAGCGTGGCTCCCAGCATCAGCACCATGGCGGCCGCCAGTAAACGCTCAATGGTATCGCCGAAAGATAAGGCATCCCCCACCACCAGACCGACTGATTTGGTCAGACCGGGGCCGGTATGCAGATGGCGCTGATGAATATTGACCAGACTTTCCGCCGGCGGCAGGCGATCGTCATCCGGCTGGTTTTCCGGCGGGTTACGGGTCGTGACCCGCAGTTCGGCGCGGCGCAACCCGACGCCGGCGGCAAAAGTCGCGAGGAACCCGGAGGCATCCAGCGCCTGAGCCGCGGCATAACTCAGCGCAATGAGCGCCAGCGCGAGGAAGTCGTTAGGGGCAATATCCTGATTGGCGCTGCGCAAATGGGTCGCCAGCACGCCGATCAGACGACCAAGAACGAAACCAATGGTGAGGCCACCGGTCAGCGCCCAGAGCACATCCAGCGCTGCCCAGTGGCTGAACATCGCCAGTGACAGCGGTTGTTCGCCCACTATCAGCATCGCCGCCAGCATCAGTAACGGCAGTGCAGAGCCATCGTTCATCCCTGCTTCACTGGACAGCGCCACGCGCAGTGAGTCATCGTCGCGGGCATCATTGACCGAAATCAGGCTGGCCAGTACCGGATCGGTAGGCGCGACAATCGCGCCAAAAGCCAGCGCCAGTGGCCAGGAGAGATGCGCCAGAAAATGTGCGGCGACCGCGACGCCCGCCACCGTCAGTAACATCGCCGGGAACGCCAGCCGCAGACCAATGCGCCAGTCTGGCGCCTTCAGCGGCAACCGTAGTTTAAGACCGGTAATAAACAGCGAAGCCGCCATAGCAATTTCGGTAATATGCGAAGCCACGGTAGCGTGTCTGACGATATCGATTGTCAGCAGATTCAGCACCCAGGGGCCGCAAATAATCCCGGCTGCCAGATACAAGCCAAAAGAGGTCACCGGGCCCCGATGGATCCAGCCGGAGGCTAAAGACATTAGCAGTAGCAGAGCGCCAATTGCCGCGGTCCAGCCGAGAAAATCCATACACAAGCCCCCTGCAGCATAGCCAATGAAACGATTACTGTAAGCCTGGCATATTGCTGCGCGGGTGTGAGGTATTGCCGGACAAAGGTGGCGGAAAGCCGCTTACGGACGCGAGATTGTCAGTTTCGCAGGTAAAGGGAGGTAAATTTCCGCTTCTGACACGCTATTCGCCTTGAAAAAGGGCAGAAACCATCAGTTATACTGTCGGCTGGTTAACTCTGAAGTGGATGCTATGGAACGTTTTGCAGAAAATCTTATCTACGCCTCACGCTGGCTGCTGGCGCCGGTGTATATCGGCTTATCTCTTGGCTTGCTGGCACTGGCAATCAAGTTTTTTCAGGAAGTCCTCCATCTGTTGCCCCAGGTGCTGAGCATTGCCGAGAATGATCTGGTACTGGTGCTGCTGTCATTAATCGATATGACGCTGGTGGGGGGCTTACTGGTGATGGTGATGCTGTCAGGCTATGAAAACTTTGTCTCAAAGCTGGATATTGCTGAAAACAAAGAGAAGTTAAGCTGGCTGGGCAAAATGGACTCCAGCTCGCTGAAAAATAAAGTCGCGGCATCGATTGTCGCTATCTCGTCGATTCATTTACTGCGGGTGTTTATGGATGCCAAAAACATCGCCGACAATAAGCTGATGTGGTACGTGATTATCCACCTGGCCTTTGTGCTGTCAGCATTTGTGATGGGGTATCTGGAAAATATGTCAAAAAAAGGTGCGGAGAAATCGCTGTAAGCGGTAACGCCTGCCATCGCTGATTCTGTTTTCATCCAGGCGGCATCAATGCCGCCCGGTAATGCGTCCGGCCCCCGATCAGATTCTACCCTGGATCACATCTGCTACGCTTAATAGCACGGCACTGAAATGATAAAGGAGACCAGGATGAGCGACCATAATCCATCATTCCCGAATGTATCCCATTCACCACTGACCGTAGAGTATCCCGTTCCCCCGTTTCCGGAGCAGCCGCAGCCGGCGCCCGGTCTTGCCAGTAAGATGATCCCGCAGCCGGATCACGGTGAAAACAGCTATCGTGGTTCAGGCCGCCTGGCGGGCAGAAAAGCGCTAATCACCGGCGGCGATTCCGGCATTGGCCGTGCGGTGGCGATTGCCTATGCACGCGAGGGCGCAGATGTGGCAATTAACTACCTGCCGGAAGAAGAGTCCGATGCGGCTGAAGTGATTGCCCTGATCCGTGCGGCAGGACGCAAAGCGGTGGCCATTCCCGGCGATATTACTGCCGAGAACTTCTGTAGCCAGCTGGTACATCAGGCTGCGGAACAGCTCGGCGGCCTTGATATTCTGGTGAATAACGCCGGACGTCAGCAGTATGCCGAGTCGATCCGCGATCTCACTACCGCGTCATTTGACGCCACGTTTAAAACCAATGTCTATGCGCTGTTCTGGATCACCAAAGCGGCGCTGGAGTATCTGCCGCGTGGGGCGTCGATCATTAATACCACTTCGGTGCAGGCATTTAAACCGAGCGAAATTCTGCTCGACTATGCCCAGACTAAAGCCTGTATCGTGACCTTTACCAAGTCGCTGGCTCAGCAACTGGGTAAAGAAGGCATCCGCGTCAATGCTGTCGCGCCGGGGCCTTACTGGACACCACTGCAGTCGAGCGGCGGGCAGCCGCAGGAGAAAGTGAAAGAGTTTGGCGCAACAGCACCGCTTGGCCGGCCCGGTCAGCCTGCGGAGATTGCACCACTGTATGTGACGCTGGCTTCCGCGGAAAGTAGTTATACCTCGGGCCAGGTGTGGTGCTCCGATGGCGGTACCGGCACCTTGTAACCACAGCTGACGAGATCCACTTTTGCGGAGGAATTAATTTGCCCTGGGAAACAGAGACTGATTTACGCAACATTCAGCACGTAATTGGTGAAGCGACCATTTTGCTTACTGATGAGCGACAAATACTGAGCAAAAATGCCGTAATGGCGAAACTACAGCAACTGGGAGAAACCGAGTCTGACGACCGGCGGGTTCTGCTGTACTGGAATGCCCGCAAAGTGCTCGGCTATATCAGAGCGTCGGTCACCGGCTCCACCTTGCCTGCTGATTATGCACGCTGGAGCGATGCCGGAAACGATGACGATCGCTAACACCCATCAAGTTGTGACCGGTACGGCACGCTGGTTAAGCTGGCCAGCGTGCCGTTTTCTGCATCGCGCAACAGGGTGAACCCGCAGGTAAATTATCAATTATGCGTACGCTGCCACGGCATCCGGACGCGGTTTGCAGGCAGAATAGCCATGTCCTGGTCTGCCGCTGACCGCAGTAAACCGGTTACGGCCAGATTGTTTATACTTCCCCTTAGCTACTGGCGCATTGCCGCATGTTCAGGATTGCTCATGCCTCATTTCACTATTGATGTGCTTGCCGACCAGTGCGGCGTAACCCCGGCCAACATTCGCAGCTGGCAACGATATGGATTGTTAAAGCCGCACCGCGATCACAGTGGGCAGCGCTTTTTTGACCACAGCCATATTGCGCGGATCGCCGCCATTGTTGAGTGGCTACACCAGGGGGTGGCGCTGAGCGATATGCTGGCGCTGTTCAATGGCGAAGTGATGCGCCCGAGCGCCAACTGGAGCCACTGTCAGCAGCAATTGCTGGTGCATTGCGAATCTTTCAGACCACAAAAATTACGTTCGCTGATCTGGCGTTACGGGCGTGAAATCCCTCCGGCGATATTTGTTGATGAGGTGATTCGTCCGCTACGACGGTGGCTGAATGTTGGTAAACAGCCCCATCTGGATATGTCCAGAGTCTTACTGGATACCGCACTAACCGAATACGCCACTTTTCTGTTAAGCAGCGTACGCAAACGACCGGCAGCCACCCTGCTGATGATGTCATTTGACCTGCAGGATCCGCTGGAACTGTGGCTGGAAGCGATACGCTACGCAGGCGATGGCTTTCGCGTTGAAGTGATGAGTGGGGCGCTGGCCGAGCCCGATCTCAGTCGGGTGGCAGCGGAACATATTATGATCTGGAGCGAGCGTGCGTTAACGGTCAGTCAGCAACGCCTGTATGACGGCTGGCTTGCCAGCGGGTTTTACGTATTTCTTGCCGGCCCTGGCGCCCGGCGTCTTGCTGCCTCTGGCGGCTGATGGTCATCCCCTGCTGCGCCGGGTTGGGGGAAAAAAATCTGAAATTGCATTCTGAGACTGGCATATGGTTATTTTGCGACTAAATTTAATCCACCTTCATTTGGTAAGCCAGTGGTCTGCCAGCTGAAGATTATTCCTTCTTGATGATATTTCTTCTCTTTTTCGATCCGCCTCCCTGTCCGGAGCGGATTTTTTTATTGCTGGTAGTGAGGCTACGTTTTCAGCTCACTACCGGGGTGTAAGCACTTTCCCTGAAAACGCCAGGTAACAGCTTTGGTTTCAGCTGATATTCGCTGTCAGAAAATAATCAAACAGGATGGATTTATGCGTGTGCTGCGTTATACAAAATGGATTTTGCGTGGCCTGGTGATTGTGGTTGCGCAAAATCTTCCGGAACTCAACTATCCGCCGTCGAGTTTTATTATGTACGCCTGAGTTGCTCTGCTGCGGCCTTTACTGCCTGAAGGCCGCAGCGCAGGTTTTCCTCCCGGTTTCCCTTTCCCCGATCAAAGATAGCGCTGAAAATTATGGACAACTCAAGCTAAAACGGTTTAGCTTTTTGTCCAAAATCAGTGGAAAGTGAGTTAACGATGACAAAAAAAGTCTGGGTACTTGGCGATGCGGTAGTCGATCTGCTGCCTGAGGAAAACCGGCGTTTGCTCCAGTGCCCGGGCGGGGCGCCTGCCAATGTGGCGGTCGGCATCGCACGCCTGGCAGGAAAGAGCGCCTTTATTGGTTGCGTCGGTGAAGATGCGTTCGGTGATTTTATGCGTGAAGTCCTGCATGCCGAAGGCGTTGAAACCCGCTATTTGCGCCAGCTCGCCGGGCAGCGCACCTCAACAGTGCTGGTCAGTCTGGATGCCTGTGGTGAACGACACTTTACCTTTATGGTGCGTCCGGGCGCCGATCTGTTCCTGCAGCCGGAGCACCTGCCGCCATTTCAGGCCGGAGAGGGATTGCATCTCTGTTCAATCGCTTTAAGCGCCGAACCCTCGCGCAGTAGCGCTTTCAGCGCGATGCGCGCGCTAAAACAGGCGGGTGGCTGGGTCAGCTTTGATCCCAATTTGCGTGACGACCTCTGGCCGGATAAAGCGCTGATGCGCGAACTGCTCGATACGGCATTCCATCTGGCGGATATCGTCAAACTGTCGCTGGAAGAGCTGGCGTGGCTAAGCGACCAGCAGCCGCTGGAGCCGGCGATGCGCGCATTCTGCGCCCGCTATCAGCCGTCACTGCTGCTGGTCACGCAGGGTAAAGCGGGTGTCACTCTGTGGCGTAACCAGCAGTTACAGCATTTCTCTGCGCCACAGGTTCAGGTGGTGGATACCACCGGTGCCGGTGATGCCTTTGTTGCCGGACTGCTGGCCGCGCTGGCGCAACAGCCGGATCCGCTGGCTGTCGACGATCTATCGGCCGCCATTGCCCAGGCGCAACGCTGCGGCGCGTTGGCCACTACCGCCAAAGGGGCGATGACGGCGCTGCCATACGCGAAAGATCTGCTGCCGCACGGGTGATCGGCGGCGAAAGTGCTAACCCGGTCACAATTAGTGAATCGGGTTAGCAAATCTCATTGCCTTCTTTTCACTGATTAAAATAACCTCCTTGTCGAACCGGTTTAGCAAATCCGGCATTTATTCCAGGAGCGGCTTAAACAATGATAAGAAAAAAACATCTGGCACTCGCTATCGGCTTAATTCTGATGGCCAATACCTCTTACGCAGAAACCAGTTTAACCAGTCTTGAAGCACGGCTGGCGGCGATGGAAAAACGCCTGCAGATGGCGGAAAAACGTACCGCCGCCGCCGAGCAGCGTGCCAGCGCCGCCGAGCAAAATGTGGCGACCCTGAAACAACAGGCGCAGGAAAGTCAGCAAACCGTCAGCGTGCTGAGCCAGCAGGCACAGCAGAACCGACAGGAGACTCAGCAGGTGCTTGCGCGTACGGCGGCGATGGAAAGCAAAAGCAGTGTGGCGCAAGGTTTTGAATTTCATGGTTATGCCCGTTCCGGCCTGATTATGAATGATGCGGCTTCGGCCACCCAAAGTGGCCCTTATCTGACGCCTGCCGGTGAAACCGGCGGTGCCGTCGGGCGACTGGGTAATGAAAACAATACCTATGTCGAACTCAATCTGGAGCACAAACAGAAGCTGGAAAGCGGCGCCACCACCCGTTTTAAAGTGATGCTGGCCGATGGTCAGGAGAGTTACAACGACTGGACCGGCGATACCAGCTCGCTTAATGTGCGCCAGGCCTTTGTCGAGCTGGGAAGCCTGCCGACCTTTAACGGCGCATTTAAAAACAGCACGTTATGGGCCGGTAAACGCTTCGATCGCGATAACTTTGATATCCACTGGCTGGACTCCGACGTGCTGTTTCTCGCTGGTACCGGCGGCGGTATCTATGACGTGCAGTGGAATGACAGCCTGAAAAGTAACTTCTCGCTTTACGGACGTAACTTTGGCGATATCGAAACCATTAATAACAGCATCCAGAGCTATATCGTCTCCAGCAACAACTTCATGGGTCCGTTCCAGTTTATGCTGAGCGGTTTGCGCGCCAGGGATAACGATCAGCGTGTCAACCAGGCGCTGCGTAGTGACCATGCCGGCGATAGCGGGATGCATGGCATGCTGGCGCTGCATAACGATAGTTTCTACGGTCTGCGTGACGGCCTGACGAAAACAGCGCTGCTGTATGGTCATGGTCTCGGCGCGGAAGTGAAAAGCATCGGCTCTGACGGCAATCTGACGCAGGATGCCAGCACCTGGCGTCTGGCCAGCTATGGCGTCACCCCGCTTAATGCCCGCTGGAGTTTTGCACCGGCATTGCTGGCGCAGCAAAGTCAGGATCGCTACATAAAAGGCGACGACTATCGCTGGATTACCCTTAACGCCCGCCTGATTCAGGAGATTACGCCAAACTTCGCGCTGGCTTATGAGGGCAGCTATCAGTACATGGACCTTGCGCCGCAGGGTTACAAAGATCGCCAGGCAGTCAGCGGCGGTTACTACAAATTAACCTTTGCGCCAACCTTCAAGGTGGCTGATATCGGCGACTTCTTTACCCGCCCGGAGATTCGCTTTTTCGCCAGCTGGATGGACTGGGATAAATCGCTGGACAACTACGCCAGTGATGATGCCTTTGGCAGCAGTGGATTTAGTGCCGGCGGCGAGTGGAACTTCGGCGTTCAAATGGAAACCTGGTTCTAATCGAACTTCAGAAAAGCGCAGTAAACAAACGGGGGATATATGGATTTTAACAAGGTAGCCGCACAGCTGATCCCATTGCTCGGTGGTAAAGAGAATATCGCGACGGCGGCACACTGCGCCACGCGTTTACGTCTGGTGCTGGTGGATGATGCGCTGGTGCAGAAAGAGGCGATAGAAGCACTGGATGGCGTCAAAGGGTGCTTTCGTAACGCCGGACAAATGCAGGTGATTTTTGGCAGCGGCATCGTCAATAAAGTGCATGCCGCTTTTATTTCGGCGGCGGGAATTAACGAGTCCAGCAAAAATGAAGCGGCCGATATGGCCGCCAGAAAGCTTAATCCATTCCAGCGTATCGCGCGTCTGCTGTCGAATATCTTTGTGCCGATTATCCCGGCCATTGTGGCGTCCGGCCTGCTGATGGGCCTGCTGGGGATGGTGAAAACCTATGGCTGGGTCAATGCCGATAGCGCGCTGTTTATTATGCTGGATATGTGCAGTTCGGCGGCGTTTATTATCCTGCCGATCCTGATTGGCTTTACCGCCGCGCGTGAGTTTGGCGGCAATCCTTTTCTTGGCGCCACGCTGGGCGGTATCCTGACCCATCCGGCGCTGACCAATGCCTGGGGGGTCGCCAGCGGCTTCCACACCATGAATTTCTTTGGGCTGGAAGTGGCGATGATCGGCTATCAGGGTACCGTGTTTCCGGTACTGCTGGCGGTGTGGTTTATGAGCCTGATTGAAAAGCGTCTGCGGCGTATTGTGCCGGACGCGCTGGATATCATTCTGACACCCTTTCTGACGGTGATTATCTCCGGTTTTGTGGCGCTGCTGGTGATCGGTCCGGCGGGGCGGATGCTGGGTGACGGCATCTCTTTTGTTCTGAGTACGTTAATTGCTCATGCCGGCTGGCTGGCGGGCGGGGTGTTTGGCGGCCTCTACTCGGTGATCGTGATTACCGGTATTCACCACAGCTTTCATGCTATCGAAGCCGGGCTGTTGGGTAACCCCTCGATTGGGGTTAACTTCCTGTTGCCGATCTGGTCAATGGCTAATGTTGCTCAGGGCGGCGCCTGTCTGGCGGTATGGTTTAAAACCCGCGATGTCAAAATCCGCAGTATCGTGCTGCCTTCGGCATTCTCAGCGATGCTGGGTATTACCGAAGCCGCTATTTTCGGGGTTAATCTGCGCTTTATTAAGCCCTTTATCGCCGGTCTGGCTGGCGGAGCCCTGGGAGGCGCCTGGGTGGTGACGATGAATGTCAATATGACCGCCGTGGGTCTGACCGCTCTGCCAGGGCTGGCGATTGTGCAGGCCAGCTCTATGCTTAATTACCTGATCGGCATGGTAATTGCGTTTACTGTGGCGTTTACCGTTTCGCTGCTCCTGAAATACAAAATTGAGGCGAAGTCATGAGTGAACAACATCTGCTAAAGCAGACCCTGCGCGCGGTGATGGTCGGGCAACAGCGCGCGGCAGCGGATGAGCATCGTCCGCTATGGCATCTGGCGCCGCCGGTCGGTTTAATGAACGACCCGAACGGCTTTATCCAGTTTAAGCAGCGCTACCACCTCTGTTATCAGTGGAATCCGCTGGCCTGCGCCCACGGCGCCAAATACTGGGGACACTGGAGTTCAGCCGACCTGGTAAACTGGCAGCATGAACCGCTGGCGCTGGCGCCAGCGGAAGAGTATGAAAGCCATGGCTGCTATTCCGGCTCGGCAGTAGATAATGATGGGGTGCTGACCCTAATCTACACCGGCAATGTGAAATTTGATCGCGGCCGCACCGCCTGGCAATGTCTGGCGACACTGAATGAGCAGGGTGAGTTCGATAAACAGGGACCGGTGTTGCCGTTACCGGCCGGTTATACCGGACATGTGCGCGATCCGAAAGTGTGGCGCCATCAGGATCAGTGGTGGATGGTGCTGGGGGCGCAGGACCTTAGTCTGCAAGGTAAAGTGCTGCTGCTGCAATCAGCCGACCTGAAAAACTGGATACTGAAAGGGGAAATGGCCGGCAGCGGACTCGGTGGACTGGGGCCATTCGGTTATATGTGGGAATGCCCGGATCTGTTCCGCCTCGCCGGGCGGGATATTCTGGTGGTTTGCCCGCAGGGGCTGGCGGCGGAAGCACAGCGTTATCTGAATACCTTCCAGAGCGGCTATTTTAGCGGCGAACTGGATTACGCCAGCGGCAGCTATCAGCATGGCGAGTTTCATGAACTGGACCATGGTTTTGAATTTTACGCGCCGCAAACCACTGCCAGCGACGACGGCCGTCGTCTGCTGATCGGCTGGATGGGCGTACCGGACCAGGATGAGTTCTGTCAGCCGACAGTGGCGCAGGGATGGATCCATACCATGACCTGCCCGCGTGAGCTGAGCTGGCAACAGGGGAAACTGTTTCAGCGACCGGCACGCGAGCTACAGCAACTGCGCAGTGAGCCGCGCCTGTTTACCGGGGTTGCGGATTCGCTGCCGAAGATCGACATCGGCAGTGTTGAATTAGCGTTGCAGGTGGACGGTGATTTTAGCGCCAGCTTTGGCGGCATCCTGCAGCTGAACTGCGATGCTCAGGGGCTGATTCTGACACGCACCAATCGCCGCACCGGCGCCGCAGAACAGCGCTTCTGGTCGGGTAAGGTGACAACATTGCAGATTTTGTGCGACCGCTCCAGCGTCGAAATTTTTATCAATCAGGGTGAAGCGGTGATGTCATCGCGCTATTTCCCTGGCGCGCGGCCTCAGCTCTGCCTGCAAGGCAATGGCGCGCTAACGTTGCATCACTGGAGGTTGAAAAGATGCGTGATAGAATAGCGTCACTGAGCAACCATCCCTAAGCCAACTGTGAATAAAAGCAAACGCGTCACGATCAATGATATTGCCCGACTGGCTGGCGTCTCGAAATCCACCGCCAGTCTGGTACTTAACGGGCGAGGCAAAGAGCTGCGGGTGGCGGAAAGCACCCGTTTGCGGGTGATGGAAGTGGCGAAACAGGAGCACTACCAGCCCAGTATCCATGCGCGTGCGCTTAACTCCTCGCGCAGCAATACTATTGGTCTGGTGGTGCCGGAGATGACCAACCACGGTTTTGCACTGTTCTCACATGAGCTGGAAAAGCTCTGTCGTGATGATGGCTTACAGCTGCTGATCGCCTGTACGGATGAAAATGCCAGCCAGGAGATTCTGGCGGTCAACAACCTGATTCAGCGTCAGGTTGACGGACTGATTGTCGCTTCCAGCATGCTGAGTGACGGCGAATACCAGAAAATAAACCAGCAGCTGCCGGTGATTTTATTTGACCGCCATCTCGGTGAATCGACGCTACCGCTGGTGATCACCGATGCGATTGAACCCACCGCCCGGCTGATTGAGCACGTGGCGCGGGCAGGGTATGACGAACTCTATTTCTTTGGCGGGCAACCGCGAATCTCCCCGACCCGCGACCGGCTGGAAGGCTATCAGCGCGGGCTACAACGTGCCGGCGTCGCCCTGAAACCGGAATGGATTATCTACGGCCATTATCACTCCAGTTCCGGCTATGAGCTGTTCGCTGAACTCTATTCGCGTCTGGGACGGGTGCCGAAAGCGCTGTTTTGCGCCGCCTGTGGTTTGCAGGAGGGCGTGCTGCGCTATCTGAGCCAGCATGGTTTGCTGGACAGTGATATCCGGCTATGTAGTTTTGACGATCACTATCTGTATGATTCGCTGTGCGTGCCGATTGATACCGTGGCGCAGGATGAGCGACTGCTGGCGTGGAACTGTTTTGAGATGGTGACCGACCTGATTAAAGAGCGCCCTGCGACCAGCTTACAGCGCTGGTTACCGGCCTCTCTCCGCCTGCGCGCCAGACCAAACTGAGGGCGCAGCCGCAGCAGGCTGGTTTTATCCGATTGTGCCGTATAAGTTATTCTAATTTTACATACCGACCGGTAGGTACGTAGTATACGGACTGATTTTTCGGCGATAATGGCGTACTGATGAGTGATAAACCGCAGGCACGGAAGAGGCAACCAGAGCAAGTGCGGCAGCAGTTGCTGCAAAGCGCGGCGCGTCTGGCGACAGAACAGGGGGTCAATGCCGTCACCGTTAGCGCGGTGGCGCAGGCGGCAGGCGTCACCAAAGGGGGATTTTTCCATCATTTCCCCAGTAAACAGGCGCTGATCGAAGGATTATTCGATGACATGCTGCAACGGCTGGATGAAGATCTGGATCAGCTTATCGCCGGTGATCCGCTGCCCTACGGCTGTTTTACCCGTGGTTACGTGAAGCTGGCGTTTCTTGATAATCAAAAAGAGAACGGCTGGGCGGCCATCAGTTTTACCATGCTAACCGATATCGATCTGACGGTGAAATGGGATAACTGGCTGGCAAATCGCCTGCAAAAACATCAGGCAACCGACAGCGATCCGCATCTGGAAGTTATCCGGCTGGCGGCTGATGGCGTCTGGCTGGCCTCATTAGTTCATCGCCAAAAAAAGTTTTGCCATACCGAGCAGCAGCTCCTCTCCATGACTCTGGGTGCCTGACCGCCCCGGGTTTAACAGATACTTTAATCACCGGGGTGCATAATGTTCAGGGATAATATCGTGTCTGACTTAATTGTCTGGATTGACGCCAATATCGACAACCGCCTGAAGATTGATGACTTTGTGGAAAAGTCAGGCTATTCGAAATGGCATGTACAGCGTATTTTCCGGGAAACTACCGGCCAGCCGCTTGCCGCTTACTGTCGGCAAAAACGGCTACTGGCCGCCGCCAATATGTTGTGCAGCCAGCCTGGTCCGATTCTGGCGGTGGCTTTATCACATGGCTTTCCGTCCCATGAGACCTTTCATAAGGCGTTTAAACGCCAGTTTGGCGTCACGCCTGGCCAGTATCGGGAAAATCATCATATATAATATGACCAGCCAGTAGCCGGCAGGGTATTACATATCAATGACCGTATTGCGTGGAAAGCGGGCGATTTTCTTAATCGATGAGATCACGGTTTCCGGATGTAACAACAGGGCGCTGATTTTGACGTTAATCAGGCGACAATGGGTGAATCTGTCCGGTTCATTGATATTAATATCCGAGGCGATAATCACCACATCGGCCTTTTCGACATCGGCGCTGGTGAGTTTGCCTTTGATCCCCAGTACGCCCTGAGTCTCGATCTTGACGTTAAAAGAGTACTCCTTCGCCAGCTTTTCTAACCGCTCCGCTGCCATATAGGTGTGCGCAACACCGGTAACACAGGCGGTAACGGCAACAATATTCAGCTTAGTCGTTGCGTGAAGCGTACTCATATCCACTCCGTCAATCACTGGTAAAAATCAAACTGTCCGGTTGACTCTGCGATACTCAAGAGGCGTACAGTCATTTACGTCCTTGAAAACCTTACAGAAGTAATTACTGTCGGGAAAGCCACATTTATCTGAAATCTCTTTAATTTTCAAATTGGTATTAATTAACATCGTCCTTGCCTTTTTAATGCGTATCAGCGTCAGATACTCATTAAAACGCAAATCGGAGGACTTCTTAAACAGCCTGGAGAGGTAACTGGGCGTAATGTTGAATACCTCCGCCACCGCACTGCGGGTCACCGTTCGGGTAAAGTTGTTTTCGATATGTTTTTTTATCTCATTAATTAATGAAAATTCTTTAATATCCGGCGCCGCACTGTTGGCCAGCGTTTCCAGCACATTATTAATTAACGCCATCACCAGGTGAGAAAAGGTGGCGGTGGCGTCATTGATACTCCATGCCAGACTCTCGGTTAATTGCAGTAGCGCTTCTCTGATATTGGAGTTGGTTGCACTGAGGGTAAATTTTTCCACTTCTTTAAACTCGTGCCCATCCCAGTTAATCACGCTAAAACCAATATCCTGGCTGGAAAACAGCAGCGATAAGGTGATTACCGGCGAAGACCACTCCGGCAGGTTCCAGCCATTCGCCGGAACATACACCATTGTCCCGACCGGCTGAACAATTTTGGTCACCCTCTCATTGCCATTCGCCACCAGCATCGTCATCACCCCTTTCACCGTCAGTTCAAGGCGCGGTAAGTGAACACGATACGCCATGACCGGTGGTTCGGCTTTGCCATTGGCAATTAATACGCTACTGGCGTTACTATTAATTGCATTGTATTCGCTAAGAATTGACTGAATAAACGCACTCATATCATTTTCAAATTAATGACCATAACGGCGAATGTTAGCAGAGCGGTAGCGACAAATCTCAATACCCGGTCATAGTTTGCCTGCTACTTATTGATATTCTGCCAGTAGTGCTTCCAGTTTATTTTGGTCAACCGCGAACAGACGAATCCCTTCCGCCAGTTTATCTACCGCCATGGCATCCTGATGATGCAGCCAGAGAAATTCGGCTTCGCTTAGCGGCGCCGGTTTTGCCTGCGGCTCGCCGCGGTAATCCAGCTGCCGTACCAGCGCCGCATCAGAGGCGTTTAATTTCTCCAGCAGCGCTGGCGCAACGGTCAGACGATCGCAACCAGCCAGCGCCATAACCTGCTCTGTGCTGCGGAAACTGGCGCCCATTACCACGGTGTTATAGCCGTGCATCTTGTAAAACTGCCAGATTTTCTTTACCGATACGACGCCAGGATCGTTGTCGGCAGTGAATTCCGTCTGCGGCTGGCTGGCCTTGTACCAGTCATAAATGCGCCCGACAAAAGGTGAGATCAGGTAAACACCGGCGTCGGCGCAAGCTCTGGCCTGAGCAAAGGAGAACAGCAGGGTCAAATTACAGTTAATTCCCTGTTGTTGTAGCGCTTCGGCGGCTTTGATCCCCTGCCAGGTGGCGGCTAATTTAATCAGCACCCGGCTTTTATCCACTCCAACCTGCTGATATAACTCGATCAGCCGGCGCGCCTTAATAATGCTCTGTTCACAATCATAAGATAAACGCGCGTCGACCTCGGTAGAAATTTTCCCCGGGATGTTATGCACAATCATCGCGCCAATGCGCACCGCCAGATGATCCGCAGCCTCAGAGATATGCACTGCGCCAGAGGCGTGTCGCGCGGCGTCAATCGCTGCGCGAATAACCGGCTGATATTGCGGTAGCTGCGCGGCTTTATAAATCAGTGACGGGTTAGTGGTGGCATCCTGCGGTTTAAATTCGCTAATCGTGTCCAGATCGCCGCTGTCGGCGACAATAGTGCTGTACTGTTTTAACGCGTCTAAAGTATTCATCTTCTCTCTCAAAAAAGGGGGAGGAGAAACTCCTCCACGCTTCTTATTTACCGGCAAGGTTATCCGCAATCTTACTCATCAGTTTGTCAGAGTGACGAACCGCAACACTGGAACCAACCCGGACAATACGTTTTTTGGCAAACCGCTCTTCACCTTTAATCGCCACATCGTTGGTCAGTATCACCATATCGGCCTGCGAAATATCATTCTGCGTTAACGGGTTTTCCACCCCGGATGCGCCCTGAGTTTCAACTTTAATTTCCCAGCCTAACTTTTTCGCTGCATTCAGCATCGCTTCCGCAGCCATATAGGTATGTGCGACGCCTGTCGGGCAGGCGGTGACCGCAACCAGAATAGTCATATTAATACTCCAGATAGGATTTAAATAAGATTGTGCTGCGCTTATTTACCTGTGATTAATGATTTAACTGCGCCACTCTGCTGGTTAATCCCGGCATATTAAAACATTCGGCTTCATTCTGAATGCCATCTTTAATCTTATTCAGCACATAACGTTGCGGTTGAATGCCGAATTTTTCCAGGTTGGCAAACATCTTTTTCATTTCAACTACCACATCGGGTTTTTCGTAGTTGTAATGGCCAGATAATTCGAGGATCTCTTTTAATAGTTCGGGTTCGGCGAATATCTGTTCATCCGATTTATTTTTATGTTCGTCAGTGATCCATTTTTCCCATTTATGGCTGAGCACACACTCTTTGGTCAGGACGACTTTCAAATCGGAGGAGGAAGGGATCAGATTCTTTTTCGCCAGGTCCTTTTCCACTTCATGCAGTTTCAGATAGGCTCTGGTTTCCCAGGTGCCATAGGCCGGGGCGACATTCATGGCGGTAATACCCAGACCCGGATGCTTCAGCAGGATATCATCAGGCAGATAGTCGCCATTATGCTCTTTCAGGCCGACGCCATACTGGCTGCTGATGCGTGACAGGCTGGCTGCCTGCACATCATCGAAATGGCCGACGTTTTTCGTCAGACGCGTCAGCGTACCGGTCTGGCCGACAATAAACAGCGGGCGCGGCAGACCAGCGCGGTCCAGACGCTGATTCAGCTCAACAATAAAAGCTTCATAGGCTTCGATCGACGTCAGGCCGCCATTGGTTTCTTCGGTACCGACTTCGTAATAGAACTGCTTAAGATTATTTTTCTGGCGATAATCTTCGCAGAAGGCGATTAAATCAACGGTTCGCTTTAACACCACTTCAATCTCGATGGCTTTACCCACCACATAGGGATCTTTGGTCGGGTCGATATGCAATAAATCAAAACCGGCATCCATATCGACGATATAAGAGCGCTGGGCCAGCGCCATCGCCTGCTCTTCCGGGATATGGTCCTTACGTTCTTTATCACGCTGCCATGGACCACCATGATCGCGGCAAAGGAAATAGTCGCCTTCAAAACCAACACGTTGCGCCATGGCTTTCAGATCGGCGGCGAAGCGGAACTGGTCCCAGTTATTGACATAACCCGCACCAAACTCGTCGGCATCCACCTGATTACGGCTGGCGATAAACATCAGTGGCAGATCCTGTTCCTTGCCTAATTCAAAACAGGCCTGAATCAGTGCCGGTGACATCGGGCCAATTCCCAGCATGGTGGATTTACCGTGGTTAACAATATAGTCAACGTACTGCTTCATCGTATTCTTCATATCAACTCCTGATAGATGTCAGTTAATCAAACGAAATATTCAGTTCTTCAGACTCAGGTTTCTCTTTAGCTTTAATCACGGTTTTCAGTACTTTTACCGCGACTGCGGTGGTCACCGTACCGGCCAGTACGGCGATAAAATAACCCAGTGGATTACCAATCACCGGCAGTACAATAAAACCTCCCCATGGTGCGGCGTTGGTGGCGCCGAAATAGAGTGATAAGGTTGAACCTACCGCGCCCCCCAGCATATTGGCGGGAATAACCCGAATCGGGTCGGCGGCGGCGAACGGAATGGCCCCTTCACTGATGCCGATGCAACCCATAATTAACGCGGGTTTGCCACTTTCCCGCTCTTCCGGGGTAAAGATGCCTTTAAATAAGAAGGTTGCCAGCGCCATACCCAGCGGTGGAATACATACCGGCGCCGCGACCGCCGCCATTAACTGAGGGTTGGTATTAATCAGCGCCACGGCAAAGAAGAAGGCGGTTTTATTCACCGGACCGCCCATATCAAAGGTGATCATGCAGCCGAGAATAATCCCCAGCACGATAAAGGAGGAGCCTTGCATACCCGCCAGCCAGACGCTGAGCGCTTTCATGATCCAGGCGACCGGGTTACCCACCACGTAATACATCGCCAGTCCGGTGATCAGGGTGCCGAGCAGCGGAATAATAAAGATCGGCAGCACCAGACGCAGAAAGTCCGGCACTTTTAATTTACTGATAATTTGCAGTAGCAAATACACTACCAGTCCGGCGATGATCCCCGCCAGCATCCCGCCAAGAAAGCCGGCGCCCATCGAGTTCGCCAGAAAGCCGCCGATGGCGCCCGGCGCGATGCCGGGTTTTTCCACCATCGAATAGGCGATAAAGCCCGCCAGGATCGGGATAAACAGGGTTAATCCGGCGATGCCAATCTCTGACATCGCTTTCAGAAAGCCATGATCCGGCACTGCTGCCTTGCCGCTAAACATCACCGCAAGGGCCAGTAGTACACCACCTGCGACCACAAACGGGATCATATAGGACACGCCGGTCATAAAATGACGTTTGGTATTTCTGAGTAGACTTAACATATTAAACCTCGGAGTAGGGTATTAATGTTTTAATTATTGATCTCTCATACAACATCCATTGCGAGATTTCTCATCACCACGGAATAGATATCCTCACGACTGACGGCGGATGCTATTTCATGTCTGAATTGTTCATCCATTATTTTTCTGGCGAGTAGCGAGAAATATTTCATATGCTGGTTTTCATTGCCCTGCTGATTAATTGTCAGCATAAAAACAATGCTCACCGGATGCTCACCCCACAGCACTGGCTCACTCAGGCGCGCAATGCTAATGGTGGAATTAATAATATGTGCCGATTTGGTATGAGGAATGGCAAAACCAAAACCGACGGAAGTGGCAAAGGCATCTTCACGCGACCAGATATCATCCGCCAGCTGGCTGCGGTTTTCGCTTCTTTGCCGGATAAACAGATTATCGGTCAGGCGCTTAATTACCTCGTTACGATCCTGCGCATGCAGATCGGGCTCGATACAATCCAGCGCGATAATCGGCTTCGCCTGCGCCAGCGACTGACTAAACTGCCGGAGTTGTTCGCGCACTGCGGCACTGTCCGGGCACTGGCACACTGCGGCGGCCAGTTGCCGGCAGTCGGGGAGCGATAATTTTTTGATACGGCTTTTCACCTGCGGAATAGCGCTGGCGCTCATTGACAGCTCATCAAAGCCGATACCGATCAATGCCGGCAGGATATCGGTGGCGGCGCCTAACTCACCGCATAACCCTACCCATTTGCCACAGGCATGAATTTCACTCACTGCAAACTGCAGCGCGCGCAGAAACGCCGGGTGATAGCTGTCGTAGAGGTGTTCTACCCGGCTATTGCCACGATCGGCGGCGAAAAAGTACTGGGTTAAGTCATTGCTGCCGACGCTGAAAAAATCCACATGGCGCGCGATTTCTCTGATGCTGAAAATAACCGATGGCACCTCCAGCATAATGCCGACTTCAATCTCAGGGTTAAAAGCGATACCGTCAGCCGCCAGCTGTTGCTTTAGCTGGTCAATAATCGTGATACACCATTTTATCTCTGCGGCATTGGCGATCATCGGAATCATGATTTTTGCCTGACCAAAGCCTGATGCCCGTAAAATGGCGCGCAGTTGACAGGTGAAAATATCGATAAATTGCGGATAAATACGAATTGCCCGGTAACCGAGAAAAGGATTTTCTTCCGGCGCAATATTCAGATATTCAACCGGTTTATCGCCGCCGATATCAATGGTGCGGAAAATAACCGGTTTGCCTTGCGCCAGCTTGATGACTTCAATATAGCTATACATCAGTTCATCTTCGTCTGGCGGCGTGGCGCGATCCATATACGCCATTTCGCTGCGATAGAGTCCGATCCCTTCAGCGCCGGTTCTGAAGGCCACGGAGGCTTCCAGATAGCTGGCGATATTGGCGGCGACGTCAACCCGATGGCCATCCTGCGTTACGGCGCAGGCGGCGGATTCCGCCAGCATTTGCTGCGCAATACCTTCATTGAGCTGGCTTTCCAGCTGGTAATAACGTCTGACCCGCTCACTGGCCTGAATAATAATGATCCCGAGATCGCCATCAATAATGACCGGCTGCTGTTCAGCGTCGGCCAGCAGGCTGAAGTCGATATCCGTCAGCGCCGGGATGCCGAGGGAGCGGGCGAGTATAGCGGTATGAGAGGTTTTCCCGGTATTGGTTAGCACCAGGCCCTTGAGATAATGTTTATTCAGCGCGATAAATTTACTCGGGGTCAGAGAGTCAGCAAATAAAATAGTATTTTCGCTGAGGCTGCAGGGATCCTGCGGTACGGCTTGTTCGCCATAAATCGCCGTAACCAGCTGTAGCGCAATATCTTTTACATCCAGCGCCCGTTCGCGAATATAGTTGCTGGCGGAATTTTCCAGCGTCAGGCAAAACGCTTCGGCGGCATTGACAATCGCCAGCGAACAGTCGGTCCCGGCGCTAATCAACTCTTTTACCCGGTGGTGAAAGGTCGCATCGTTGATAATCGAAAGATGGGCGCTGAGAATATCGTGCTCCACGCCTTTGGCGGTCGCCAGACTCTGTTGTTTGGCGGTTTTTAATTGTTCCAGGCCATTCAGAAAGCGATTTAATCCCGCCGATGTCGGCAGATGCGCCGCCGCCAGATGTTCACGTAAGGTGGCGAAACTGAAAGCGCGGGTAAATTGTGCTTTACCCCGGGCAACGCCGCCACTGATACGGGTGCCCTGAAAAAAGTGCGGTGTGGTCTCCTGCAACGTCCGCGGCAGGCAAACCCTGGCCTCGTTTTCGACCGCTTCTGGTTGATCTCCCTCCAGTCCGGGCAGTTTCGCCAGTAAGTCTTCCAGTTTAAAGGATGCGTCGATCTCATCTTCACCGCTGATAGTGATCAGACACGCATCGCCGGTCAGGGTATCGGTGCTCACCAGTGACAGGGCGCTTTTGCCATCGCCGCTGATTCCGGTGCGCTGATTGGTCCAGTGAACCTCAGCAATAAAAGTATTGCTTAAGCGCTCGATATGGCTTGCTGGCCTTGCATGGATGCCCTCTTTGAGGTCGCAACAGTATTTTATGTACTCCGACATGCCGACTCCCGATTGCCTGACAATCACAATTATTTTCTGATGATATTTATCGTTGCGCGTTGCCGGCATTACGAATACAGAAAAATTGTGGCCTTAACTGTAAAAAAATGGCTTGTCTTTATTTGTGTGATCGGCGTCTCATTTGAAATTCTGCTCTGTTATTATTTATCATTATGAAAAATAACGATAAATTAACTGTTTATTTAATAAGCGCAACATGTGACTAAGATCACAACCTGATAATTATCATTAAAAGGATATAATTTTTCTATTCATGTCACCTAATTACCCTATCTTCGTTTGCCGCCTGACGTAATATGGGCCTTCCGCTAAATTCAGGAGAGGTGACATGCAATTTTCGGCATTGCTATTTGATCTGGATGGCACTCTGGTGGATTCGCTGGATCGCGTGGAGCAGTCATGGCAGCAGTGGGCGCAGGCCAGAGGGCTGAATGCCAGTGAAGTGATCGCTTTTCTGCACGGTAAACCGGCAATCGCCACCTTTCGTCACTTTATGCCGCAGGCAAGCGCCGGAGAAATTGAACAGGAGTTTCTGCGTCTTGAAGCGTATGAGGCGAGAAGCGCGCAGGGGATCGCTGCCGTGGATGGCGCCGGTGAATTTCTGCAGCAGGTGCAGTCGCTGGCAATACCCTGGGCGGTAGTCACCTCGGGTTCGCGTAAAGTGGCCACGGCGCGTATTCGGGCGGCAAAGTTGCCCGCGCCACCGATATTGATCACCAGCGAAAATGTGCTGACAGGTAAGCCGCATCCGCAGCCTTTTCTCCTCGCGGCCGAAGCACTGGGGGTGGCCGCCGCCGCCTGTATCGCTTTTGAAGACTCGCTGGCCGGATTAACTGCCGCGCAAAGCGCATCCTGCCAGGTGATTGAGTTACGTACAACAAAATCAGTCGAGCATCATGTCGATTGTATTCTGACACTGGATAACTATCGCAATATCTGGCCGGCGATAAGCGAGAATAACTTTTATCTTAATGGGTCAGCGAAAAATTAAAAATGCCTTAAATTGTTCACTTATTATTAACATAACTATTTCTGCTTTGGTCTATAGAAAATTGCGAAAATATGTTGATATATAGCGGACGTTAATCCTTTCACTTTTTCCGCCGCAATACACCGGAATGGCTATGCCATTTACAGAAGTGTACCCGGCGCGAAACTCTGTAAAGACAGCGATAACGTCAGATGGGGGCCGGAATCAATTCTGGCACTTTCTTTGCACCTTACAATAACTTTGCTCCTGCCCGAGTTAGGGCCGGGGGCCTTTGGCTCGATGGTGTAATCGCTACAGAGAATGATGGAAATGCAACATGATTAGTCGTCGTCGGTTTTTGTTGGCTACCGGCGCCACTTTGCTGTCTATAAGCACCGGAAAAATTTTTGCCAGAGAAGATCTTATTCCACTATGGCCGGACGATCCACCGGGCGGCGGTGGTCCATCCGGCGATATGCGTATTACCACTAATGGTTCATGGTTTAATATTGTCAGCCCGACGATTCAGCGCTTTAAACCAGAAAACCCCAATGGCGCGGCGGTGCTGATCGCTGCCGGCGGCGGCTATCGCTGGATTGGCATGGCCCGTGAGGCCTGGCCGGTAGCGCGCTGGCTGAACCAGCATGGCTTTACCGCCTATGTGCTGAGTTATCGGCTGCCCGGCGAAGGCTGGCATGACGGTAAAATGGTAGCGTTACAGGATGCGCAGCGCGCCATTCGTCTGGTGCGGGCCATGGAAAAACAGGTGCATTTACTCGGCTTTTCTGCCGGCGGCCATCTGCTGGGCATGGCCGCCGCCCGGCCAGACTTTGCTTCTTATCCGCCGCAGGATGAGCTCGATTATATTGTGCCGTCCGTCGATAGCGTCGGGCTGATTTATCCGGTGATCACGCTGCAAGCGCCATATAATCAGACCGTCACGCATCTGGAACTGGTCGGCCATAACGCCACTGCGGCAGCCGAAGCGAACTGGTCAGTGCAAAATTATGTGACTAAATCCTTTCCGCCGCTGTTTATGGCCCATGCGGAGGACGATCACACGGCAAGTCCGCATAATACCATGATTATGAAAGAGACCTGCCGCCGTGCCGGTGTGCCGGTTGAGCTGGTCACCATTACTCAGGGCGGCCACGGCTTTGGTCTTGGCCGGGCGGGTTCGCCAGCGGCGCTATGGGATGAAGCCTATGCCATCTGGCTGGAACATCAGCGGCGGCACGATCCTTATATCGCGGTTTAATCGCGCGCTCAGCGGGCTTATTGCACCAAAACAGGGCGATAACCGTCGCCAGCGGCGGTAAATCTTTTCTTCCTGCGTCGCCCACCCCCACCTCATATTACTTTTCGGCTGACGCCTTATCTGGCTGGCGTGCGCGTGCGGCTGGTCGTTTTCTATAAATAAACCTCCCTGCCTGCGACTACACTGTCACTCCGGGTGACCTGAGGATTGATTCCTGTCTGGCCGCCGTTGGCTGCGGCAGCGCCAAATTATATTTAATCAAATATCCATCAGGCTTGGCCGGTGCTAACCCGACATAATTCACTATGTGGAATAAAACTGGTGCTTAGCAGCATCGCCAATAAGCTGGCGGGTTGTGAACAATATTTTCAGCGGACGTCAGATTAAAAGGACTTGAATGCGATGTGTGCGGACGATTTTCTGTCTCCGGTAAAGTATTCAGCAGGTGATGAACTGCCTGCTGCCACTACGCGTTTATTCTGGTTTGAAGCCGGAGAAGAACAGGGTTGTGAAATAATTATTAATCAGCAAAGTGGGGATGTCAGCTTTAATTTAAAACCCGGCGAAGCAGGAATGTTTGCCGTGAAAAGTAAAAAGATGGTGATTAATGCCGGCAGCCTCAGCGGCGTCGAAGTCAGGGTTATCGCCATGGCCAAATTACAGGCTTTTATTGATGCCGGTAGTCGGGTGGCGGGGAAAACCAAAAAACGCGAAACGTTGTTTGGCTTCAGTCCGTGTCGGCGTCCGGCGCAGCTGGCGAGAAAAAAGTTTGAGTACTGGCTGATTGGTCAGAGCGTTAAAAAATGCCCGGGCATGGACAATATAGTCCAGTTGATCCGCGATAATGAGTGCTACTGGATCGTTAATTATTTACTGACTCACTCTGATGAGTATAAATCCCTGCGGGAAATTGGCGGCCGCTATGGTCTGTCGGTGTCACATTTTCGCCGCTTAAGTAAGTCGGCGCTGGGGAATACCGCCAAAGTTGAAATGTGTGACTGGCGTTTAATCCGCGCGATTCTCGATATTATGGGCGATGAACAAAATCTGACCGCTATTGCCATGAAGCATGGCTACGCATCGCTATCACATTTTTCCGGCGATGTTAAAAACCGCTTTGGCATTCCACCGCGGGATTTAAAGAAGATGATCAACTGCGAGTTACTTAAATGATACGCAGCGCTCTGTTCCGGCTGTTGATCAGCGTTTCTTTGTGTTATTGCCCGCTGGCGGCAACGATGCCACTGACGCCAGCCTCCGGGGAGGAGGCTCAGGGTTATATCGCGGCAAAAGACAGTGTTAAACAATTTTTTGATGCGCTGTCCGCCCGGATGAAAACCCCGGTGATCGTTAGTAATCAGGCGGCGAAAAAGAAAATTAGCGGTACGTTTGATTTCTCCGCCCCGCAACGTTTACTGGAGAATATCACCAGTAATATGGGGTTGGTGTGGTATCACGATGGCAATACGCTCTATATTTTTGACGCCAGTGAATTAAAAAACGGTGTTGTCAGACTTAAAAATAGCACGGTGGCGGAGGTAAAAAAGTTCCTCGTCTCTTCCGCGCTGTACGACGATCGCTATCCGCTGCGCACCGAGGCGGGAAGTCAGGCGTTTTATCTCTCCGCGCCACCGGTCTATTTCGATCTGGTATTAAAGACCGCGAACTATCTGGACCAGCTGGCGGTGCGGGAGAACGATACCAGTAGTCTGATTACCATTCCGCTATATAACAGTTTTGTCGAAGACCGTAAGTACCGTTATCGCGATGAAGTTATTACCATTCCTGGTGTGGCGTCGGTTATCCGCTCTCTGACCGCGTCCGCCGGCAGCACGCTGCCCTATGAGCCGTTGATCGCGCAACAGCAGGAAGAAAGCGAGGGTGAAGAGGACGCCGCCGGGGCTGAGGGCGCGCTAAACGCCCCGCTGCCGGCAAGCCGTGCGGGTTCCCGTTCGCGCACGGCGCTATCGGCGTCCAGCGACATTCTGGTGATTGCCAATCCGGATAATAACAGCCTGCTGGTTAAAGGAGAGCCGGAGCAGCTGAACAATATCAAACGGCTGGTCAGTATGCTGGATGTGCCAAAACGCCATATTGAGATGTCGGTATGGATTGTTGATCTGCAGAAAGATGAACTGGAGCAGCTCGGCGTTTCCTGGCGCGGCTCTTTTAATCTCACCGGGCAGTTTGGCGTGGCGCTGAATAGCGGCATCTCCAGTACCGTCGATGGCGCCAGTTTTATGGCGGCGGTGATGGCATTGTCGCAACAGAATCGCGCCAATATTGTCTCGCGTCCGATGCTGCTGACTCAGGAGAATGTGCCGGCGATTTTCGACAATAGCCGCACTTTTTACACCCGACTGATCGGCGAGCGTGCGACCAGCCTGGAACATGTGACTTACGGCACCTCGCTCAGTGTCCTGCCGCGTTTTACCGATGCCGAGGAGATTGAGATGATGCTCAGCGTCGAGGATGGTAACGAATACCGGCGGGAAGGAAGCAATGAGAACAGTTTACCGGAGGTCGGACGCACCACTATCAGCACCGTCGCGCGCGTGCCGAAAGGAAAAAGCCTGTTGATTGGCGGCTATACGCGTGATGAAAACAGCAATCTGCGCCAGAGTATTCCTGGTCTGAGCAATATTCCGTTTATCGGACGGCTGTTCGGCTATCGTCAGAGCCGCAGCGCGAATATGGTGCGGGTATTTCTTATCCAGCCCAAAGAAATTGATAGCCATAACAGCCGCGACGGCAACCGGCTGATTAGCGATCTGCGCAACAAACCGGTAGAGGATCAGCTATTTGACTGGATGAACAATTTCCTGGATGCGCAGCGGTGAGTGACGCGATCTCCTCCCTGAACCTGTTGCCGCCAGCCGTCACTGGTACCCCTGCGCAGGATAAAGGGCGGACGACGGGGAAAAAGAGCGAGCTGAATGACAGTCTGCGTAAGCCGTTGGGCAATACCACTACGGCCACCGCAGGGCGGAGCGCTGACGATGATGGGCTGCTGATGACCACGGAGAAATTCCTCAACTCGGTGGATGAACTGTCGGCGTATGTTTCGCTGGTGCGTAACCGGCGCGAAGTAGAAAAACGCAGTGATTTTTATGCGGCGGCGGAGTTATACGAGCTGCTGGATGAGGATGCTGGCGCAAAGCTCGACTGCTTATGGCGGATTATCCGGGTATCCGCGGTAAACCAGCCGGCGCTGTTGTTGCAGGAGTTGAGAACGCTATTTCCGGATGAAAGCGATCGGGTGGTGGCGCTACGACAGATGCTGAAACAGCGCAATATCGCCGAAATTGAACGGGAACTGCTGGAACAGGCGTTAGCCAGCCTTGAGCAGAGCGCTGACCCAAAGCGACTGAAGTCAGGCATTAATGTCGCGCTGAAAGCGCGTTTATTTGGTAAGCAACTCAATCTTTCACCGGTGATAGTCAGAGAGAGTTATCGGAATTTTATTGAAAGTGATGAAACTGAGCGCGAAATATATCTGCACTGGGTGCTGATGTTTGGCGGCAATCGCCGTCATATGATGATTAATTTTATGGAAAGCGCGCTACTGGCCGATATGAATGCCAGCGATCCGGGATGCACTGATATGGAATTTGGCAATCTGCTCGGACGACTGACACAAATAAAAATTATTCGCTCCAGCGATCGGTTATTTATTAAATGTGCCAGGGATGACAAGTTTATTGCTCAGTTCCCGATTAGCGAAGACCAGTGGCTGCTGTTTATTTTACCGTTGCTGAAAGATGGCGGGTTGCTGTATCAGCAACTGGAACAGCTGGCGGGTGGCGTACTGACGCATCAGCCAACCAGCATCCGGGTGCGCTTTCTGCAGAAAATTTATCGGTTTATTACCGGCTTTCCTGCGCAGATTTATGATGACAGCGAGCAGCAGGAGATATTGCATCAGCATTTTGTCGCATTAATTGGTCATGGCTATAACCAGGAGCTGGCGCAGAGCCGCGGTTATTAAGTTTTATTTTTCGGAGAGGCCAGGTATCTGAGATGGTGAATGATTTTATCCTCCAGTTGAGGAAACACCCGGAGCTATTTATTCTGCTATTGGTGATTGTTATTATCGCCATGCTGGTTATTCCGTTACCTACTTATCTGATCGATTTTCTGATTGGACTTAATATTGTTATCTCGGCGCTGGTTTTCCTTTCTTCATTTTATATTGACCGTATTCTCAGTTTTTCATCATTTCCGGCGGTATTGCTGATCACCACCTTATTTCGTCTGGCGCTATCGATCAGCACCAGCCGGTTGATCCTGAATGATGCCGATGCCGGTGAAATTATTGCCACCTTTGGCCTGTTTGTTATCGGCGACAATCTGGTGGTGGGGTTTGTGATTTTCGCCATTGTCACCATTGTGCAGTTTATGGTGATTACCAAAGGGGCGGAGCGCGTGGCGGAAGTGGCGGCGCGCTTCTCTCTCGATGGTATGCCCGGCAAGCAGATGAGTATTGATGCCGATCTGCGCGCGAACTCAATTGACGCCGCGGAGGCGACGCGGCGCCGCAGCATTCTGGAGAAAGAGAGCCAGTTATATGGCTCTTTCGATGGCGCCATGAAGTTTATTAAAGGCGATGCCATCGCCGGCATTCTGGTGATTTTCGTCAACTTTATCGGCGGCATTAGCGTTGGCGTCAATCAGCATGGCATGGATATGTCGACGGCGCTTTCCACCTATACCATGCTGACCATTGGCGACGGGCTGGTAGCGCAAATTCCCTCGCTGCTGATTGCCATCAGCGCCGGCTTTATTGTCACCCGGGTCGGTGGTGAGGGCGACAATATGGGGATCACCATGATGTCGCAGCTGGTGAACAACCCATTTGTGCTGGCGATTGCCGCCATTATTGCGCTGGCGATCGGTTTTCTGCCCGGCTTCCCGCTGTTGATCTTTATGTTGCTGGCGTTGATCCCTGGCGGCCTGTTTTTCCTTAAATGGCGTGAGGCACGGGAAAAAGATCGCGGCAACAAAACCGCCGGCCAGAAGCAGGGCGCGCAGACGGCAAAGGGGGATGCCTCACCGCCAGCGGATGCCGCCACCCAACTGGGGCTGATTGACGACCTTGACGAGGTTACCCCGCTGACGATCCCGTTGATTGTCCGCGCCAGCCCTGCCGCCTGTGACTACCTCAATCAGCTTGACGCTGCCGGGCGTTTTCGTAGCCAGTTTTTTGTCGATTACGGCATTCATCTGCCGGCGTTGGTTATCCGTGCAGCAGAAAATCAACAACCGGACAAAGTGGCGCTGCTGATTAATGAAATTCAGGCTGAGGAGTTCGACATTCTGTTCGGGCAGGTGACCGTGGTGAATGTTAACGATGAGCTGGCCCAACTGGGGATCCCGCTGATCAGCACCGCAGGCGCGGTCTGGGCGGAGGCGGAACAGCGTCCGATGCTAAGCGAGCTGGGTTTCCACACCCGTACGCCGGTTGACGAGCTTTACTACTGCGTTGCCAATACGCTGGTGCGCAATGTCAGCGAGTATTTTGGCGTGCAGGAGACCAAAGCGCATATCGATAAACTGGAGAAGGATTATCCCGATCTGATTAAAGAAGTGATGCGCCACACCACGGTACAGCGCGCCTCCGAGGTGATGCAGCGGCTGCTCGGGGAAAAAATCTCGGTGCGTAATACCAAACTGATTATGGAGTCTCTTGCGGTCTGGGCGCCGCGCGAAAAAGATGTCATTACGCTGGTAGAGCATGTGCGCACCGCGCTGTGCCGCTATATCAGTCATAAATTTGCCGTCGGTAATTCCCTGAAGGCGGTATTAATTTCCGTCGAAATGGAAGAGACCTTGCGTCAGGGGATCCGCAGCACTTCCAGCGGAACCTTTCTTAATCTGGAACCGGCAGTTTCCGAAAAATTGATGGACACTTTTACCCTCGGACTTAGCGAAATTCTGATGTCACAGAAAGATTACGTCATCCTGGCGTCCGTCGATATTCGGCGCTTTGTGAAGCGTTTTCTGGAAAATAAATTCAAAAATCTTGAGGTGCTTTCTTTTGGTGAAATTTCAGAAGGCATTTCAATCGATGTCATCAAATCAATTCAATAATAAGGGACCTTCAGATGGATATTGATATTGCCACCCTGGTACGTGAATCACTTCGTGCTGGCGGATGCGACGCCTCGCTGCTTAACAATTTTGATGGCCACTCCACTATTCTGTTGGATTTTGACGGCCTGCCCGGAATTTTAGTCAGCGTGGTCGATAAGCAGGTGGTGCTGTGGTCACAGCTTTGTGATTACAACAGCCACGTTCTGTCACAGGTTGCGGACAAGGTGCTGGCGCTGCTGCTGGAGCCAGCCAAGTATTCCGTCACCGGGCAGTTACAAATTGCCAGGGAAGAGAATGCGACAGTACTGAAGTGTGTCCTCGAGGAGGGCTGTCTGAATGAAGCGATGTTTGGTGACGCGCTGGAAACTTTTTATCTGAGTCTGCGCAAATATTGTGAGGTATTGCGCTGATGCTGGTCCGCTATCAGGCGCACCCGTTGCGGGTCACCGGGCCGATACTGGAAGCCAGACTGTCTGGCGTCAGGATTGGTGAAGTGTGTCATGTGCTGCGCAGCGACAGCGACAGAACCATCGTTGCCAGGGCGCAGGTACTGGGCTTCGAGCGGGACTCAACGCTACTGAGCCTGATTGGTTCTGCCGAAGGACTGGCGCGCGATATGGTGATCAGCCCGACGGGGAACAGCCTGATGATTGAGGTATCAGATCACCTTGCCGGTACGGTGGTAACCCCTTCCGGCACGGTGATCGAACGCCTCGCGCCGCCAGGCGACACGACTCAGGTCGAGTGCCGTCCGGTATATGCCGCCCCCCCGGCCTACCATCAACGGCGCGGCATCAGCGATTTGTTAACCACCGGCATTCGGGCAATCGACGGTCTGCTCACCTGTGGTATCGGTCAGCGTATGGGGATTTTTGCCGCCGCAGGATGCGGTAAAACCACCCTGATGCAGATGCTGATTAATAATGCCGATGGCGATATTTTTGTGATCGCGCTGATTGGCGAACGTGGTCGCGAAGTGACCGAATTTGTTGAAGCATTGCGGGGCATGGAGCGTAAATCGCGCTGTGTGCTGGTGTATGCCACATCGGATTATCCGGCGCTGGATCGGGTGAATGCCGCGGCGGCGGCAATGACCATCGCCGAATATTTTCGCGATCGCGGCAGCAACGTCCTGCTTTTTCTCGATTCGATTACGCGGTATGCCCGTGCGCTGCGTGATGTGGCGCTGGCCGCCGGAGAGCCGCCGGCGCGACGCGGTTACCCGGCCTCGGTATTTGAGAAACTGCCCGCGTTGCTGGAAAGGCCTGGCCGTACCCGGCAGGGGAGTATTACGGCGTTTTTCACTATCTTGCTGGAAAATGAAGAAGAGTCCGATCCGGTGGCCGAAGAGGTACGTTCGATTATCGACGGTCATATCCTGTTGAGCCGCAAACTGGCCGGCAAAAATCACTATCCGGCGATAGATGTGCTGCGCAGTATCAGCCGCGTGGGTCAGCGGGTCACCAGCGAGCAGCATCAGGCGATCGCCGGCAGTATGCGCGAGATGATGGCCAGAATTGAAGAGTTGCAGGTGTTGATTGATTTCGGTGAATACCAGCCGGGGATCAATCATGAGCATGATAGCGCTTTCAATGCCATCGCTGAGATCCGCCGTTTTCTGTGCCAGCCGCTGGACGGCAAACAGCCCCTCAACGACACGCTGATAAGGATGCAACAACTTGTTCAGTAACATCAATATGGTGATTCGTCGTCTTGAGCAGCGGGTGACCGGCAAAGAGCGCGCGCGGCAAAAAGTGCAGATCAGCGTCAATACCACCGAGGCGGAGATCGCTGGCGCACAGCAACAGCGACTGCTGTTGCAGCAGCATCTGGTATCGCTGGTGATGGCCGGTGAAACCAGTCTCGAAGCGATTCTGGAGAACAAGGCGCATCAGGGTTCGTTACAGCGCAGGCTGGCAGAAATTGATCTGATGCTGGCCGATAAGCGTCAGCAGCTTGAGCAACTGACACAGCAACGGGATGTCCTGAAAAGCGAGCGCAACAGGCTGCAGCGCAAAGCGGACAAAATGACCGACCATCTGCGCCGCTGCCGGCAGCAGCAGGAGCACGGCCGACAGCGGCGACATGAGGCGGAGACAGAGGAGCTGCGAAATTGGCAAATATCATTACCGCAGTGACGGCAGAGCCGCTGCTGCCGCTGGCTGACACCGAAGACGCCGCAGCGGGCGAGCTGGATAAGCAACTGGAAAAAGCCAGTCGGCAACAGCCAGACCCGCTGTTGCCGACTGGCTGGTGCCCGCCGTTACCCGTTCCGCTGCCGGAACCATTGCCGCTGGCGCTGAGTCTGCCGCACAGCCGCAGTGAAGCGGACAACACCCCCACCTTTTCTGCCGTGATACCGGTGTCAGGGCGTACGCCAGCACCCAGCCTGCATCAGCCGCCGCCGCCGCCATCGGCGTCAGTGCTGCCGGTGGATCAACCACGCAGTGCGTCAGCAGTGACCAGCGCGCCGCCGCTGCCGCCGCTGATCAGCCAGCTGCCGCCGCCGCCGCCGCTGGTCAGCCAGCAACCGGTGGCTGGCGAGCGCCCGCCGGCGCCCGCCGTCAGTGCAGCTGAGTTAAGCGCCGCAACACCGGCGGGCGACGAATTATCGGTAGCGCTAAAGGTAGAGAAGCCGCGGCCAGAGGATCACCGGGGCACGCCGATTCCGACACCGTTGCCGGCAAGAGACGGCCATCCATCGCTCAACCGTGAGTTTCCGCCGCCCTCAGCAGATCGGCAGCGGGTGCGACAGATCATACCGGCGCAGGCGCAGCCAGTGACGAAGCCGGTGACGGATGGCAATGGACAGAACAGGATTAGCTACGCCTTTACCTCATGGGGCAGCGAACACCGGGTCCAACTGACGGCGGTGCGTGATGGCAACCAGCAGCTCACGGTAATGATGAACCCATCAGACCCGCTGGTAAGCCGCCGTTTGCAGGAAGCGATGATCAATAATGCGCCGATCATGGGCGCTATCCTCGCGGAAGAGCGCGCCAGTGACCAGCAGCAACAGCGGCGCGATAAACAGCCGCCGGCGAACGGCGAGGATGAAGAATGAAAGCGCTGTCGCTCCGGCACTACGATGCAACCCGTTCGGCGTTGCAGTTAGCCTGTCGTTACTGGCAGTCACTGGGCCAGACGGTGCCGATGAGCACGCCGCCGCCCGGCGCGGTTCTGGCGCGGGCGACCAGCGCAGCCGGGAGTGAACTGCTGGTCGATCTGCGCGCCTGGTTTGGTCACAGCCTGCCGGAAAAGAGCGGGCTACGTGCCGATCTGGTGGCGCCGGAGGAAATCCGCGATCTGTTTCACTACAGTGGCGCGGAACTGAGCTTCAACCTGCCGGGGCAAGCGACAGAAGCGCTGTCCATCTCTACCCTGGCGGTCTCAGCTGATGAATATCGGCGCCTGATGCCGGTGGTCAGCACCAGCTATGGCGATGGCTGGTTACTGCGGGTGGCAGAGCACTACCGTCGTCATCTGTGCCAGCTCCAGCCCTCGCTGCTGCATGGTGATCTTCCCCTCCGGCTGGACTTTGTGCTCGGTAATAGCCAGTTGAGTCTGCGTTATGTGAAGAAACTGGCGGTCGGCGATGTGCTGCTGATTAATCAGCTTACGGAGTCGGTACAGACTGGCGCCAGGACCCTGGCAAAATACAGACAACAGGAAGACTATTTTATGCTGGAAGATATCTATGACGATGAGGATGAACAGGACGCTTACCCGCCGTTGCACCATCAGGAAGCGGCAGAACAGCGACGCATTGGTATTAATAATATCCCGCTACAGCTGACCTTTATTATTAATCAAATAACCCTGACGCTGGATGAATTGTCGGAACTGCATATTGGCGATGTGCTTGCCGCCGGAGACGGCGGTGAAAATAGCATTATTATCTGTGCCAATGGGGCATTACTGGCGAAAGGCGAGCTGGTAATGGCCGACGAGCGGCTGGGGGTGGAGATCCAGACGCTATGTTATGAGGCGCAGTATGGAGAATGATATCTCGCTGATTGCGCTGCTGAGCCTTGCGTCACTGGCTCCGTTTCTGATTGCCTGCGGCACCAGCTATATCAAATTCTCTATCGTCTTTGTTATGGTGAGAAATGCGATTGGTTTACAGCAAATTCCATCGAATATCACCCTTAATGGCGTGGCCTTTGTGCTGTCGATGTTTGTCATGATGCCGGTGATGAAGGAGGGATATAACCATTTTAAGCACCAGCCGATCGATTTAAGCAGCGCTGAAACCATCGAAGCCTGGATTGATAGTGGTTTTGCCGACTACAAACGCTATCTGCAGAAATATAGCGATCCGGAGTTAGCGCGCTTTTTTGAGCAGGCACAGCGCGCGCGCGACGGGGAACTGCCGGATGAGGAAGAGACACCCCCTCCTTCGCTGTTTGCTCTGCTACCGGCCTATGCATTAACGGAAATAAAAGACGCGTTTAAAATTGGTTTTTATATCTATTTACCCTTTGTGGTTATCGATCTGCTGATTTCCAGTATTTTGCTGTGCCTCGGCATGATGATGATGAGCCCGGTAACCATCTCGGTTCCGATTAAACTGCTGCTGTTTGTGGTAATGGATGGATGGACGCTGATTTCAAAAGGACTGCTGGAACAGTATCTTGATATCAGCGGCGCGGGGACGGTGTACTGATGAATGAAGTGGTTCTGGCCGGTAATAAAGCGATCTGGCTGGTATTGATCCTCTCGGCGATACCGGTCGTAGTGGCGACCATTATTGGTTTACTGGTCGGGCTATTTCAGACGGTGACCCAGCTACAGGAACAGACCCTGCCGTTTGGCATTAAGCTGCTCGGCGTATGTATTTGTTTATTTTTACTCTCCGGTTGGTATGGCGAAACATTACTGGCGTACGGCAAGGAAGTGATCTATTTCGCGCTTAAAAGGTAATGGCAAAATATGCAAACCGACCTCTATTTTGAGCTGAATAACTGGCTGTTTATGGTGATGCTGGGGTCGGCGCGACTGTTGCCGCTGTTTATCCTGCTGCCCTATCTGAGCCAGTCGATCCTTACCGGGCTGTTTAAGTTTCCGCTGGCCTTTTTGCTGGGGGCGTCATTATGGCATGCCCCCGGCGTGCTGGTCTGGCAACTGGAGATAATGGAATTTAGCGCGCTGATGATCAAGGAGGTGCTGATCGGGCTGGTGATTGCCATTTTTCTCTGCCTGCCGTTCTGGGTCCTGCATGCGATGGGCAGCCTGATTGATAACCAGCGCGGCGCCACCCTCAGTAGTACCTTAAACCCGCTGAGCGGTATCGACACCTCGGAGCTGGCGAACCTGTTCAATCTGCTGGCGGTGGCGATTATCCTCGAAGCGGGCGGGATGCTCCAGCTGCTCCAGGTGCTGAGACAGAGCTACCAGCTCTGGCCGCCGCTCTCGGCCACGCTGCCGGGAACCGGGCCGATAGTGAGCTATATCGGCGAGCTGATGAAACATGCGCTGCGCCTTTCTGCGCCGGTGCTGACCATCTTTCTGATCAGCGAGTTCTTTCTTGGCCTGCTGGCGCGTTATACACCGCAAATGAATGCTTTCTCACTGGCATTATCACTAAAAACATTAATCGGTTTTATGGTGTTGCTGCTCTACTTTTCCCCGGTGTTGCCTTCTGAGGTGCTCAGGCTGGAAACGATGTTCTTCCCACTTCACTGACTCAGGCGTCAGGCGGCAAACTCCATGTCAACCAGCAAAACAGAAAAGCCCACCGACAAAAAGAAACGCGATGCGGCCAAAAAGGGGCAGACCTTTAAGGGTAAGGATCTGATTACTACCTGTCTGACATTGGTCGGTATTGAGGTGGTGCTGAATTTTACCTCGCTGCGGGCGTTTTCCGACATTCTGCAGGCGGTGGTGGCGCGTCAGTATCACTTCACACTGCATGGCTATATTTTGCAATGTGTCTGGTTTGGTCTGCAAATATTGCTGCCGGTAGCGGCACTCTGTATTGCCGCCGCATTCCTGCCCGGCATCCTGCAGACCGGTATGCGGCTGGCGACAAAGATCTTTAAGCTTAACTTTTCGGCGGTGAATCCGGTAAAGGGTTTCAAAAAAATCTTTAATCTGCGCAATCTGAAAGATTTTATTAAAGCGCTGCTGTATTTGGGGTGTTTTGTCTGCGCCACCTTTATTTTCTGGCAGGAAAATCGCGGGCTGATTATCAGTCTGGTGTATGCCGAACCGGCCACGCTATTCCGGGTATGGGGGCAATTGCTGCATTCCCTGCTGGTGATATTTATCGCCTGTATTCTGATTATTATTCTGATTGATTGCGTGGCGGAATATCTGTTGTATATCAAAGAACTGAAGATGGATAAAAAAGAGGTTGAGAGGGAAACCAAAGAGATTAACGGCAATCCGGAAATTAAGAAAAAACGTAAATCGCTGCATCAGGAACTGTTGTCGGAAGAAACCAAAAAAGATATCAAAAAATCTAATGTGGTGATCGCCAACCCGAAACATATTGCGGTGGGTATCTATCTTAATATGGAAATTGCGCCAATCCCATTTATCTCGCTACTGGAAAAAGATCAGCGTGCTCTGGCGGTGCGTCGCTATGCCGAGCAGGTCGGAGTACCCGTGGTAGAAAATGTGCGTCTGGCGCGTGAGATTTATCGTACCCACAAAAAATACTCATTTGTCAGCCTCGAAATGTTTACCGAGGTGATGGATATTCTTGTCTGGCTGGAACAGGTGGAAAGGAAATGGACGCCGGAGAAAAGCGAAAATAACCTGACAGACGTTGCTGAAGAGAAACCATCAGCTAATAAATCTGATAGTGATGAGCGTTCTTTGTGAGTAAAAAAACGGCAACTTTGCTTCAATAATACCATTCATCATGGATGGTTAAACTAAGGAAGAGATATGACTCAGGAAAACGAGACAATCCATGAAGCTGAAATGTGTTCCATGCTGCTGGAGTATGTTCAGCAAGGTGTCATGCTAAAGGATTTGCAGGGCATTCCCGATGATACCATGGAAGATATTTATGCCCATGCTCACCATTTTTATTACCAGGGGCGTCTTGACGAAGCTGAGCACTATTTTAGTCTGCTCTGTATGTATGATTTAAATAATCCCGACTACTTTATTGGTCTTGGCGCGGTAAATCAGCTAAAGAAAAAATACCAGAAAGCCTGCGATCTCTATTCACTGGCGTATATCCTGGCAAAAGAAGATTACAGTCCGATATTTTACAGTGGCCAATGCCAGCTGCTAATGGGGGATGTAATTAAGGCGCTACAGCTTTTTGAACTGGTGATGAAAAAGTGTCCGGATCAGGAACTGGTAAGAAAAGCACGGGTGTATTTTGAAACGATTAAGAAAAATCGGGCTGATTTAAGTAAAGACAAGAGTTCAGCTTAATATCTTCAGGAGGTCAGAGAATGGGTTATATCAGCAATATCGGCCGGCCGGCAATGGCTGAGCTGACGTTTAATATGCCGCCAGAGAATGGCAATGCCGACCGGGCGCTGGCAAGGAAAATCGCTAATCGTTTTATCGGTAATAGCCTGGTTTCACCTGACAAAGCACGATCGGTTGCTGAACAGGCCAGAGAGGCGCTGCATGCGGAGCTGACCACTCAGGCGATTAGCGATAGTGAGGATAATGATAGCGATGGCGCCCCGGCGCTGCGTAAGGCCCGTGAGGGCACCACGCTAAATAAAGATGGCCAGATTTTATTACGCCTTGGGCAATTTAACCAACTGACCGCTGAGGAAGGGCAGAACAAACTGGCCAATGTGTTGACGGTGCTGGTGTCCAGCGCCAACGCGCGGATGAAAGAGGCATCCGAACTGAACGAGGCGATGGAAAAAGTGATCGCGCAGTTGCAGGCGGCGCTAAACGAGCTGGAAGGGGCAACCGCCGGGCTGGAGGAGAAGAAAAACCTGCTGGAGGCGACAAAGCAACAGCTGGCCGCCTTGCAGAGCGAACTGGCGGCGCTGGAGCAGGAGGGGGTCACGGCGGACGATCCGCGCCATATGGCGCTGAGCGAAAAAATCGCGGCGGCGAAAAATGCCGTTAGCAGCGCTTCTGGCGCGGTGGCAACGGCGGAAGCAGAAGTGTTAACGCTACTGGACCAGTCGCAGGCGTTACTCAATCAGCATAGCGATCTGATTAAACAGGTGACCAATATCAGTATTAATGCTGCCGGTCAGCTGGTGATGAACCGCAGCATAGTGACTACGGCGGAGAAGGAGAACCTGTCGGCGGCGGAGCGCATCTCGCTGGCGATGACGCAATTAATGGTAGTGATCAGTGAAAGTAATCTGAGCAAGCTGAAAAACGATCAGGCGCTGAATAGAGCGCGTATGGAGGCGACGCAGGAGAGCATCAAAAAGAAAATCGACGAAGCCAATGAGCAGAACAGTAAGGCGGAAAAGGCCAGTAAAACCTGCGGGCTGGTGTCTAAAATTCTTGGCGGCGTGCTGACTGCCATCGGTGCCCTGAGTGTGATATTTGGCGGCGCCGGTGCGGCGCTGATGGTGATCGGTATTGGTATGTTGCTGGTCGATACCGTCAGCGAGGCGGTATTTGGCGTTTCGCTATCGGAAAGGATGTTTGCCCCGCTGATGGAGCATATTTTTATGCCGCTAATGAACGCCATCAGTAAAGTGGTCTGTGAGATTTTTGATAAAACGCCACTCGGCCTGCTGCTGAATGCCATCGATAAGGCGACCGGCGCCAATATGATGGACAGCATTCATACCGCCACGGCGGCGGCGGCGACCGTAGCGGTGATTGTTGCCGCCGCCTACGTGCTGAAAAGCGCCGCTAAGGTGGTGTATGACAAATTTGGCAAGACAATGGCGCAGGCAGTGGTAAAAAATGTGCAGGGCACCATGAAAGCGGCCGCCAAAAATACCCCTGATATCCTGAAAAAAATGGGCGCTTCTGCCAAAAACTTTAATAACCAATTCACTAAGGCGCTGGATGATTTTTCATCCAGCGCGCTTAAAAAATTCCATCTCACCCAGGGGCAGGCTGAGAGTTTCCTCCGGATGGCAAACGATATCGTCACCTTTACCAATAGCACCGCACAGGGAGCCGGTGGCGTGATTGTGGCAAAAGCGGATGAGCAGGCGCTGGAGGCGCTGGCGGCAGTGCAGGTTAATTCAAAGGTAATGGAGCATCTGAGCAAAGAATTGCAGCAAATGCTGGAGAGGATGAAGAAAGATAATGACGATCTGAATGAAAAGAGCCTGATGCTCAGTGAAATGCTGCAATCCACCTACGAAACGAATATGCGCATCAGCAGACGGCAAAAAATCTAAGGAGCAGAGATGATGGATTCAATTACTAACACTGGCGTTTTACCGCAGTTTTATACGGATAACGATATTGCCGCCCTAACCTCTTCTGCTGTGGTTAATCCTCCGGACCCGCAACGGTCGCATGAGGCGATTATCACCGCTATCCGTAGCGTAGCGCTCAATCATAATCAGCCTGCGTTACGGACACCGTTGCCTGCCGGGCTTAAGGATACTGACGATCTGTTTGCCGCTATCAGCGATCGGGCTAATGCTCCCGGCGTTCAACGCAAGGAGAGCGAGGATAAACAACCGGACTTTGCCAATAGCTGGATGATGGCGATGATGGCGGTTCTTGACCAGGTACTGCTGGCGCTGCGCTTGCAGATGGCGGCGGAAAGTGAATGGCAGGGAGAGAAGGTGAAGCTTTCTTTTAAGATGGCCCAGCGTAGCGCCGAAAATATGATTCAGGAGGGTCGGGCCGGGTTCACCGCGGCCATTGCCGGTGGCGTGGCGGGTATTACCATCGCTGGCGCCGCAGCCGCTAAGTCGCTGAAAACCACCGGTCAGAATATGAAGCAGGAGGCGAAATTAGCTGACAGTAACCAGCAACTGAACGCTGAGCGACTGGCGAATAAGCAGCAGATAGTGGATAACAATAAACAGACCAACGCCCTGTACAAAGAGCAGACAACCAACGGCGCACAACGTAACGAGCTTAATCAGCAGATGCAGGAACTGCGCCAGGATGGACTAAAGCTGGAGAGCGATAAGGCGCAAATACAGCAACAGCTGAAATTACAGCGGGCGCTGGATAATGATACCTATCGGCTGCAGCAAAAACATGACGCGGTGAAGGATAAATTAAGCGCCAATAACGCCGACTTCGATAAAAAACAGCACGAGCTAAAAGTCATTGATAAAGCTGATGCCGACCGTGCCGGAAAGCTCGAACAGCTAAAAGAAGAGAATACTAAGCTGGACCTGCGCAACGATGAGATCAGCGCCGAACAGCAGTCTAATGCGCATAAACAGGATCAACTGCGTCATTTGCAGACCAAAACCCAGGCGCAAGTGGCGCTGATGACGCAGATAGGCCATACCAGCAGTTCACTGGCGAATGCCGGCGGGCAGAGCGAAGCGATGAAACACCGAAGTGCGGGACATATTGACGAAAAACTTTCGCAGATATCCGCTAAATCCGCTGATGCCAATATCGAGCTCGGACGCAGAACCGTTCAGATAATGGAACTGATGCTTAAAACGCAGCAGGAATTACAGAATGCCCAGTTGAAGACCGCTGCAACGATTATTGCCAATACTAAAATATAGCGGCCCTTACGGACAGAGGGTTGCTAAGCATAATAGGGAGAGGATCATGGAAATATTCACCCGTACCCGGACAGATGAGTCATTCTGGTCAGATACGCCCGCCCTGCCGCCTGAGGAAAAGGCCCGGGCGGAAGAAAGCTGCGTCGTGCCAGATAAGCGCAAAGCGGATCCTGCGCCCGACCGTAACGATCAGATAATCAAAACCTTCCAGCGCGTTAGCGACGGCTATTCCCGGCGACTGGCCAGCGATAATCGCTATTGCCTGCCGGTGCCGACGGAACAGCTGGCGTGTAAAGCGATCCCGGTGGCCGGGGTTCCGCAGATCACCGTCACGGTAGTGGAGTATGAGGTGTTATGCAAAGCGGCGCAGGATGCCGCCGCCGGTGCGATTGCAGACTCACTGGCGGATGAAGCCAGCGAGCTGGAATATTATTTCGCCGAACTGGCTGTACGCCTGCTTAATGCCGATCCGCAAGCGACGAGCGAAAAAGATCTTGAGCAAATACATTGGGAAACTATTGAAGCAATGAAGCAGGGCTACCTGAATGTGTTTATGCAGGCATTTGACAAGATGAGTGCTTTCTATAAAGCGTTTATTGCGGTTAAAGCCACCCTTGCGGCGCATATTTCTGCCGGTTCAAAAGAGGGTCAGATCAAATTCACGTACGAGTCTTTCCGCGAAAAACTGCAAAATCTGTTGACCGATTTTAGTGGCACTGATGGACAGCTCTTCCCACCGCCGGATGCCGGAGGGAATTATGGCGTCACCGACAAAAAAACCGCTGAAGACTGGATAAAAATAATGGGGTTATCGGCAGATAGCCTGAAGTCTGATGGTAGCGGGGGATACTGGGTGCAGATCGATCTCAAGCCTCTGGAGAGTATGATCGAAAACTTTGATGGTTTTAAGTGGCCGGGCCTCGTGGAAATGGCGTTGACGGAATACAATGCCTGGGAAGTGGGTTTTAACACCCAGGCCGATTTCCTGAATAATGCCTTGCAGACGCTGACACAGAAACTGAGCTACGCCAACTCCTCCTTTAACCAGCGGGTGGAGATTCTCACACGTTTTATTCAACAGGAAGCTGAAGTGCAGAAGGAATATCTGCGTTGATAAGGAGTGAGAGGTATGGCAGAAGCCTGTGATGGCGTAGTACTTCGGGATCCAGTGGCGCTCAGCGCGCAGATCAAACAGATAGTCGCCCGCTGCTGTGCGCGGGATAGCGCCACAATCGACGATTCATGCTGGCTGGTGGTCGATCTCTATATTGATTCGCTAATCCTGACTGAAATTGTGTATGAACTTGAGGCCGCCTTTAATATTGGTATTGCCGACAGTGAGATGAATGATATTTATCAACTCGCTGATGTTTATCGTCTGGTTGCCAGCAAACTGGCGGCGAATTAAATTCCGTCGCCGGTTGACAGCTGGCGCTACTTTCCGGCACCGGAGAAAGCGAGGTCGATCCGGTGCCGGTTTTATCAGCGGTATTTCCCTCTCATTATTCCCCGCTATCCCCGGTTCTGCACTGGCAGCAAGAAAATTCGCGACGAAAAATTAGATTGAAATTCATCAGTATTCTGTCAAGTATCCATGATTTTACCATGGTAGCTTGAGGTCATAATTTGCAGGGCGGGTTGTAATCAACGGATGATAGCAATGAGTACTGAGGATATGGAACGCCATTACGTCGTACGTTTCATAAATACCCGGTTGGCAGGGTGCGAATATGTTATTCGTGAAGAAAGAGCCTCGTTTGTGGTCGCCGATCGTTCTGCCCTGGCATCCGCTCAGTTGCAGTCGCACGACCCGGCCACCATTTATGTGCTGGACGACAATATTACCACCTGCTTCGACATCGTGTATAACGCAGCGATGCCGCTGCCGTTATTGGTAATAAACCATGACGGCCAGACCGATAGCAGAACGATCAATTTTCATCAGACGGTCGAGGCCGACGGCGTCAGTTTTGTCTTGCGGCCCGAAGGAAGTGAGTGGCAGGAGGCATCGGCAGAGATGCCTGCGGCGCCAGGCGAGGAGGCTATCCCGATGCCGGCAGCCGCGCGAGCGGAGCCGCGCTCCCGTGGCTGGACAGTAAAGATGCTGAGCCTGCTGCTGCTGTTAGCGGCTGGCGTGACGGGCTATTATCTGCTGGGGCAGCAGGATCAGCGGCAACTGAATCAGCTGTCGCTGACGCTGGGGGGGAAACCGCAGGCGTTTCAGACCTTTGTCGGACGCGATGCCAGCGTCTATGTGCTGGCGCGCGAACCGATTAGCAACGCATGGGCGTGGCAATCGCTGATTAAAAATAATATCGCCAATCAGTACACCGTACTCTCAGCCCGAAGCGCAGAAGAGAATATTGCCCGCGAAATCACGGCGCGCTGGCCGCAGGTAAAATTTCATGGTGTGCGCTTTGACGTGCCGGGCAGGCCAGAAATTATTCTCAGTCTCGAACGGGCGAAAATGATTAATCAGCAGCAGCTGGATCAGGTTTCAGCAAAACTGCTGTCGCTGTTTAGCTGGGCCAGCGGCTTCAGTTTTAGTTATCTCAGCGATGGCAGTATTGCTGATAATGCTGAGCAGGGGCTGGTAAGTATTGTGCCGCATTTTGACCGCAGAAATAATAGCGACAGCGTGACTTTTTCGGTTAACAGCACGCTAAATGACAGTGAGTTGAATGCACTGAAAGCATTCGTGACTGATTTCCGCAGTAAATGGAAAGGGAACTATATTCAGTTTGATATCAGACTAGAAGATAACCGGTTGAAGGGGAAATCCTGGCGCTATGGTACCGATAGCTATATCAAAATAACCGCCGATCAATGGCATTTCCCCGCTACGGGCTAAAGGAGCAGGTATGGCTTTTATTGAAAATGAGCAGGATTTCTGGGACGGTTTCCTGACCAATCTGTCCAATGGATTTAATGAGAGAGTGGTTACATTAAATCAGGAGTTGAAGACGGCGCTGGATGAGTTAAAAGATAACTCATCTGATCCCACCCTGCTGGCTAAGTATCAGTCGCTTTCGTCGGATTATCAGGTCTATCGACAAACGCAATCCAGCGTGGTGAAAAGTTACAAAGATGTCGCCACCGCCATTATTGCTAACTTCAGATAAATCGTGATGAGCATATGGAGTGAATAATGCTGCCTGTTTCTCTGGAAAATAGCGCCAGTAGCGCATCTGCTGACAATGATATGGGTATTAATTCGCTGGAGGGTCTGATCCGTCAGGCTTATACCCATCATGTCGCAGCAGAATATAAAGATAAAGTTGCGGTGCTGAAAAGCGTCAGCGATCCGGTTAATGCCACTGATATAGAAACTATTTATCAATATCAGTTGAAAGCCTCTGAATATAATATAAAACTTTCACTTTATTCAACGCTGACCAGAAAGGCGGTGACTGCGGTTGATACCTTAATACGTGCTTAATAATGAGAATGATAAAGGGTATTTTACTGACAATGGTGTTGTTTATTAGCGGTTGTAAAGATGAGGCATTACTGAATGGTCTTGATCAGAACCAGGCCAATGAAGTTGTCGCACTGCTACAGAAGCACAATATTGACGCCAGTAAAAGAAGCGTAGCGAAATCGGGTTACAGCGTGTATGTCGGTATCAGTGATTTCTCAGCGGCGGTTGATCTGATCACGGTGTATAATCTGCCGTCCAAACCGCGGATTGAAATTGCCGAGATGTTTCCGGCTGATGCGCTGATCTCTTCGCCCCGCGCTGAGGCGGCAAGGATTTATTCCGCCATTGAGCAACGTCTTGAGCAGACACTGAATCAGATCAGCGGCGTAGTCTCATCACGGGTACATGTCAGCTATGATATCAGTAATACCGATGCGGAGAAAAAGGGTAGGCCGATGCATGTGGCGGTATTGCTGCGCTACGATACGGCAAATATCTCGTCGGGTAATTTAATTGCCGATGCTACGCGACTGGTAAAAAACAGCTTTGCTAATGTCGATTATGACAATATTTCCGTGGTGATGACGCCAGCGCCAGAAGTCTGGCAACTGCCGCCGACCCAGGTAAAGCAATATGGCAATAAATACAACATGTTGTGGGTGATTATTGCCCTCATCTTGCTGGTTATCACCCTGCTGGGTCTGGCCGATAAACGACGATGGATAAATAAGATCAACCTGAAAAAGAAAATGTAGAGTTCAGCCGTGTATTTAACTGATGTGGAAAGAATTGTCGCCGATCCTATTTCATGGATTCACTCCTCCTGGGCGCAGGCGCCGGCGAGCTGTACTACGGGTATCGCGCGCGGGATTATTAATAAAATTGTGGTGCGGCAATTTTCCCTTGATGACGCTGCCACGCTGGTGACCGATTGCGGTTCAACGCCGATGATTATCGACCACTGGTATATGCTGCGCGAGGCAGTATGGTATATGGCCTGTCAGCGCTATCGACAGCAGCTGCGGCAAAGTGAAGCGCGACTGTTACTGTGCGCCAGGGCGCGTAGCTTTATGCGGATTGAGATCGTTCCGCCACTGTTCTGTGACAGTGAGGCCATTGATACGCCGCTACTGTGGCAACTGGCCTGGGCAGAGCTCTGCCCGCTGTTCTCATCCTTACCCGATGGGGTAGTGAAACGCATCCGGTTGTTGTTCCCGCAACAGATGGACGCGTCTTGTCGCGGCATGGTCCGCGATTTTGACTCGATGTTATTTCTGATGGCGATTCAGCATGCAAGAAAATACCCGACCACGGTTTGAACTGAATGCAATTGAAGATACGTTATTGACCCGCGATTATCTGGCGGCGAAAAAAAGAGTCAATAACCTTGATGAGGAAGCCAGATATCGGGCGCGAAAAATAATCAGTGATGCCTGGCGTGAAAGTGAGGAGATTAAAGACAACGCCTTTCATGATGGTTTTGAAATGGGGCTCATCTATTGTATTGAACATATTGCGGGTCATTTCAAAGATGTCGCCAGAGAGCATGCAAGGTTGCAGGCAGTTTTACAGCATGAAATCGAAGCGGCAATGCAGGCCACGTTGCGCGACAATACGCTGTTTTTAAATCTGGTTATTGAGTGGGTTAAAATAAATAGCGTGAATAGCGGCGATAATCTGATTATTTCATTGCCTCAGCATCAGAAACATCTTGCGGCGCAACTTTGCAGCAAACTGCGTAGCTGGCTGCTCACTGAACCACAAATCGTGTTTCATCAATATGATTTTTACCAGGTAAAGTTTGGCGATCAACTGATGGAGTTTAATGCCGACGAGTTTACCGCCGGATTAGTGCGTCGTCTGGTTGATAATAATGAAGATATCGAACAGCGAATCCGGAAAATAAGTAGTGAATCACTTGAGAAGCTACGCGCCCTTTTTTAATCATACATTCTGTTCAGGAGAAGAACGCATGGATATTTTACCGGTTAATTATTTGCAGTCGCTTTTTCTGCCAGAGGAAGAGGAGGATGGCGGGGAGGATGAAAAGCCTGCGGACAAAAGTAACATGGAGATTATGCTGGAAGGGATGATTAATAGCTGGCGGCTGGAGATTATGCTGTCAGAAGGCGGCTGGCCAGATGAGAGCAAAATCGAGTGGTAACCGCTAATCCAGCCGGTTTTGTCACCTGTTGCCTGCTGTCACTCCTGTTGCTGGCAGGATGTACGCTGACAGAACACCCCACGGCGGCAGGAGAGCCATTGGTCGGTTGTGCTGATATCTCTCCGGCATCCGTTGGCTCGATAACCGCCGAGAGGCATTATGAATATATGGTGAGCTGTATTAAAAACCAGCAATTCAGTCAGGCATCTTCGCATTATGCGATTGCCGGCGTACAAACCTGGCATGATTATCTGACCAGCCCCGGCTCAGTTAGTAAAGAGCGGCATCAGGCCGAGTTGCGCAAGCAGCTGGCCAGACTCAGCGACAAAGAGAAGCGCCATTTCTGGGATGAACTTAATATTGTTTTGCGTGATGAAAAACGCTTAGCCGGGCTCTGTGCCATGATTACGCTGCCGGAAAGTAATAAACGCGCGAAAATGCTTTGGGACGAGGCGAAGAACGGTTATCTGCATTGTGAAAATCAAAGGGTGTTCTAAAATTAGCCATAATAATGCGCGCAGAGCAGGGAGATTTTACTCAGTCGCGTACTTAACTTTCCATAAAATTACTTCTTTTTACTCTCCGTTAATACTATTTTGAAATACCCTTGGTAAGGCGCTTATAAATCGATAATTATTGTAGGATTTCACATTTTAATTGATCCCGTTATGTTATCTTTTTTATAGTCACACATCTGATTATCCTGCCATGCTCAGGTCGAGAGACGAAATGGCAGTTGATAGCATTTGTTAGAAATATTTGTTTAACAGTAAATGGATAAATTGACATGGAAAATTATCGTTTCAGTGACTTTACCCTTTGTGGTGATCAAGTCCTGTATCACAAAGACAGGATTGTTACTGTTCCACCTAAGGAAATGGCGGTATTGCTCCTATTGGTTAAACATGCGGGAGAAGTGATTACCAAAGATCATATCATCCGGGAAGTGTGGAAAGGTGGTGAAGTTTCTGACGAGTCGCTCTCCCGTTGTATATATGTGTTGCGTAAACTGCTGGGTGAGAGTTCCTCATATCGTTATATCAATACTGTATATGGCAAAGGCTACCTTTTTGTGATGAATGTGACCCGGGTGGCGCGGTTGACAGCAGAGGAAAAACCTGAGCAAAAAGATACCCTTGCGATATTTCCTTTTGTAATGCAAGACAAAACGTTGTCGATGATGATATTCGATTTTATTATCAACCACAGTGCGATTTTTGAAGCAAAAGGTTTTCGTTTTCTGCCGTCAGTATTAACTGTGAATAGTCATAATTTAACGGAAAGTTTTAACAGCCTGAGAGCCACGGGGGTGCGCTATTTTCTGACCGGTATTGAACTGAAAACCGGGCTGGATACGGTGATTAAAGTCGAGCTGATCGACAGCACGCTGCTGACGGTGGTGTTTCGTGACTCGGTGGTGCTTTCGGCTGATAACTCGATTAATCTGGTAAGATTTAATAATATTATATCGCTATTGTTGCATAAAATATCCCATCGGGAAACCAAAGAGTTTGCTAAGGCGCTGGTTTCTGCTAACAACAATCTTTGCCAGATTAAAAATAACTATAATAACTACTCATTCTTTCTGTTTGAATCCTATAAAAACATCGATTCCCACTCGTTACTGCTGGATAATTATGATTCGGTCACCCTATGCCATCTGGCCGGTTGCTATTTTTCTCTGGCCAGCCTCGGCTTGATGAAATATGAGAAGGCGGAAGAAATTATCACGCTGATCACCGATAAAGTGCTGATTGATGAACCTTGCAACGCGCTGGCTATCTCGATGAAGACCCTGATGTGTCGCGATATTTATGCCAGACAAAAAGAGTCGGATTTTCAACTGGCAATTATCCTCTCGCCGCTGAGCGCTGAAGTCTACTACTACTACGCCTGCTACCTGGTGCAGAATCAGCAGTACGAAAAGGCGCAGATTATGACCGGGGTCGCTCTGTCGCTTAATTCTGATTTCTTTGCGGCAAAGATCCTGCATGCGGTGATCCTGACGCTGGTCGGCGATGCGGCGGCGGCGATTGCTTATGCCACGGAAATGAAGGGACGGGACAGCTCCTGCGACATTATCATTAACTGTTTACTGGCTATTCTGTTTGCCAGAACCGGCAAAATGGATAAAGCCACAGCCTGTTTACATGAAGTGAAACATTATCGTGATACCTGTGCCTTTGTCAGCTGCTGCTATGAAGCGGTGACCAGCCAGCAGGGTGGTGAGACCCTAAAGAAACTGAAACGTTTACAAAATATGCCGCAAATATCGTTACCCAAAAAGTCGGTCTATTGGATGCCGCTTTTTGACTAAACCTGCCAGTCATCTTGCCGTCGATATCTGACGGATTTCCCGGTATCACGCAACCCCGGTTTATTTGCTATCCTTGTTGATAGCGACTAGCCGGGGCTTGCTGCGCCATATTCCCGCCCCATCAGAATATCTTCATCTTTGAGCGAAATATGATAGTTGATATTATAAATAATATATAAATTATATATTAACTAATAATTTAATAAGGAGGTTGATGCGTTATTTTTTCTTGCACTTAATGATTTTTAATTGCAGCCTTTGCTGGTCGGGGAATTAAAATCCCGGCCGCCAGCAGCTGCTGACAGTACCAATAGGAGTATGTATGCCATATATAGAAACCTTGAGCGCAGTGCGCGATTACCCCGCCGGGATGGAACGTAAAATTAGCGGTAAGGACCAAACCGAAATTGCCAGTAGCGTTTCCGGTTCGAGGAATGCGTCTGCCGGTTTACAGCCTTTTTCTTCCGCGGTACCGGAGTTGCGGATAATCCTTGATCCTGCCGTCGCCGCTGAATTACCCGACTCTTTCTGTAGCCGGCTGGGCAACAAGTTGGTGGCAGTGAGGAATTTTATTCAATACTGGGCCCCTAATCATCTGATATTACAGATAGGACCACAGGTCAAATTACCCTTAACCGGTACAGATTTTAAATTCACCACTACCCTGGTACTGTCTGCTGCCGGGATTGAAATTTACCCGATTCATACTGAAATTGGCATTGGTGTGCGTACCGGCTCCCCTTATATCAACGGTTATGGGTTGCTGGTAAAGCAGTTTGGCGCGCAGTTTAGCTGGTCATGCGGCGGATTTAGCTACAACCGTCAGCAACTGGGAAGGCTTGAACTGGATATCCCCTATGGTTCGTCTGATATGCAATTTACCATGGCCATTGAATTGGGGATTACCGATAAAACCCGCAGCCTGCTGCGTTCGCTGCAGCACGCGTTGCAGGATATGAGCACGATATTGCCGGCTAAGGGACTGTTACTGAATCAGGCTTATCATCAGGCCGGTATTATCGGCCCGGTTATCGGCCTGCTGGCTACGCCAGCGGTAATGGACAGTCTGATTGAACGCGCACTCCCTGGCGGCAGTGAGCGTGAGAGCAGCCTGTGGTTTGGCTTTTCCTTCGGCTACCTGGATTATAATGGCACTTTATATCCCGATTTGAATCAATTTGGCGACCCCAGTTTTCCCGGGGTTAATATTCAAACCAATGCTTATCTGCGTCGTGGGGAAGCGCTGAGTTATGATTATCAGACGCAAAAGGTGACCCTGCCGCCCGCCACCCGCTGGCTGTTTGGCCGTTACTATACTACGGTTTCCGCTTTCCTGAATGACGCCTTAAAGGCGCGCAATATTATCAGTCAGGAACTTCGTGAAAAGAAAAATAATGGCGATATTACTGCGCAGCAGCAGGAACAAGTACTTAATATCGTTGATGATATTGTCAGTTCTTTAAGTGTCTCGCTGAGAAATGACTCTGAAAGTCTGAATGTGGTAATGGATATCATCAATAATAACTTTGATTTTAGTGACTATATCTCTACCACGGACTCGGAGCGGGTGGAAAATGCCAGTGACATCAATGCGATGCCTGTCGAGGTGCTCGCGCATAAAATTGCCTGTCAGAAACAGTGTTATGTGATCCTTGATGATGAAGGCAACGGCTGGGATAACCAGAATCCGATCAGGATTTTTAATCATCAGGGGTTACTTGGGGAGTTCGCCAATATCGGCAAAATTGCGGTGGATAAAAACGTGGTGATTATTTGCCCGAGCCGCATTGATGAATTCACCGCTGAATTCGACTTAATCAGTTACCCACTGCCGGCCGGCCATAATCACTGCGACATTCTGGCAGCGATGCAATTATCTCCGGAGCAGTTGCTTGCGGAGCGGGATACCTTGCACTGAGCCATTATTTTGCGGCCGTAGTGGACGAATATTGAGGGCGAAGAACACCCTTCAACCTCGGGGCGTTGTGGCAAGTCTGATAATGTGATATCAGGAGAGCCGCCCCGGCGGTCATCGCCGGGCTGAGCGACAGAGTTTTTACGGCGGATGCTCGCGCCGCCATGGTCATATTGAACGGCTATCATCCGATCCGGGTCACGCTTTGCTATTTTTCTGCCGCGATTCAAACAAATCAGACCCTTTTCAGCGTATGTTTCGTGTTTTCCGCATTTGTGGTATCTGGCTATGTACGAGTTGAATCTGGTTTTACTGCTATTACAGCAGATGTGTGTATTCCTGGTCATTGCCTGGCTGATGAGTAAAACCCGCCTGTTTATCCCGCTAATGCAAGTTACGGTACGCCTGCCGCATAAATTGCTGTGCTACATCACCTTCTCTATCTTTTGCATTCTGGGAACCTACTTCGGTCTGCATATTGAGGACTCGATTGCCAATACGCGCGCGATCGGCGCTGTGATCGGTGGCTTACTCGGCGGACCGCTGGTCGGCGGGCTGGTTGGCCTGACCGGCGGGTTACATCGCTACTCTCTGGGGGGGATGACGGCGCTCAGCTGTATGATCTCCACCATTACTGAAGGGCTGCTTGGCGGCCTGATCCACAGCATTCTGATCAGGCGCGGGCGTACCGATAAAATTTTCAGCCCGCTGACTGCCGGAATAATCACCTTTGTCGCTGAACTGACGCAGATGCTGATCATTTTGTTGATTGCCCGTCCGTTCCAGGAAGCGTTGCAGCTGGTAGAAAGTATTGCCGCGCCGATGATGGTGACCAATACCGTCGGCGCGGCGATGTTTATGCGCATTCTGCTGGATAAGCGCGCGATGTTTGAGAAGTATACTTCCGCTTTTTCAGCCATCGCGCTGAAGGTGGCGGCCTCTACCGAAGGTATCCTGCGCCAGGGGTTTAACGAAGAGAATAGCCTGAAAGTGGCGCAGGTTCTCTACCAGGAGCTGGAGATCGGCGCGGTTGCCATCACCGATCGCGAAAAATTGCTGGCGTTTACCGGGATTGGCGATGATCACCATCTGCCCGGCAAAGTGATTTCATCGGCATATACCTTCCGGGCGATTGAAACCGGTGAGGTGGTTTATGCTGACGGGAATGAGGTGCCCTATCGTTGTTCGATACATCCTCACTGCAAACTTGGCTCAACGCTGGTGATCCCGCTGCGCGGCGAAAATCAGCGCGTTATTGGCACGATTAAACTGTATGAGGCGAAGAATCGCCTGTTCAGTTCGATTAATCGAACGCTGGGCGAAGGGATTGCCCAGCTGCTGTCAGCACAGATTCTGGCCGGGAAGTATGAGCGGCAGAAGGCGCTGCTGGCGCAATCGGAGATTAAGCTGCTGCATGCCCAGGTGAATCCTCACTTTCTGTTTAATGCCCTTAATACGCTGATGGCGGTGATCCGCCGTGATAAAGATCAGGCCGGGCTGTTGGTACAGTACCTGTCGACTTTCTTTCGTAAAAATCTCAAGCGGCCTTCGGAAGTGGTTACGCTGGCCGATGAAATTGAACATGTTAATGCCTACCTCCAGATTGAAAAGGCACGCTTTCAGGATCTGCTGAATGTCAGGTTGCAGATCCCGGACGAGTTGGCCCATCAGCAACTGCCTGCCTTCAGTCTGCAACCGATTGTGGAAAATGCGATTAAACACGGAACTTCCCAGTTGCTCGGCAAGGGGGAAATTCTGATTCAGGCGCGTCGCGAAGGGCAATACCTGGTACTGTCGATTGAAGATAACGCCGGCCTGTATCAGCCACAGCCGAAAGGCAACGGTTTAGGGATGAGTTTAGTGGACAAGCGTTTACGCGCGCAGTTTGGTGACAGCTACGGTATTAGCGTCAGTTGCGAAGCGGATCGGTTTACCTGCATCAGTTTGCGTCTGCCGCTGGAGGAGCCGCTATGTTAAGAGTTTTGCTTGTTGATGATGAACCGCTGGCGCGGGAAAATCTGCGGATCCTGTTACAGGATGAAGCTGATTTTGCCATTGTCGGCGAGTGCGCCAATGCGATTGAGGCGATTGGCGCAGTGCATAAACTGCAGCCGGATGTGCTGTTTCTCGATATCCAGATGCCGCGGATTAGCGGGCTGGAGATGGTGGGCATGCTCGACAGCGAACATCGCCCTTATATCGTTTTTCTGACCGCTTTTGATGAATACGCGGTAAAAGCGTTTGAAGAGCACGCTTTCGACTATCTGCTGAAACCGATTGCGCCGGATCGCTTCAGGAAAACGCTGACGCGGCTGCGCCAGCAGCGGCGCACTCAGGATATTTCGTTGCTGCCGGAAAGTCAGCAGCCACTACGATTTATTCCCTGTGCCGGGCACAGCCGTATTTATCTGCTGCAGATGGATGATGTGGCTTTTGTCAGCAGCCGTATGAGTGGCGTGTATGTCACCAATAATGATGGCAAAGAGGGCTTTACCGAACTGACATTACGCACGCTGGAGAGCCGGACGTCGCTGCTGCGTTGCCACCGGCAGTATCTGGTCAATATGACGCAACTGCAAGAGATTCGCCTTGAGGATAATGGCCAGGCAGAGTTGCTATTACGCAGCGGACTCACCGTCCCCGTTAGCCGTCGCTATCTTAAGCCGCTGAAAGAGAGCCTGGGGTTGTGAGCGGCGAAGGCCGCCCCCGGGGTAATTATTCCTGCCGCAGCCCGGCGAATGCCTGGCGAATGCTTTGCTCGGGTAACTGAATACCGATAAATACCAGCTTACTCTGTGGCGTCTCTTCCGCTTGCCACTCGCGGTCCCAGTCTGCGCTGTATAATCGCTGTACTCCCTGGAATAACAAACGGCGATTATCGCCGTTAATCCATAGCATCCCTTTGTAACGTAATAAGTTATCCGCGAAGCTTAACAGCAAGTTTTCCATTACGTCGGAGACTTCATTGAGTACCACCGGGTAGTCAAATTCCACCACAATGGAACTGATATCATTTTGCTGCTGCGGAATAAAATGGAAGCTGCGTCTGGCTGGCACCACTTGCTCTTCCAGCATAAAGCCACGGGTATTAAACAACAGCGCCAGGTCAATATCGCCATGCACCACCTGATAGAGGGGCGCGCGCGCATTGATGCGCTGCAGTCGTTCGATTAACTGGCTGCTGTCGGCGGCGATATCGGTTTTGGTCAGCAGCAGGCGATCAGCATAACCGACCTGCGATTGCGCGATAGTGAACTGATCCAGTTGCTGCTGTGCATGAACCGCATCGACCAGCGTAATCACCCCGTCCAGCAAATAACGCTGGCAAATAATCGGGTGGGAGAAAAAGGCCTGAATAATCGGGCCGGGGTCCGCCATGCCGGTACACTCAATAATCAGCCGATCAAAACTGATGTCACCGTTATCCAGGCTATCGAGCAGATCCAGCAGCGCATCTTCCAGTTCACTGGAGCGGGTACAGCAGATACAGCCGTTGGTCAGCGTCGTGATGCGGGTTGCCCGCTCGCCAATCAGTTGATGGTCTACTGAGGTGGCGCCAAACTCGTTCTCAATGACGGCAATCTGGTATTCCTGCTGTTGATGGAGAATATGACGTAACAGCGTGGTTTTCCCTGCGCCCAAAAATCCGCTTAATACCGTTACCGCAATCTGGCTCATGATTTATCTCCTTTATCCCTCAGCAACAACGCATGCCGCCTTTGCCATCACCACCATAACGGGCCTGCTGGCGTTCACGGAAAAACTCTTTGTAGGTCATCACCGGTTTGTCCGGATGGTTGGTTTGCATATGCTGAACGTAGGTATCGTAATCAGGAATACCAATCAGCATCCTGGCTGCCTGGCCAAGGTACTTTGTTGCTTCACCTAAATTACCAAACATAAGTCTTCCTGAATGGGATAGCCCCGCCAGAGCGGGGCTGATACGGGTTAACATTCACGCCATGGCTGGCGCCGTCGTTGGGGTGATTAGTGGCTGGATGAGACTTTCACCCCTTCTTCAGGTATCGCGATATACGGCGTCTCTTTGTCAGTCGGTTCCGTAGTGCGGCGCGCTTGCATCCAGGCGCGGATACCGTAAAAAATAATACTGTAAACCACTACCAGGAAAAGAATACTCAGTCCTGCATTAGTATAGTTGTTGATCACAATATGATTCATATTGGCGATCTGCTGTGCGGTCAGTTCTGAGCCACCGGCGGCAATACGCGCTTTGTACTCTCCCGCCATATACAGGAAACCTTCCATTGCCGGATTGGCGCTGAACAGTTTCATTCCCAGCGCCCAGGTGGTGCAGATCAGCAGCCAGCTTGCCGGAAGCACGGTTACCCAGATGTATTTACTGCGTTTCATTTTGACCAGTACCACGGTAACCAGCACCAGAGCCACAGCGGCCAGCATCTGGTTGGAGATACCGAACAGCGGCCACAAACTTTTCACGCCGCCCAGTGGGTCAACCACGCCCTGATACAACAGGTAGCCCCACAGCCCGACACAACCTGCAGTGCCGATCATCCCGGCGATCAGCGAGTCGGTCTTTTTCAGGAAGGGAATGAAGTTACCCAACAGATCCTGCAGCATAAAGCGGCCGGAACGGGTGCCCGCATCCAGAGCGGTAAGGATAAACAGTGCTTCAAACAGAATACCGAAGTGGTACCAGAAGCCCATATCCGCCAGCGGAATAATTTTGTGGAATACCATTGCAATGCCCACCGCCAGCGTCGGTGCGCCGCCGGCGCGGTTCAGCACCGAAGGCTCGCCGATATCTTTGGCGGTCTGCAGGATCTGTTCCGGTGAAATCACAAAGCCCCAGGAGCTGACTGTCGCCGCTACATGGGCGGTGGTTTCATGCAACTGAGCCAGAATCAGTGGCGCATTTGCGCTACCCAGCTCATGCAGGTTTGGCATAACGATGCCCAGCCCTGCTGGCGGGGTGTTCATGGCAAAGTAGAGACCGGGTTCGATAATTGACGCGGCAACCAGCGCCATCACCGCCACAAAGGATTCCATTAACATGGCGCCGTAGCCGATAAAGCGGGCTTCGGTTTCAAAAGCCAGTAGTTTTGGTGTGGTACCGGAAGCGATCAGCGCGTGGAAGCCCGACACCGCGCCACAGGCAATAGTAATAAACAGGAACGGGAATAACGCACCTTTCCACAGCGGCCCGGTACCATCAATGTACTGGGTCAGCGCCGGCATTTTCAGATCCGGATTAAGAATGATAATCCCCAGCGCCAGCCCGACAATCACGCCAATTTTCAGGAAGGTGGCCAGGTAGTCGCGTGGCGCCAGAATCAGCCATACCGGCAGCAGCGCAGAAACAAACGCGTAACCAATCAGCGTAAAGGTGATGGTGGTGTCTTTAAAGGTAAGCGCCGGTCCCCAGTAAGGATCGCGGGCAATCACGCCGCCAAACCAGATGGCGGCGACCAGTAAAATAATACCGATCACCGACACTTCTCCCACCTGGCCCGGGCGCAGGAATCGCATGTAAATTCCCATAAACAGCGCAATCGGGACGGTTGAGCAGACGGTGAATACCCCCCATGGGCTTTCGGCCAGCGCTTTCACCACGATTAACGCCAGCACCGCCAGGATGATAATCATAATGATAAAGCAGCCGAACAGGGCAATGGTTCCCGGAACCGGCCCCATCTCTTCTTTCACCATTTCGCCAAGCGAGGCGCCATTACGGCGGGAAGAGATAAACAGCACCATAAAGTCCTGCACGGCACCGGCAAGCACAACGCCTGCCAGCAGCCAGAGCACACCAGGCAGGTAGCCCATTTGCGCAGCCAGCACCGGCCCCACCAGCGGGCCAGCCCCGGCGATAGCCGCAAAGTGGTGGCCAAACAGCACATATTTGTTGGTGGGGACGTAGTTAAGGCCATCGTTATTAATCACTGCCGGCGTGGAGCGGGTGGGATCCAGCTTCATCACCTTTTGCGCAATGTAGAGACTGTAATAGCGATAAGCCACCAGATAAACCGAAACTGAAGCCACCACGATCCACAGTGCGCTTACATGTTCACCCCGGCGTAAGGCGACGGTTGCCAGACAGAAAGCCCCGATGATTCCGATAATCGCCCAGGGTAGGTGCCTGAATATTTTTTTATTATTCATAAAAGGCCTGATTGTAAGATTAACAAGCAAAACAGTTATGGCTGTTTTGGGTAGTGTGCGAGAACAGATTTTTAACGACGTGGGTGCCACGTCCAGACTGACAATATGTTGGCTAATTTCGTCGGTTAACGGGGGAATAAATGACTAAGCGGTTGTATCAGTAGGATAAGCGGTAACCTGAAGCGGTAAGTGGTTTTTAGCGGTTTTTCAGATAGATAAATATGTGACATGGGTCTCATTCAGTGCGCGGTGAATGTTCAGTGGTGCGGACAACGGCAGGCAGAAAAGAACAGATAAACATCTGACAAATTTTGCCGATAACCAGGCGTTATGTACCTTATTTACGCGATGTTTTGCTGGCGCTTCAGCAGATATTAAGTAGCGGGACAACCACCGTCACCATCTACCGGGTCTCATTTATTCCCGAAGCAGGAAAGCATTACTTTCCCGCCAGCGGTCGTGGGGTCAGAGAGATTCCTCGCGATGTGAAAATCACGCCCGCCACCGATGCGGCACAGCTTTTTCAGCAGTACGATGGTAGTAAAGTGCGGTTCCGGAATGTGCATGAACGCTGCAAACACTATATTGGCGGTAGCTAAGAACTGAGCGGGCGGCATTAATGCCGCCCCTGGATAACGCCGGGTTATCTGCGCCCCCGGAAGTGTTAACGCATAGTCACAAATTCTTCTGCGCCGGTTGGATGGATGGCGACAGTATTATCAAAGTCTTTCTTGGTGGCGCCCATTTTCAGCGCCACGGCGAAGCCCTGCAGCATCTCATCCATACCGTAGCCGATACCGTGGATGCCGACGATCTTCTCATCTTTACCCACGCAAACCAGCTTCATACGGCACGGCTGACGGTGCTGAGTCACCGCGGTATACATGGCGGTAAACGCCGATTTATACACTTTTACCTCGTCATCGCCATACTGCTCGCGCGCCTGGGGTTCGGTCAGGCCGACAGTACCAATCGGTGGATGGCTGAATACCACGGTGGGGACATTGCTGTAATCCAGATGCTCGTCCGGCTTATTATTAAACAGACGTTCGGAGAGGCGACGGCCGGCGGCAACCGCTACCGGCGTCAACTCTACCGCACCGGTATTGTCGCCCACCGCATAGATGCCTTTCACGTTGGTATTCTGATATTTATCAACGCTGATATAACCTTTTTCATCCAGCGCCACACCGGTGACCTCAAGATTCAGGTTGTCGGTCGCAGGTTCACGGCCAATCGCCCACACCAGGCAGTCAACGGTCTGCTGTTTGCCATTTTCCAGTTTTAGCGTCAGGCTGCCGTCGGCATTTTTCACAATTTCCTGCGGGATGGATTCCGTATGCAACGTCGGGCCTTCGCTATTCATGACTTCAACCAGCGTCTCGACGATCAGCGGATCAAAGGTACGCAGTGGCGCATGCTTACGCACAAACAGATGCGTTTCAGAGCCCAGCGCGTTCAGCACGCCGGCAATTTCCACGGCGATATAACCGGCGCCTACTACGGCGCTGCGTTTCGGCAATGCGTCCAGCGCAAAGAAGCCATCGGAGTTGATGCCATATTCGGCACCCGGGATGGTAGGCTGGCCTGGTCGTCCGCCGGTGGCGATCAGAATATGGTCGGCGGTAATTTTTTCGCCGTTGACTTCCACGGTATGGGCATCAACAAAACGCGCATAGCCTTTAATCACCTCCACCTTATTTTTACCCAATACGTTGTCGTAAGAGGTATGAATACGATCGATATAGGCGCTGCGGTTTTTTACCAGCACATCCCAGTTAAAGTGGTTTACCGTGGTATCGAAGCCGTAATCCGGACCATACTGATGGATGGCTTCAGCGATCTGCGCGGCATGCCACATCACTTTCTTCGGTACGCAACCCACGTTGACACAGGTGCCGCCAAGATCTTTTGCTTCGATCAGCGCACATTTCTGGCCATACATGGCTGCGCGGTTAATGGATGCGATGCCGCCGCTGCCGCCACCGATTGCAAGATAGTCATAATGTCTGGTCATCAAACCTGTTCCATAAGTTGTGTAGGAAATTGGCATAGAGTGTAACGCCACTTGGCGGATTGCCGCAAAGTTTGCGTCTATGGTTGTGATAGGGTAAGGATTAGTTTGTTAATAAGTAAAACCTGGAATGACACATCATGGAACTTCTTTTCCTTGGCACCTGTGCCGGAAGCCCCAGCCGCGAACGTAATGTAACGGCTATCGCGCTGACGCAGCGTAACAGCCGCAGCGGCGGTTACTGGTTATTTGACTGTGGCGAAGGTACGCAGCACCAGATGATGCGCAGCCCGTTAAAGCCGGGGAAACTGGAAAAAATCTTTATTACTCACCTGCATGGCGACCATATCTTTGGCCTGCCGGGGCTGCTGACCAGCCGGTCGATGGGCGGCGTCAGCGATCCGCTTACCATTTACGGCCCGGTGGGGATTAAGGCTTTTGTCGAGACCACCCTGAGCCTGAGTGCTTCGTATGTCACTTTCCCGCTGGAAATTATTGAGATTGCCGCCGGTGAGGTGTGCGATGACGGTCAGGTGCGGGTTAGCGCCTGGCCAATGTCCCATGTGATTGAGTGCTATGGCTATCGTATTGAGCAGCATGATAAGCCCGGCGTGCTGGATGCTGCGCGCCTGAAGGCTGATGGTATCCCGGCCGGGAGCTGGTTCCAGCAGTTAAAACGCGGTGAAACCGTGGTGCTGGCAGATGGGCGTGAAGTCTGTGGCTGGGATTATCTCGGGCCGTCAACCAAAGGTAAATCGCTGGCGATCTTTGGCGATACCGCGCCAACGCCTTTCGCCGGTGAGCTGGCGGCCAATGTGGATGTGATGGTGCATGAAACCACGCTGGAAGCGGCAATGGCGGAAAAAGCCAATGGGCGCGGACACTCCACCACCGTGCAGGCAGCGACTGCCGCCAGGCTGGCGGGGGCAAAGCGGCTGATCGCCACCCATTTTAGCGCGCGTTACACCTTTGCTGACTGTGAAAAACTGCTGGCGGAGTGTCGGGAGATTTTTCCTGCCACGGAGCTGGCACGAGATTTTTCGCTATTTGAGGTGTAACGGCGGGTCAGCAGCATAATGACTGAGCGGAGAGGATAGAGAGCAAAAAAATCCGCAAACCAGCGGGTTGCGGATTGCCAGTATGCAGCCGCTCAGGGCGGCAGCGGGTAGTTATTCCGGCACAATCCAGCTAACGCTGGTATGGCCGGTTCCCGCAGGCACCAGCACTTTGTGCAGCCACGGCAGCAGCTCACGCATCTGTTGTTCCAGCTTCCACGGCGGATTCACCACGATCATCCCGGAGGCTGTCATGCCGCGCTGATCGCTATCCGGACGCACCGCCAGTTCGATTTGCAGAATATTACGGATGCCGGTAGCTTCCAGCTCCTTACACATACGCTTGATTTGCTGGCGTAATACCACCGGATACCACAGGGCGAATACGCCGGTGCCAAACCGTTTATGGCCTTCATGAATCCCCTTCACTACCGCCTGATAGTCGGTTTTCAGTTCGTAAGGCGGATCGATCAGAATCAGACCACGGCGCGAGTGCGGCGGCAGTTTTGATTTTAACTGCTGATAACCGTCCGCTTTTTCGGTGCGTGCGCGGCCATCTTTCAGAAACTCATTACGCAGCAGCGGGTAATCGCTGGAGTGCAATTCAGTCAGCTGCAGTTTGTCATCTTCACGCAGCATATGGCGGGCAATCAACGGCGAGCCAGGATAGTAACGCAGCCTGCCGCCCGGGTTCAGCGCTTTCACCGCGTTGATATAAGGTTGCAGCGTGGCCGGCAGATCATCCTGTTGCCAGAGGCGCGCGATGCCTTCCAGATATTCGCCAGTGCGCTCTGCGTGCTCACCGCTCAGCTGATAGCGTCCGGCGCCCGCATGGGTATCGAGATAAAGGAAAGGTTTCTCTTTCTCTTTCAGCGCTTCAATGATCAGGCTTTGCACGGTGTGCTTGAGTACGTCGGCGTGATTGCCGGCATGAAAACTGTGGCGATAACTAAGCATAACTTTGATGATATCCGGTGCGTTCCTGACGAAGCAGGAGGAGGTGCGGTCGCGGCGCAGATGATTCGGGCGCATGTATCGCGACAGTATACCGGGAAGAAAAATAAATTGCCGAACAGTCGCAGCGGGTTTTTTCTGCCGCCGGGTTAAGTTGTCGACAACTGGCCCGGGGGCCATTGATTTTCGCTACACTTAGCCTCATGTTAACTTTATTCGCCCTGTTTCAGGCTGCAGGTGTGGCGACGCGAGCGGCAACATACCGCCCCTGCACACCTCAGGGCAGCCTTAATGGCTGCCACTCACAACCACAAGGACTGCGCTATGACCAATCCGTTACTCTCTGCTTTTACGCTTCCGCCGTTTTCCGCCATCAAACCAGAACATGTTGTGCCAGCCGTACAGGCGGCGCTTGATGATTGCCGTGCCACGGTAGAGAAAACCGTCGCTCAGGGCGCGCCTTACAGCTGGGAGAACCTGTGTCAGCCGCTGGCCGAAGTAGACGATCGTCTGGGGCGCCTGTTCTCGCCGGTCAGCCATCTGAATGCGGTAAAAAATAGCCCGGAACTGCGTCAGGCCTATGAGCAGACGCTGCCGCTGCTGTCAGAATACAGCACATGGGTAGGTCAGCATGAAGGTCTGTATCAGGCCTATCGTAATCTGAAAGAGGGTGACAGTTATGCCGCGCTCAGCCTGCCGCAGAAAAAAGCGGTGGATAATGCGCTGCGTGACTTTGAATTGTCGGGTATCGGCCTGTCGAAAGAGAAGCAGAAACGTTATGGCGAAATCGCCGCACGTCTCTCTGAGCTGGGATCGACTTACAGCAATAATGTGCTGGACGCCACCATGGGCTGGAGCAAATTAATCAGCGACGAAGCTGAACTCTCCGGGATGCCGGAAAGCGCGCTGGCCGCCGCTCAGGCGCAGGCTGAAGCGAAAGAACAGTCAGGCTGGCTGCTGACGCTGGATATCCCGAGTTATCTGCCGGTAATGACCTACTGCGATAATCAGGCGCTGCGTGAAGAGATGTATCGTGCTTACGCCACCCGCGCCTCCGATCAGGGGCCGAATGCCGGTAAGTGGGATAACAGTGAAATCATGGCGGAACTGCTGGCGTTGCGCCATGAACTGGCGCAGCTGCTGGGTTTTGACTCTTATGCCGATAAATCGCTGGCGACCAAAATGGCGGAAAACCCGGCGCAGGTAACCGACTTTCTGACCGACCTGGCTCACCGCGCCCGTCCGCAGGCTGAGCAGGAACTGGCGCAGCTACGCGCGTTTGCGCAACAAGAGCATGGCATCAGCGAACTGCAGCCGTGGGATCTGACCTACTACGGTGAGAAGCAGAAACAGCATCTGTATGCCATCAGCGATGAGCAACTGCGCCCCTACTTCCCGGAAGAACGCGCGGTTAACGGTCTGTTTGAAGTGGTCAAACGTATCTATGGCATTAGCGCCAAAGAGCGTAAAGATGTCGATGTCTGGCATGACGATGTGCGTTTCTTTGACCTGTTCGATGAGAGCGGTGAACTGCGCGGCAGCTTCTATCTTGATCTCTATGCCCGTGAAAATAAACGTGGCGGCGCATGGATGGATGACTGCGTGGGCATGATGCGTAAAGCGGATGGCACACTGCAGAAACCGGTGGCTTATCTGACCTGTAACTTTAACCGTCCGGTGAATGGCAAACCGGCGCTGTTTACCCATGATGAAGTGACCACCCTGTTCCATGAGTTTGGCCATGGCCTGCACCATATGCTGACGCGGGTGGAAACCCCTGGCGTTTCCGGGATTAGCGGTGTGCCATGGGATGCGGTCGAGCTGCCGAGTCAGTTTATGGAAAACTGGTGCTGGGAACCGGAAGCGCTGGCGTTTATCTCGGGTCATTACGAAACCGGCGAGCCTCTGCCCCGGCAACTGCTGGATAAAATGCTGGCGGCGAAAAACTATCAGGCGGCGCTGTTTATCCTGCGTCAGCTGGAGTTTGGCCTGTTTGATTTCCGGCTGCATGCGGAGTTCGACCCGGCGAAAGGCGCGCAAATTCTTGAGATGCTGGCGGAGATTAAGCAACGGGTGGCCGTGGTGCCAGGCCCGTCATGGGGGCGTTTCCCGCATGCCTTCAGCCATATCTTCGCCGGTGGTTATGCGGCCGGTTACTACAGCTATCTGTGGGCTGATGTACTGGCGGCGGATGCCTATTCACGTTTCGAAGAAGAGGGTATTTTCAACCGTGAAACCGGCCAGTCTTTCCTTGATAATATCCTGACCCGCGGTGGTTCTGAAGAGCCGATGGAGCTGTTCCGTCGCTTCCGTGGCCGCGAGCCGCAGCTGGATGCGATGTTGGATCACTACGGCATCAAAGGATAACGCTTCGCGTGAAGATCTGTTTAATCAATGAATCAGGCGCCGATAACGGCGCCTTATCTGTTTTAGCGCAGCGCTGGCAGCTGGAGCATGACCAGGATGCGCTGATGGCGCTGGTGATGACGCCAGAACATCTGGAGTTGCGCAAACGCGATGAACCGAAGCTGGGCGGCATTTTTGTCGATTTCGTTGCCGGTGCGATGGCGCACCGGCGCAAATTTGGCGGCGGGCGCGGTGAAGCAGTGGCGAAAGCGGTGGGGATTAAGAGTGGTTACCTGCCGGATGTGGTGGATGCCACCGCCGGGCTGGGGCGTGATGCTTTTGTGCTGGCGTCAGTGGGCTGTCAGGTGCGCATGCTGGAGCGTAATCCGGTGGTGGCGGCGTTACTGGATGATGGCCTGCAACGTGGTTACCAGGATGCTGAGATTGGCGGCTGGTTGCGCCAGCGACTGACGCTGCTCCATGTTTCCAGCCTGACGGCACTGAGCGAGATTACGCCAAAACCGGATGTGGTCTATCTTGACCCGATGTACCCACATAAGCAGAAAAGCGCGCTGGTCAAGAAAGAGATGCGGGTGTTTCAGACACTGGTCGGGGCGGATACGGATGCGGATGGTCTGCTGGCGCCGGCGCGGCAGCTGGCGAAGAAACGCGTGGTAGTTAAGCGGCCGGACTATGCGCCACCGCTGGCGAATGTGTCAACGCAGTCAGCGGTGACCACTAAAAGTCACCGCTTTGATATTTACCCACCCCTCAATCCATAAATACCTTCCCCCCGCAGAGGGAAGGTGGGGATCGGCTAGTCGCGACGCCCTGATTAGTCGTCGTCTTCCTCATCGCGCAATGGCACGATCAGCATATCAATGTGTACGGTATTGATTAACTGGCGTGCCGATGACATCAGTTTGCTCCAGAAGTCCTGATGATGCCCGCAGACCACCAGGTCTACGTCATATCGTTTAATCGCATCAATCAACACCTGGCCCAGGTCACCGCTACCACTTAGCGTTTCACTTATTGTGTATCCGGCATTCTGCGACAGTTCGGTCAGCGCATTGTGTGTCTCTTCGGAGATACGTTTCTGCATATCGCCGAGATTGACGTCAATCAGGCCGGTATAGAGATCTGAATAATTCACATCAACATGAATCAGCGACACTTTCGCATCATAAGGACGCGCCAGTGAAACTGCTTTTTCTACCAGCAGTTTACTTTCCGGAGAAAGATCTACTGCAATCAGGATGTGTTTATAAGCCATAATTGAACTCCTTCCATTAGATGTACGATCTGGCTGGCAGTAAACCCTTCAGGCGGGCGGAAATTGACGCTGCCCCAGGGCACCGTAGGGGAACCATTAAAGGCTCCCGTTTACCGGGATTCGCTTGCTGCAATCCGGGTCTCTTCTGCCATATCACAATTTGCTGAAATCTATTGCGAGGAATGCGCGCGATGGTCGCCGCAGATTTCATCATTGTTACTGACGTGGCGCGTTATACTGCACGCGACACTTTGTTATGACTTCAGTATAGCGTCAATGGTTACCGGATGTTGTATCACTGCGCACCCTTTGCGAGCCCGATCAAAATGAATTTTTTTCTCCTTAAGCGGAACTGCTGAAACATCGCTGGAAAAAATTTGATCAGATCTCCTACACTGGGTTATGACGGTCTCAAAATCCTTTTGCGGTCGCCATTTTCTTTTAAAAACATTTCGGTCCGATTCAATAATAGTGGTTGGGCAATTTATTGTGGGAGGCATTCAGCGTAGCCGCTGAAAACTTTCCTGTGATATTGCCGGGAGGGGATCATGATCAGCACCATCGCACTGTTTTGGGCACTCTGTGTGGTTTGTGTAGTGAATATGGCGCGTTATTTCTCTTCTCTGCGCGCATTACTGGTGGTGCTTCGCGGGTGCGATCCATTGCTTTATCAATATGTTGATGGCGCAGGTTTTTTCACTTCTCATGGTCAGCCGAGCAAACAGGTACGTCTGGTGCGCTATATCTGGGCGCAGCGCTATCGCGATCATCATGACGATGAGTTTATTCGTCGCTGTGAACGTGTGCGTGGGCAGTTTATTTTGACCAGTGCGTTATGTGGGTTAGTCGTCGTTAGCCTGATCGGACTGGCGATCTGGCAGTGAAATGAGGATGGAATGAAAAGGACTCTGATAAGTAACAGGGGAGGCATTAATACCTCCCTCTGTTAGATAAAGGCTCGCAACCCGTCAGACAAACCGCAGGGCAATCCAGTACAAGCTACCGGACAACAGAATCGAAATCGGCAGAGTAAATACCCACGCCAGCGCGATATTCTTAATGGTGCGACTCTGTACGCCACCGCCATCAACCAGCATGGTACCCGCCACGGAAGAAGAGAGGATATGGGTAGTAGATACCGGCATCCCGGTATAGCTGGCCACACCAATCGATACCGCTGACGTCAGCTGAGCTGACATGCCCTGGGCATAGGTCATCCCTTTCTTACCGATCTTTTCACCGATAGTCGTCGCCACACGACGCCAGCCAATCATCGTACCCAGTGACAGCGCCAGTGCGACCGCAACAATAATCCATATCGGCGCGTACTCGACGGTATTCAGCAGATCGCCTTTCAGCTTCGTGAGGAAGCGTTTATCGTCTGTGCTGGTTTCCGGCAGTTTAGTTGCTTTCTCTGCGGTATCGGCAATACACATCAGCAGTCGGCGCATTTGCGCACGTTGATCCACATTCAGCGCGTCGTAGCTCTGCAGATTATTCAGCAGGCCCTGGGCACGTTGCAGTGCAATCAGCGCGCGCGCACTGTCGCAGTGGAACGATTGCGGACCGCTTGGTATCTGTTCCGGCGTCGGCAGTGCGGTCGGCGTCATCTGAATGATATGGGTCAGCGAGGCGCTATGCTGCTGGTAATACTGCTCGAGGTGATTGACCGCATCGCGGGTACGCGTGATGTCATAGCCGGAAGCGTTCATATTCACGACGAAGCCGGCAGGCGCTACGCCAATCAGCACCAGCATAATCAGACCAATGCCTTTCTGACCATCATTGGCGCCGTGCGAGTAGCTGACGCCGATAGCGGAAACGATCAGGGCGATACGCGTCCAGAATGGCGGCTTTTTCTTACCGTCGATCTTTTCACGATCGGCGGGCGTCATATGGATACGGCTACGCTTTTTGGTGCCGCTCCAGTAACGACGCAACAGGAAAATCAGGCCGCCGGCTATCACCAGACCGAGAATCGGAGAGATAATTAATGACAGAAAAATGCCGATCATCTTCGGAATATTCAGCGCATCAACTACCGAAGATCCGGTCAGTAACGCGTTGGTCAGGCCGATACCGATAATGGCGCCAATCAGCGTATGGGAACTGGACGCAGGCAGACCGAAATACCAGGTGCCTAAGTTCCAGATAATTGCAGCGAGCAGCATGGAAAAGACCATCGCCAGCCCGTGAGCCGATCCGACATTGAGCAGCAGATCGGTGGGGAGTAAATGGACAATTGCGTAGGCAACGCTTAATCCGCCCAGTAATACACCAAAAAAGTTAAATATCCCAGCCATAACCACCGCTAACTGCGATCGCATGGCACGGGTATAGATGACAGTCGCCACGGCGTTGGCAGTATCATGAAAACCATTAATGGCTTCATAGAACAGCACAAACATCAGTGCGAGTACTAATAACAGGCCGGTATGGAAATCCAGACCAGCAAACAGATGCAGCATAAGCGTTACGCCATTTTGGAGGACATGAACGCGGCGCATTATCAGCGACAAACCGTACCGGGGGAAAGTGAAATATAGACTTTTTTTGAAATCCGGCGGCAATAAATGCGGATTATGCGTTGAAAAAGACCTATAAATTAAATAGTTACATTGTGTTACTTTGACTACACTTTTGTTACGCTGGCATCACTGACAGCAACTCTCTACAATCAGCGTTTTTTGCCAGCCAGCGGGAGTGAGTTGTGGAAAAGTTTGACGTTATCATTATTGGCGCGGGGGCTGCAGGCATGTTCTGCGCCGCACAGGCAGGCCAGCGTGGCCGCCGTGTGCTGCTGCTGGATAACGGCAAAAAGGCTGGCCGCAAGATCCTGATGTCTGGCGGCGGGCGCTGCAATTTCACCAATCTGTATACCGAACCGGCGGCGTATTTGTCGCACAATCCGCACTTTTGTAAATCAGCGCTGGCGCGTTATACCCAGTGGGATTTTATCGATCTGGTTAACCGTCATGGTATTGCCTGGCATGAAAAAACCCTCGGTCAGCTGTTTTGCGATGATTCGGCGCAGCAGATTGTCGAATTACTGTTGAAAGAGTGCCAGCAGGGCAATGTCACGCTGCGCCTGCGCAGTGAGGTGGTCAGCGTTGAGCGCGACGACAGCGGCTATACCCTGCAACTGAATGGCGCCACGGTGCAGGCGGAGCAGCTGGTGGTCGCCAGTGGTGGTCTGTCGATGCCCGGGCTCGGCGCCACACCGTTCGGTTACCAGCTGGCAGAACAGTTTGGTCTGCGGGTATTCCCGACGCGCGCCGCGCTGGTGCCTTTTACGCTGCATAAGCCATTACTCGACCATTTGCAGGCGCTCTCCGGCGTATCGCTACCAACGGTGATCAGCGCGGAAGACGGCACGGTATTTAAAGAGGCGATGCTGTTTACTCATCGCGGCCTGTCCGGTCCGGCGGTGCTGCAGCTTTCCAGCTACTGGCAGCCGGGAGAGTTTATTGCGATTAACCTGGCGCCGGGGCAGGATCTGGATCGGTTTATTAATGATGAGCGCAGCACGCATCCGAATCAGAGCCTGAAAAATAGCCTGGCGAAAGTGCTGCCGAAGCGCCTGATAGAGGTGCTGCAAACCCTACAGACGGTGCCGGATGTGACGCTGAAACAACTCAACAGCCGCCAGCAGAGCGAGCTGGTCAGCACACTGCATCAGTGGCGTATTCAGCCTAACGGCACCGAAGGCTATCGTACCGCCGAAGTCACGCTGGGCGGCGTTGATACCCGCCAGCTGTCGTCAAAAACCATGGAAGCGCGCGACGTGCCCGGCCTGTACTTTATTGGCGAAGTGACCGACGTTACCGGCTGGCTGGGGGGCTATAACTTCCAGTGGGCGTGGAGTTCGGCATGGGCCTGTGGGCAGGCGATTTGATATCTGTAACCGTTGGTGTACGTGAGTGCTATAACAATTTGAGTTGCCAGCGATAAGGGTTACCCTGTTCTGAAATTCCTCTCCATTGATCTTAATGAATAACTGGAAGCAAATTTCTGTTCTTTGCACAGGACAGCGGAGAAATAGCGGGAAATCAGAATGGATATTATCGCGGTAATTATGGCGGCAGGAAAAACCTCGGTAGATGTCGTGCTGTACACGCTGATACCTATCATGGTGGTTATGCTGGTCATGATGAAGTACCTGGAAGTACGCGGAGTGCTTGACGTTATTGTGCGTATTACGTCGCCGCTATTGAAGCCTTTCGGCATGACCGGTATGTCAATTTTTGCCCTTATCCAGCTCAATTTCGTCAGTTTTGCCGCGCCACTGGCTTCGCTGGCGATTATGGAAAAACGCGGCGTATCAGACCGCCATCTGGCCGCTACGCTGGCAATGGTGTTTGCGATGGGGCAGGGCAACGTGTTTTATCCGCTAACGCCTTTTGGCCTGCACTGGGGACAAGCGCTGCTGATATCCGTTATCGGCGGGCTGGCCGCGGCAGCCGTAACCTGGCACGTATCCGGGCGGAAACTGTCAGTAAGTAATCTTAACCACGACGATGAGACTGTGCAGGATAACAAATCCCGCCCGGGCCTGATTGCGATTATCAACGGCGCCGGATCGGATGCGATACGCCTGTCACTGGGATCGTTACCGATGCTGATACTGTCGCTGGCGGTGGTCGGTTTGCTCAGAGAAGCGGGCGCTATTGAGGCATTAACGCGCTGGCTGGCTCCTCTGCTGGCTGGCGTCGGCCTTTCCACCGCTTATATCTTGCCGGCGCTGACCAAAACACTGGCGGGCGGAACCGCCTATTTCGGCGTGGTCTCCGAACTGATGCAGAAAGGGGTGATCAGCGTGCAGCAAATTAATGCCTCCGCAGGTTTTATGATTCAGACGCTGGATCTGCCGGGGCTGGGAATATTCCTTGGGCTTTCACCACGTTTTGTCCGGCTGTTCCGTTACGCGCTGCCAGGGGCTCTGGTGGGTATTGCCCTGCGTACGCTGATTCATACGCTGATTAACTGAATATGGAACGCTTTGTCTGCGATTGCGACAATCAGGCTCCGCATGGAACCGCAGGGGGCTTCGCGCAAAACATCCCGAACCGGCTGTTGGCCGCCGCAACCCTGTGTATGAGGTGCTGAACGGTAAACGTTGATTGTCACTGGCGCTGATCCGCAACGGAGATCAGCAATTTGCTATGCCACTGGCAAGCCTGATTGGTATCTGACTCAGCGTCCGCTGGTGTCGTTGACGCGAGTAAACTGCTGCTCCGGCATTGAACGTCCCCATTGATTTCCCTGCCACTGTTTGGTGAGCTTGAAGCCAAATGATTCATAGAGGCGGCGGGCCGCATCAAGACCGCTAAAGGTCCATAACTGGATGGCGGAAAAACCAGCCTGGTCGCAGAAATTTATCGCCTCAGCCAGCAGTTTGCGTCCAAGACCGCTGCCACGACAGCCATCATCCAGAATAAACCAGCGCAGATGCGCCTCATTATTGCCCAGATCCTCGCCATCAATCGCCACCGACCCGACAATGCGACCATGCTGCGTCGCCAGCCAGATGCGGTTGCATGGCTGATTAAGACGGCCAGCGAACTCTGCCACTCCCGCGGCAACCTTGCCTTCAAAAAAATGGCCAAAGCCATAGTGCTGAGCGTAGTAATTTCCATGCATTTCAGCGATGCGGCCGATCATTCCTGGTTGATAGCCTGAGTGGATTTCGCCATGTTGCTTCTCTGACGGATGGCCATCTGCCCGACAGGTTTGTAGCGCAAGCGCATAGGCCGACAGACCATCGGCCACCGCCTGCTGCTGAGCCGGGGTCAAATGCGCCATCGCGTTAACTACCTGCAGGGTAGCGTAATCATTAATTCTGGCTACGGTTGCTCTTCCCTGCTCAGTCAGCTGAAGTTGCTTAAGCCGGGCATCTTCGCCGCCCGTTATTTCCTCTACCTGACCTTCTTTTAGCAGCTTGCCAAGCATCCGGCTGACGCTGGACTTCTCCAGTCCCAGTAGTTGCGCCAACTGAACGCCGGTCATCGCGCCGGCGTTAGCCATCTCCAGCAATGCATGGACTGCCGAAGGCGAGTAATGGGTCGCGGCGAGCGTGCTGTTCATAAAACCGAGTTCACGCACCATCAGACGTGACGCTGCGCGAATTTCTGCAATGATTTTCAGATCGGACATTATCGCCTCGCACAATATGGTGATTATGGTTGCATGATACAACCATTAGCTGAGGGTAATGTCAAGAACCAGACCGGGACTGAAGATTAATGAGTGTATAAATCTTCAGTTCCGGCGTCCGGATGGATTAGCTGTTGCTGAGGGATCTCACCGCCCGCGCCTTGCGCTTAACCGACATCAAATAACCGCTGCAGGCACCGATGGCAATAAACCAGGGAATATACTGCACCAGTGTTGAATCGCTTCCACTCAGCAATTGCAGATTGCCGATCGCCAGAATAATGGTGAACGACATGGCGAGCAGTGCCGCCAGCGGCGCCCAGAATACCTGCCAGGCGCTGTGGTTGTGCTGGCCGATGCGCCGGAAATACATAATAACCGCAGCAGAGACTCCTACCTGAAGTACCAGGATCGACAGGGTGGCGATGGCCGAGCCGAAGGCGAAAATATGCACCATCGGATCCATATTGGTACTGCCCATGCCCACCAGCAACAGTAATAAAATCACACTATGGGCATGGCTGGCATGGTGAGGCGTACCGTTGGTTGGATGTGTCTTACACAGCTCTTTCCAGATCAGTCCATCACGGCTGATGCTGAAGATATAGCGCGAAATATTGTTGTGAAAGGCCAGCGCGGCAGCAAACAGGCTGGTAATCAGCAGCACCGACATGGTTTCAACCGCCCACTGGCCGACATACTGGCGGGTAATATCAAAAATAAAGTTACCGGGATCTTTACGGGCAATTTCCACAATCTGGTCAAAGCCATAGGCCTGCACCAGCGACCAGCTGGTAAAGCAGAAAAAGGCGGTGATAATCAGCAGTGCGCAGATGGTGGCGCGCGGCACGGTTTTATGCGGGTCGCGGCACTCTTCGGCATAGATCGCCGTTGACTCAAAACCGACAAAAGAGGCGATGGCAAAAATAAAGGCGATACCGAGATTGCCCTGCATAAATACCGCCGGATCAAATGAACTGAAGTTCAGCGGCCCCGGCTTTTTCATCAGCAGACTGACATCGGTCAGCAGTACAATCGCCACCTCGGCCAGCATCAGCACTCCCAGCAGTTTGCCGCCCACTTCTACCCGTTTAATACCGAAAACCCAGGCAATCACGGTAAACAGCATGCTGAGCGCCCACCAGGGAATATGCAGCGCAAGATGTTGCTCAAGGAACAGCTGGCTGAAGAAACCCAGCATGGCGATAATCGCCGTCTGGATCGAGATGTAGGCGATCAGCGCCAGTACCGAAGCGGATGCGCCCCAGTTCTCTCCCAGACCTTGCGAAATATAGGTGTAGAAAGCACCGGCGTCGTTTACATAGCGGCTCATCGCAATGTAGCCGACTGAGAAGATCATCAGAATAATGCAGGCCATAATATAGATGGCAGGAATGCCGCCGCCGTTGCCGGTAAAAATAGCCACCGGCAACCCACCGACCACCCCCGTCAGGGGGGAGGCGGCTGCAACGACAAAGAAGACCAGAGAAAATAAGCCCAGGGTATTTTTTCTTAAACCGTTAGTGTTGCTCATCGCCAGCGCCCTATTTGCAAGTGAATATAGGTAAGCATCATTTCTCAGCAACAACAGCGCCGGATAGAAAAAATCGGACAGTAGCGCGGTGCAACAGATGCACTATTTTAGTGCTACCTGGTGTTAACCTGATACTAACTTAGTGATAACGAATGCGCTCGTCATAGGCGGCAAACAGCGTGCGGCGCTGGTAGTCGAGCGGGGTGGTACTGACCAGTTTTTTGAACTCGCGCAGGAAGTGTGACTGGTCGCTAAAACCAAGGTCCAGCGCCAGATTGGAAAACGAAATATTGCCGCGCTGATGCAGGGTATTCAGGGCTGCCTGGCAGCGCATAATGCGGCCAAATGCCTTGGGCGACATGCCGGTATCCTGGCGGAACTGGCGCTGGATGGTGCGACAGGTATAGCCGGTTAATGCCTCCAGTTGCCCGACCCGGATATTGCCTCTTTGTTGCAGGATGGTACGAATAATCGAACTGGTCACCGTCGAGGTTTTGCGCACCAGGCGCGGGGTGAAATGGGTATTAAACAGGGCGATCTGCTGTGAAAACAGCGGGGTGCGCAGGATTTGCTCGCAGGCATGGCGCGCATCCGGAACCACATCAAAGAAATTAAACTCGCGGTCGGTGAGTTCTTCCGCCATCACATCAAGAAAATCCGGGATGACGCCGGGGGCAAAGCGCACGCCGAAATAGCGGTGGTTGCGGATCAACTGCGCGCTGCGCGCCTCCAGCGTGGTGCCGCATACCCGCGCCCTTGGCTGAGCCGCATCGCAATCAAAGACGATATCCACGCAGCCATCCGGCACCGCCAGCGTCAGGCTGGCCGACTGTGAAACGTCGAAACTGTAGAAATGGGAAATCGCCGGGTGGTCAGAATTCATCAGCGAGTAATGCTGCGCGGCACTGAGCACAAACCACGGCTGTTCCGGATGGATAGCGATCGTATATGACATAAGAAAACCCCGTAATAACCAGGATGACCCTCCATCACTGCAATTCGGATGCCATATCCCGTGCCCGCTTTTTCACTATGTCGCAAATATTCAATACAGCCGGTTGCCCGCCCCGTTACTTTCATCGGGTAGCGCAAGGTTTAATACAACCTAACTCACTCATTTGACGGGGTAACTGGCATGTCTGACAGCACTAAAATTGATTTTATCTATCTTTCTGAGCAGGACATGATTCGCGCTGGTGTGACGGATATGCCTGCCTGCGTTGACACCATGGAAGAGATGTTTGCTCTGCTGTACCACGGCGACTATCGCATGGCCGGAGCGAACAACGATTCCCATGGGGCGATGGTGACTTTCCCGGAAAATTCGCCGTTTCCCAATATGCCCAAACCTACCGCCGATCGCCGTTTAATGGCGATGCCCGCTTATCTCGGCGGCAGTTTCTGCACCGCCGGTATGAAGTGGTATGGCTCCAATATCGCCAACCGACAGAAGGGACTGCCCCGCTCTATCCTGATGTTCACGCTGAACGATGCGGATACCGGGGCGCCACTGGCGCATATGTCGGCGAACCTGTTATCAGCCTACCGTACCGGCGCGGTCCCGGGGGTCGGTGCTCGCCACCTGGCGCGTCGTGATGCCAGGGTGATTGGTCTGCTGGGTCCTGGCGTGATGGGTAAAACCGCCGTCGCGGCTTTTATCGCCGTCTGCCCGCAACTCAACACCATTAAGGTTAAAGGCCGTGGTCAGAAAAACCTCGACAGCTTTATTGGCTGGGTGAAAAACACTTATCCACAAATCACTACCATCCAGGTGGTCGACAGCCTTGAACAGGTGGTGCGCGATGCGGATATCGTCACCTATTGCAGCTCAGGGGAAGTCGGCGATCCGGCGACTTATCCGCTGGTAAAACGTGAATGGGTGAAACCCGGCGCCTTCCTCGCCATGCCGGCGTTGTGCAACCTCGATGAAGGTATGGAACAGCCCGATGTGCGCAAAGTGCTCGACAATACCGGGCTGTATCACGCCTGGTATGAAGAGGTGCCGAAACCGGCGCATCACACCATCCCGGTGATTGGCGTGCGTTTTATGGACATGCTGGCGGCAGGCAAATTATCGGCCGACCAGTTAGAAGATATCGGCAAGATCGTTGCCGGTGATGCGCCAGGCCGTCAAAACGATGAGGAGATTATCATTATGTCAGTTGGTGGTATGCCGGTTGAGGATGTGGCCTGGGGCACCGTGGTCTATCGCAATGCCGTTGAAAAAGGTATCGGCGTCAAACTTAATCTGTGGGATACCCCGGCGCTGTGCTGATTGCCGGACCGTTACCTGATTCACCCGAACAAATTCATCTGACTGGCAGAGAAAAATGACCAAAATTATTAAAGTGAAAACCGGCTCTAAATTTGAAGAACAGGGGAGTTATTCACGGATTGTCGCCGTTGATAACTGGATTTACGTTTCTAATACCGCCGGGCGCAATCCACAGAGCAAAGAAATACCCGCAGACATTACTGAACAGACGCTGCAGGTGTTTGCCAATATCGAGCTGGCACTGGCTGCGGTGGATGCCACCCTCGCCGATGTGGTGTTTTCCCGGGTATTTATTCAGCAACCGAAAGATGTCGCCAGCGTGATGGAGATTATTGGCGAGAAGTTTCGCGGTATTAATCCGGCGACGACCGTTACCTGTCCTCCGCTGGGGTCAACCGTATATAAAGTGGAGTTAGAGGTGACCGCCTGGCGCGGAGCAGCCAAAGCCGAAGTGGAAGAAATAACCGTGGCGCTTTAGGGCTGAATTTTTTCCGTACTGAATTTTCACTCGCCAATAAAACATCTGCTAAGAAGGCATGCTATGGCTCCGGTAATAACGCCTATTCAGACCTCCACCGATTTTCCCGCCGCCACCGGCGTGGTGGTGATTGGTGGCGGCATCGTTGGTTTAACCGCCGCACTGACGCTGGCGGAACGTCATATTCCGGTGGTTTTACTGGAAAAAGGGCGTATCGCCGGGGAACAATCATCACGTAACCTCGGCTGGGTACGCAAAACCAGCCGTCTTGCCGAAGATATTCCGTTAGCCCAGGCGTCAGATCGACTCTGGGCGGCGATGGCGGAACGCGTGGGGTGCGATGTCGGTTACCGCCAGGCGGGGATTATGTTTGTTGCCCGCAGCGAAGCGCAGATGGCGCTGTATGAAGGCTGGCTGAAGTCGGTTAATCATCTGGCGCTCGATTCGCATCTGCTCAGTGCGCAGGCGATTGCCGCGATGGTGCCGGGCGGCAGGGGCCAGTGGGCTGGCGGTATCTGTACGCCTTCCGACGGGCGCGCTGAGCCAACGCTGGCTGCCAGTGCGATCGCCAAAGCCGCGATCGCCAAAGGTGCGGTTATTGTTGAGAACTGTGCGGTACGTACCCTGGCCACTGCCGCAGGCAGAGTCAGTGGGGTGGTGACCGAGCGCGGCGAGATTCGTTGCGATCGGGTACTGCTTGCGGGTGGCTTATGGTCCCGACGTTTTCTCGGTAACCTTGGCGTTTCACTGCCCACCTTGCCATTAATCTGTTCGGTACTGCGTACCCGGCCAATGGATGGCCCGACAGAGATTGCCGTTGGCGCACCGGATTTCTCATTCCGTAAACACCGCGATGGCGGGTTTATTATTACTCAGCGCGGGGCGCTGGATGCTTCGCTGATCCCCGATCACTTGTTGCTTGGTTTACGCTATCTGCCGCAGCTACGTGCGCAGCGCAACAATTTGCGCATTTCGCTGGGTAAAAATTTTCTGCACGATCTGGCGCTGGCGCGCCGCTGGGGGGAGCAGAGCGTCTCCCCGTTTGAACGTATTCGCACTATGGACCCCCCGGCGAACCCCGCTCTTAACACGGAAGCAATGAACAATCTGATGGCAGCATGGCCGGCGTTCGCAAAGGCGGAAATTGCCGAAGCCTGGGCGGGAACCATTGATGTGACGCCGGATTCCAATCCGGTGATTGGGCCAGTTGCCCGCTTCCCCGGGCTGACCGTTGCCTCCGGCTTTTCCGGCCATGGGTTTGGTACTTCACCGGCCGCCGGACAGCTGGCGGCGGATATTGTCTCTGGTCAGCCACCGATTATTGATCCGACACCGTATCGCTTTGAGCGCTTCTGAGGGTAGTTCGCCTGGTGATATGCCGCTATTTTCGCTACAGTAGCGGCTTGCTGAACCAGAAAGGTGGCGCCGGGAAAATGTCTGTTCCTGTTTCAACTGAATCTTTCCGTGGCATTGTGCATTTTGTTACTGCAGCACATGCACTGAGCTTTACCGAAGCCGCAGAACAACTGGGAATCACCAAATCCGCCATTGGTAAAAGTATCAGCCGTCTTGAGCAGAGTCTCGGTACGCCACTGTTTCACCGCACCACCCGCAAAATTAGCCTGACGACGGAGGGCGAAGCCTACCTGGTGAGTTGTCTGAGTGCGCTTGATACGTTACAGGCGGCGGGGACGGCATTACGTTCAAAGCTCAGCGAACCTTCCGGCATGGTGCGCATTGATATGCCTGCCGCTTTTGGCCGTTCGGTAATGATGCCGATTCTGCTGGATATGACCGAGCGCTACCCCCATCTGAAGCTCACTATCACCTTTAACGATCGGATTATTGATCCGCTGGATCTCGGCTTTGATCTGGCGATCCGCTTCGGTCCGCTGAAAGACAGTAGCGATCTGATCGCCAGGAGACTGAATCAGCAACAACTGGTGCTATGCGCTTCCCCGGCCTATCTGATGCGTCACGGTACGCCACGTAGACAGGACGATCTTCGGGAGCACCGTTGCGTAATGGCATGGCGCGGTGGCGCGCCGCTAAGCTGGCTGATTAAGGGGGCGGAAGGGCAGGATATCCGTTTTAATCCTTCGCCGTTTCATCAAATCAGTGACGGCGATGCGATGATTGATGCCTGCGTGGCGGGTGCCGGGATAATCCAGTTCCCGCTGTCGCTACTGCGCGGTTTTATTGCTGAAGGCAAGCTGGTGACCCTGTTGCCAGAGCTGACGCCGGCAGCGACTGAACTGAACGTTATCTGGCCGCGGGCGCGCCATCTTTTGCCGGGGGTTCGATTTATTATTGATGAGCTGATGAAATTGTCCGAAGAAAACGCCTTTGCTTGATTGTCGATTTTTTCTCTACTCTATGTCCTCTTTTCGTGTGTTTATCAACTTCTAAGGCGGCGCTACTCTTTCCTCACTGTCAGATGTACTGACAAAACCGTAGTGTTCTTATCTTAAAGAGGTCATACCATGCCAGTAGTCAATATTCAGATGTTTGACGGTCGTGATGACGCTAAACCCGCTATCGCTAAAGCGGTGACTGAAGCGATCGCAACCCATGCGAAAGTCGATCCACAGTATGTCTACGTCATTTTCAACGACGTAACCACCGCCAACTGGGCGATTTCCGGCGAGATATTTGCTGAAACTCTGAAAAAATCGGTCTGATGTTACTGGCTTTATCTCTGTTTCCTTTCTGTTGTGATGTACTGGCAACAGATTTGCAGTGTAATACTTGTTTTTAAGTTTATTTCCTGACCGGAGACGATAATGGCAAAGCAGACAGGCAGGCAGGGCGACGTCACGACAGAAAAACTGGTTCAAAGTGACTGTGCCTGGAATGGTTCCCCGTATGAGAGCTATCCACAGGGGCGGCCTCAACTGACGGTAATGAAAATGACTATTCCTGCCCATACTTTGCTGCCATGGCACTCACATCCGATGCCAAATGCTGCATATATCATTTCCGGTCAGCTGATCCTCGAAGATAAACAGACGGGTAATACGCGGGTGGTTAAAGCGGGCATGGCTTTCAATGAATCAACTGGCGAGATCCACCGCGGTTATACCACCGAGCAGCCAGCGGAAGTGGTGATTACCTACGCTGGCGTTGCAGGGATGACACTTTCCGAACCATCAGCATACTGACACCTGGCGCTGGCGTTTACCGGCGGCCTGTCTTTTAGAGCAAACCATGAAAAATGAAATTACCTGCGTTTTTACCCTGGCTTTAGGCGAGGGTAAGTTTCCGGCCTTTCGCGATCTGGTCGCCCGAATTGTCCGCGCAACACATCTGGAGCCAGATACACTGTCCTACGTCTATAGCGTTAGCGCCGATGAAAAATCAGCACATATCGTTGAGCGCTATCGGACTGATGCGTTGGTGAGCCATGTTGATAACACCTTCGCTCCGTTTGCCGAAACATTCCTCTCGCTGGCCACTATCAGTAGCCTGACGGTCTATGGCGAACCTGACGCAGCAATTAAACAAAGGCTGGATCCATTTGGCGCGGTCTATATGCAACCGTTTGATGGATTTACCCGTTGAGATCACGCTTCCTTATTGCCTGATGCACTCTCCTCGCCAAAATGCGCGGCGGCAAAATCGATAAAGCTGCGCAGTTTTGGCGTAATTCTTCGGTCCGGCGCGTAGACCAGATGCAGCGGTCGGGTGGGGACCTGGTATTCGTTCAGCACCCTTTCCAGCCTGCCTGACGCGATATGCGGCGTTACCAGCTCAGCTGGCTGCATGGCAATACCAAAGCCAGCCAGTGCCGAGCTGATCAATGCTTCACCGTTATCCAGCAACAGACGGCCTGATACCGGCAGAGTGACGCGTCCTGTTGGACCGTCAAATACCCACTCTGTGCGCAATGAGGTGTGAGTGAAGATCAGGCATTCATGCCGGCGCAAATCTTCCGGGGTATCGAGTGGCGGGGCAGTCAGCAGATAGGAGGGAGCGGCACAGGTTATCAGCCGATAGGGCGCCAGCGTTTTCGCCATCAGACCGCTGTCGGCCAGCGCGCCAACGCGAAATACCGCGTCATATCCTTCATCAATCAGATCCACCATGCGGTTAGCCAGGGTAAGTTCAACCGTGACTTCCGGATATTGTCGGAGAAACAGCGGTAATTTCGGTGCCAGGGCATTAATGCCGAAGGTAACCGGCGCGTTGATTTTCAACCGGCCACGTGGAACCACCCGGGCTTCTGCGGCAAAAGACTCAGCGGCTTCAACTTCGGCCAGAATAATTTTTGCCCGCTCATAGAAGTGCCTGCCTGCTTCAGTCAGGCTATGTTGCCGGGTGGTGCGATTGAGAAGCCGCACCCCCAAATGCTGCTCCAGGATAGAAACGTTTTTCCCCACCAGTTGCGGTGACATGGTCAGCGCATCCGCCGCTGCGGTAAAAGAGCCCAGTTCCACTGCCCTGACGAACACCGCCATGCTGGTAAGTCGATCCATTAGAAACAACCTGTTTTTAATGATGAAACGAAAGGTTGATTTATCATATCCGGCGCAGGTAATAGAGTGCCAGTTAATCTGTGGAACCTGAGGATAAAGAGATGAAAATTGCTGTTATTGGTACCGGGAATATGGGGGCGGGCCTGGCCGCGCTGTTTGCCGCCAAAGGTTATCCTGTGGTGATTGGTCATCGTGAACCGGCTAAAGCCGCAGCGCTGGCGGAGAAATTAGGTGCTGGTATTCAGGGCGGAGGCATCGCCGCCGCATTTGGCCTGGCGGATGTGGTTTTTCTCGCACTACCTTATACCGCTGCGGCTGAAGTTTTTGCGCTGGCTGGCGACATCAGCAGCAAAGTGGTGGTGGATATCTCTAACCCGATAAGCGCCGATTTCAGCGAGCTGGTTATTGGCCACACCACCTCTGCAGCCGAGGAAATTCAGGCGCTGGTGCCCCAGGCTAGAGTGGTGAAAGCCTTTAATACTATTTTTGCTCAGTTGCTACCTGAAGAAGCGCGTCATAACGGCCAACTGCAGGTGCTGATTGCTGCTGATGATAATGCGGCAAAACAGCAAGTATCCGCGCTGGCCCGGGCGGTTAACTTCGACGTCCTGGATGCAGGCCCGCTGAAGAACAGCCGCTATCTCGAACCGGTCGGTGAGATGAATATTCAGTTGGGTTATTTCCTCGGGCAGGGCCCGGTAGTGGCCCCTGCCTGGATTAAGGCCTGAATAGGTTGAACCCCCGGCGTGGTTACCCCGCGCCGGAAGCAGTATGCGGGAGAATATTTATGAGTCAGCAACACAGCGCGAGCACGTCAGATGCTTTTTATGTTCCCAGTGGCATTACCAGCACGGTAATCGCCGATTTTGTCTGCCCGCCGACCCTGCCGGAAAAAGATCATGAGGCGTATCGGGTGGCGTTAAGAGGTGATGAACCCTACCGGCTGGGTGCGATGTCGTTAAAACAGCAAGGGGTTGCGGCAGGAGAGTTAATCCACCGCCATCATATCAGCCAGCATGTTTATCCGGGGGTTGGCCGCGATTACTGGCTGTATGTTCCGGCACAGTATTCAGCAGATAAGCCCGCTAATTTTATTATCTTCCAGGATGGCGGGTTTTATCTGGGGCCAGAGATGCAGGCTCATATCGTCCTGGATAACCTTATCAGTCAGGGCGATATTCCGCCAACCATCGCACTGTTTATTCAGCCCGGTGAGACAGGCCCGGGGATCCCAATCCTTGGGGGTAATGACAACCGCAGCATGGAATATGATGTCATAAGCGATGCTTACGCGCGTTACCTTGATGAAGAGTTACTGCCCGAAATCGAAGGGCAATACACATTAACCAACGATCCGTCACGACGCGCAGCTGCCGGTATCAGTTCTGGCGGGATCTGCGCTTTTACGCTGGCATGGATGCGTCCGGATCTGTTTGGCGGCGTGATCAGCCACTGCGGCAGCTTTATGGATATTCGCGGCGGGCATAACTTTCCTTTTATCATTCGTAAGGCGGAAAAAAAGAGTATTCGGGTATTCCTGCAAACCGGTCAGAAAGATATTAACGGCGTATTTGGCGATATCCGGCTGGCGAATCAGGCAATGGCCGCCGCACTTGACTACCGCGATTACGATTTTCGCTTCGAATTCGGCGAAGGGGGTCATAACCTGCTGCATGGCGGTGCCCTTTTCCCGGATACCTTGCGCTGGCTCTGGCGCCGCTGACTTAGCAGGAGCGTTATCATGGGATTAACCCGCAGCCTTCCTCTGGCAGTCGGCATGTTTTGTTCGGCAGCGGTATCATCAGACAGAGAAATTAGTGATTTTCTTTTATCTGGTGTTGCCGTTGAGCACGGCATATTCAACGGCGAACCGGCGTTTAAAATGACGATGCCGGCAGCGGCGATGCAGGATCCACGTAAAGAAACGCTTTCTGACCGTAACTTTATGGCATGGCTGCCCGTTGATTTCGGTGACGGGACGGTGGAAGTCGACGTTGCCAGTGAGCTGGCGGCGGATGCGCCTGACTATGCCAGGGGCTTTATTGGTCTGACATTTCGTATCGATCATATTGGACGCTTTGAAAGTATCTATTTACGGCCAGCCAACAGCATTGCGGAAGACCAGCTGCGGCGTAATCACAGCGTCCAGTATGTGTCTTACCCTGACTATACCTTTGACCGGCTCAGACAGGAATCGCCGGAGAAATATGAAAGTTATGCGCAACTGGACATGGGACGCTGGATACATATGAAAATTGTGGTTTCAGGCCAGAAAGCGCGACTTTATCTTGATAACACACTTCAGCCCGCACTGCTGGTAAACGATATGAAACTGGGGGCAAATCAGCGTGGCGGCGTCGGCGTCTGGCTTGAGTCCGGTACCGTGGCATGGTTTCGCAATCTGCAGGTGACCGCAGCAGCTGACTGATTAAACTACTGTTTTACTGCGGTTGGCGTATATTCACAGGAAGATCAATAAGCTTGCGGAAAGAGGCTTCAGCAATGAATGATTTTGAATTTTCGATTCAGTCCGATGCGATAACCCTGCAGTGGCAAGCGGATGCCCTCAGCGTCAAACTTCCCGCCGGTTATGCTGCCGTTACTGCGGGGTTGCTTAAGGCGGGCAAGGCGACAGCTTATGACGTCGAAATGATGATTTACCGTATTGAGGAGATCATTGAATCCGATGCTGCCGTGAAGCGGGTAAAAGGGGACGCAGTATGCCGCGATCAATTACTGAAACAGGTGTGTGACAGTTATCTGGCTGGCGCTACGGTTATTGAGCCGGTGGCGCTTGAAGCGGCGTTTAATCAGCTGGCGGACAGCCTCTCTTACTCTGCGCTGATGATTACTGCGGAAAAAATCCCGCTGCTGAGCTGTTTTGTGATTATCCGCGAGATGATTCATCATCTGGATATCAGGAAAATCACCTGTTTATGATCCGCTGCCCGGCGCCGGTTACCATAAAAAAGCCGTATGGGTTGGCGCGATGATCTGCTGTAAAACGGCGGCTAACCGGCTCATGCTGACAGGCAGATAACCGATCTGGATAAGTTAACAACGGATGAGCACCACCGCTGGCATTACCATGAAAATCATGGCTACCCTCAGTACCACGCTGATGCTGGCCTGCGTAAAAGGACTTGATGGGGCGATCCCGGTGGGGGAAGTGATTTTCTTTCGTTCCCTGCTTGCGCTGCTACCGCTGCTGATCTGGCTGAGGGTTCAGGGGAGCATTGCTGACGGCATCAGAACCCGCAATATTAAAGGCCATTTTATACGCGGCCTGGCCGGCACCGGCGGCATGTATTTTAGTTATTTGTCGCTGCTGTATATCTCGCTCACTGACGCCACGGCGATTAACTACGCCGCACCGCTGTTTACGGTGGTCATGGCGGCGCTACTGCTAAAAGAAAAAGTCCGATATCATCGCTGGCTGGCGGTCATTGCGGGTTTCAGCGGCATTCTGGTGATGCTGTTCGGTAATCTGTCGTTGACGGCGCCGACCACGGTCAATCTTAACGCCTCATTTGGCGTTGCGCTGGCGCTGATGGCCGCTCTCTGCACCGCCAGCGCGCTGATACAGATCCGCTTGCTTAACGGCAGCGAAAAACCCGGCGCAATTGCTTTCTGGTTTGCCATTATGACGGCATTAACCGCGCTGGTGACGCTGATTGCGGGCTGGAAAATTCCCCATGGGATGCAGTGGCTGTTACTGGCCGGCTGTGGTCTGTTTGGCGGCGTTACGCAGATACTGATGACTCTGAGTTTGCGCTATGCGGATGCTTCGTTGCTGGCGCCATTCGATTATACGTCGCTGATTTGGGCGATGATTATCGGATTTCTGTACTCCGGCGCGCTGCCTGAAACTGCGACCATCTGCGGCGCCAGTCTGGTGGCGCTCGGCGGCATTTTCTCGGTATTGCGGGAACGTCGCCTGCGACAGGCGACGGTAAAAATCAGCACTGTCGGCTGAGCTGTTAACCGGTAATCGAACTCTTTAGACCGCTGCTCTGCTGATGACGCTCAAGCGCCAGTTCAATCAGCCGACTGATCAGGTCGGTATAACCCAGTCCGCTGGCCTGCCAGAGTTTGGGATACATGCTGATATTGGTAAAGCCGGGCAGGGTATTCACTTCGTTAACGATAACCTGCTGGTCAGGGGTCAGAAACACATCAACCCGCGCCATACCGCTGCATTCCAGCGCGCTGAACGCCTGTAACGCCACATGGCGAATGGCTTCGCTGGCCGCTGCGGAGATGTCGGCCGGTACCATAATGGTTGCGCCATCGGCATTGATATATTTGGTCTGATATGAGTAAAAATTGTCGCTGAGTACCACTTCGCCGCACTTACTGGCCTGCGGATGCTCATTGCCCAGCACCGCGCACTCAATTTCCCGGCCAACAATCGCCTGCTCAATCAGCACTTTATTATCGAAATCAAATGCCAGCGCAAGCGCCTGTTCAAACTCCTCTGCGCTGCTGACCTTGCTGACGCCCACTGACGAGCCCTGATTGGCTGGCTTGATAAACACCGGCAGACCTAGCTGATCGACCACCGCGGCAAAGCTCAGCTCTGCGCGTCGCGATTTTTTCAGGCTGATAAACGGGGCAATTTGCAGTCCTGCGTCGCGCAACAGGCGCTTGGTGACGTCTTTATCCATACTGACGGCGGAGCCCAGCACATCGGAACCGACAAACGGCAGGTTAGCCATACGCAGCATGCCCTGCAGGGAGCCATCTTCACCGAGAGTGCCATGCACGATCGGGAAGATAACATCCACCTGCGACAGTTGCTGCGCACTGGCGGATTCAATCAGCTGGTGCTGCGGTTGGCCGGGGATCAGCGCGATACTTCTGCCAGACTGATTCAGGGCGATTAACGCCGGATTTTCCGCATTCAGTAAGAAGTTCGAGGCTTCGTTGAGATGCCATTGCCCCTGCTTGTCGATGCCGATAAGCGATACGTCAAAGCGCGTTTTATCTATGGCCTCAAGAATATTTTTAGCCGACTGGAGTGACACTTCATGCTCGGCAGACTTGCCGCCAAACACGATCCCCACATGCAATTTCGCCATAGTTTGCTGTCCGTTCAACGAGGTAGAAAAGGATAAGATAATCGTGCTGATGGATTATGGAAAGCAGGAACCAGGCAATTTTCCCCCAGCCAGCGCGCTGTCAGGTGGCCAGTGCATTGCATAAATGGGGCGGGAGCCATAAATGGCTCCCCTACAGTGTTTCAGATAACCCATTGTAGGGGCGGCATTTATGCCGCCCGTATCAATGGCTTGCACTGCCGCCGCCATCGGGACGGGAGCTACAGCAGCATAGTCACGGCGTTGATACCGCCAGTGAGATCAAAAAATAGTAGCAAAAATACGCGTCGGGAAGCTGGTCATCGGCGCACGTGGGGGGACCGCGGTAAGAAAAGCATCTTTGCCAATAACGGCGGAGATATTGGTCATATCTTCGGCGATAACGACGCCATTTTTCAACAAGATATCATGGACTGGTATCGTGTCGTTTTTATTAAAATTATCCACTAACAATGAATCGATACCGACCAGGGAAGCATGGTTCTTCACCAGCCATTCGGCTGCTGCGGTCGACAGGTAAGGAGGATGACTGGCGTACTCCGGCGTGCCGAAGAATTGACTTCTGCCGCTATGTAGTAGCACCGCTTTGCCGTTCACATCCACGCCTTTAAAGTCGGTAACTTCGAAGGTAACGCGATCTTTCGGTTTCTCGATCACTACGATTGGCAGATTGACCAGTTTTTCCAGTGGATAATCAGTAATTTTCATCCCATGTTCGTCAGCATGGTAAGGGGCATCAATATAGGTAGCAGATATGCCAAGAAATTTAATGCCATCAATCAAAGCACCGTTCGGATAACGTGGTGCTGTCTTGTAAATATGGACATCACTTAATCCCGGATAAGTTTGCATGCCAGACTCAAGTGGATGGTTAAGATCAACATATTGTTTTACTACTGGCAAAGTCACGGCCATCGCTGGCTGAATGAGCACCAAAACAGCAATTAATGCTTTCTTCAGAATCGTTTTCATTGTTATACCTTATTAGTATCAGGAGTTTATTTGGATTTTGTTAGATCGTTTGAATATTTTTTTAAGGTCGATCTCCGAAAAAATAATGGAAAAGATGATGATAATGGTGGCAAGAAGATCGGAGGTTCTAACACTGTCACCAAAAAATATTACCGCGCAGGCCATCGAGGCGATGGGGGTAATCGCCACACACATCCCCGCTGAAGCTGCTGAAATCCGCGTTATTCCCCGGAAGAAAAAGATATACGCTAATGCCCAAACGAAGATGCCGTAATAAAGCATCACCATCGCCTGCCCCTGAGTAATGCCGGATAACTGATACGATTGTAATTCATAAATGGCCATCGGCGAGCTGAATACTGCGCCTGTCAGACATACTCCCGCCGCCATCGTTAGCGGTTTCAGGGTAGTATGAACTTTATTGGCAAGAACAATATTTAGCGCATTGGAAAGAGTTGATAAACAAAGGAAAAACAGTCCGGTAAGCGTGTTGCTGCCCCCCTGCTGGCTGGCGGGAATAGTCATCACAATTACGCTGACTACCGCCAGAAAAACCGAGAGAGCACTATTAGCTTTTAATTTTTCCCGGAAGAAAATAACTGAAATTAACATTACAGCGGCGGGTGCGGCACTGGTGATAACGGAAGCTGATATGGCACTGGTTGAAGGCAGACCATATAAAAGAAAGATGGTATACAGTACCGCGCCTAGCAGTGAAAACAGACTGACAATCATCCAGTTTTTCAAACTAATGGCGAACCAGTTGGTTTTTTCCTTGCGCAAGGTAAGTGGTAGCAGAAACAGAAAGCCAATGATGAAGGTAATAAAGGTAAAGGTCCAGGTTGGGATGGACTCCATCGCTTCTTTCGCAATGGGATAGCTTGAACCGACAAGTATGAAGCACATCGCTACTGAGAGTAGTCCAGATATTTTATGCAGCATTTTTTTCGCCTTAAAAAAGATAGAGAGTATCCCTCCGGTAGTATTTGTAAAAATACCGGAATTAAGTTGTATGATGAAAAGTCAATACGTTAATTTTTTACATGCTAATGGCTTTCCCGTATTTCAGGATTGTGAAAGATAATTTATTAATCTATATTTTTGTATTTCCGGAATCTCTGGTGAATAAAATTTGATGCTTATTATATAAAGCAATATTTATGCCATGTTATTATTGCGCTGCAATCAGGTGTTAGCGGGTGTCTTAATGATTAAAATGTCCATGATGGTGCGTTAATAGATCTTTTTGGTGCATTGAAATAAATGTTTTTCTATTTATGATGGTTGGTGATAATAGACTTTTTACTGGATGGTAAATTATTATTTACTATAATTTATCCATTATAAGTAGAGCTGTTTAATTTATTTCATTGAATTATTTAACACTGGAGAAAAGGCGGGTGGCGTTCGGTGAAAGTGGGGGAGCATTACAAACTTTTGGAAGTGTCTGAATAACGCGGGTTTGCGCTGTAGTTGCGGTCCTGGCAGACAATTCTGGGGGAAAGTCTGCACGATACCAGATGAGATGAAACTTTGGCTACAGATAGCAGAATATTAACTTACCGATAATGATACGATTATTTATCATAAAAACATGTCGATCATACAGAGTAAGATAACGCTGCTATTTTTTCGTGATGTTATTTCCCATTGAGCAGCGGTAAATTTTCCAACATTGTTTTAAGATTAATAGCATCCCATGGAAGATGCTCCGCGATGCCAATACCAACAATAGTTGTCAACTCGTTAACCTGTTTAATTAACGTTACCACCTCGCTGATTTCCAGCTGTCCTTTACCAATGCCATCATAGTCACTTTCATTTGCAGACGGGTTAGCAAAAAGCACGGAACGGAAGTTTTTATAATTCAGTACATCAAGGTCAAAATGGATCGCCAGGCAAGTGATGCCTTCACGGTTAATCCATTCACGAATTGTGCTAAAGCCAGCTTTTACGTCTGCTGGTGAACAGGTGTTGATACCTTGCGCGGCAATAAATTCCTTTTCATACTGGTTGGGATTATTAATCCCGGCAATCATCACCCGGTTTCCGGCAACCGGGGTGCTTACCACTGACGTCAGGTCGCTATCACCATGCCCCATCAGCGCGCCCAACACATGGGCATGAGAATGACTGAATTGTGCTGGTGACATAACGTCAGGATGTGCATCAAGCCACAGGATACCAAAGTTGTCGTTATAGCGCTCACTAAGCCAGGCAAAGGGTGCAAGGTCGACCAGACAATCACCGCCGAGAACCACGATTTTATCCGGTAGATGTTGCTTAATAGCGGCCTGAGCACCGTGCAGTTGGTTAACAATCTGTTGGCGCCCCATGATGCCATTTTCATTAATCAGGGAATGATCTGCTGCCGCCACAGGAATATGGATTACCGGTGAGCTGGTTTCTGGCGCCAGCCATGCCAGCAACTCAGCTCCGAATTTATAGGCCGGATTGTTGCCACCCTGCCATTGCGGCATTACCAGGCGGATGGTTTTTGCATTCGTCATCAGGCGCTTTTCCTTAGAAGCTGGAGGTAACGGGGCTCTCACTTTCGCTCACCATTTTGGGTTGTTTTTTAAAATGAATGAACGTTCATTCATTAAGCTAGCGCTTTTTTTTACGGTTGTCTATAGCCAAAGGGGGTTAACAGATGCTGACGGGGTGTGAAGTTATGACTTACGCACCGGCTGTCAGGCGCGAAAAGGCGGCGGTCATGCAGTCGCGGGACGAACTATCAAACGACCAGAATTTTTTCTACCAGACGGTTAAACCCAGGCATATCACGCTCCAGATTAAAATCAGTGTTGATGGCTTTTCTGGCAATCAAACCATCAATTAGCGCAAACAAGGCGATAGTCGAGGCTTCCAGATCGAGATCGCCAGCAAAATCGCCACGTGCGATCCCTGCAGAGATAATACTCTTGATCCCATCACGCATGATCTTATCGGTGAGAATAAAGGTTTCCCGCACGGTTTGATTACGTGAAGATTCTGCAATGATCTCAACCCATAATCGGTGATCTGCCGGATAGCCGACTTCGTTTATGCAGGATTTCATCAACTGACAAATACGCTCAAACGGAGAGCACTGATAAGACAGGGTATAATTTTGTAATGCGGTGTGTTGCTCTTCCATTACTATGGCCGTAATCAGCTCGCCCTTGCCTTTGAAATAGGTATACATTGCTCCCTGACTCACCGCGGCGCGGCGGGCAATATCACTGACGCTGGTGGCATTAAAGCCCTTTTCAGAGAAACACGCTGCGGCAGCAGTGATAAGGCGGTGATAGGTTGCTGATTTTTCGCTGGTCATAGTGAAAGGCTGGGTTGCGGAGTCATGGCTACCGTACAGTAGATTAAAAAAGTTGTCCATGACTGGCCACCATGGCTGAACCACTAATATGCTGCCAATGGCCGCATATTAGCGCTAAATCAGAAATCCGCTTTCAGCACTACGCGATAATTGGCTTTGCCGGCGCGAACATGTTCCAGAGCATCGTTGATTTTCGACATCGGGAAAAACTCAACTTGTGGCGCGATATCGGCACGCGCTGCCAGTTTCAGCAGCGAACGCAGCTGGCCTGGTGAACCGGTTGACGAACCGGTTATCGCTTTGTCACCCATAATTAACTCAAAGGCGCTTACCTGGAATGGCTTCATTACCGCGCCAACGGTATGGAATTTGCCTTTAGGCGCCAGCGCAGTGAAATAAGGTTTCCAGTCGAGATCGACGGCAACGGTGCTGAGGATCAGATCAAAGCGACCTGCCTGCTTTTTCAGCGCTTCCGCATCGCGGCTGTTTACCACTTCATCGGCACCCATATCAAGAATCGACTGCTTCTTGGCCGGGGTTGAGCTGAAGGCGACCACTTCCGCACCCAGAGCGCGCAGTAGCTTAATGGCGATATGCCCCAGACCACCAATCCCGATTACGCCAACCCGGCTGGTTGCCGTGATATTGCTCATCAGCAGGGGTTTAAACACCGTTATACCGCCACAGAGTAGCGGTCCGGCGCTGGCGGCATCCAGTTTTTCCGGCAGCGGGATTACCCATTGCCAGTCGGCGCGCAGTTTTTCAGCGAAACCACCGTGGTTCAGGATGGTGGCGGTGGTGCCGTGCTGGCAGTTCACCTGTTCTCCGTTAATACAGGCATCACAGTGCTGGCAGCTTTTTGCCGTCCAGCCGATACCGACGCGCTGTCCGATTGACAGCCCTTTGTTGGCGGCGGCGGCGCCCAGCGCGCACACCCGGCCAATCACTTCATGGCCGGCAATGGTCGGGTAGCTGGAAATCCCCCATTCGTTGTCGATCATCGACAGGTCGGAATGGCAAACGCCGCAATATTCGACCTCAACTTCCACTTCCTCGGCACTCAGCGCGGCTGCATCATACTCGTACAATTCCAGCGCCTGACCGGCTGCCATTGCTGCATAACTCTTAATTTTCATATCTGGCCTCAGATTCGGTTTTAGATCCTCGGGTGAGTGTAGCGGCTTAAGCCGGGGAATAAGTGCTACAGGAGGAAAGTTTTTGCCCTGAGGAGGAATTAACTGTTTCAAAATTATACGCAATTTCCCGATATGAGCGGCCATCTCAGACCTCAGGCCGGTTGATGCCAGCCTGAGATCCCCCGGTATCAGGTCCCCCAAATCCGTAGGCGCGGAATTTATTCCGCCCGGAGTCATCGGACACAACCGGCACGACAAACCACGGACAAAAAAAAGCCTGCCATCCGGCAGGCTTATTAACTGATTTCCGCACAGGGTCAGACGGCGAAAACCCGCACCATATCACGCAGAGCCTGCGCCTGCTCCGCCAGCGACTGTGCGGCGGAAGTGGCTTCCACCACCAGGGTGGCGTTTTGCTGGGTGACACCTTCCATCTGGCTGACGGCGACATTGACCTGCATAATCCCCAGGCTCTGTTCGCTGGAGGCAAGGGAGACCTCATCGATCACATCGGCGACGCCGTTAATCGAGCTGATAATCCCTTCAATAATTTTGCCGGTACTTTCCGCCACATCCGCCCCTTCGTTAACCAGCTGCACGGATTCATCAATCAGAGTCTTAATCTCTTTCGCGGCCAGAGAGCTGCGTTGGGCAAGGGTACGCACTTCACCGGCTACCACGGCGAAACCGCGTCCCTGTTCTCCGGCTCGAGCGGCTTCCACCGCAGCATTCAGCGCCAGGATATTGGTCTGAAACGCAATCCCCTCAATCACTGAAATAATGTCGGTAATTTTACGTGAGCTGGTCGAGATACTGCCCATGGTGGCGATCATATGTTTCACCGCCTCTTCGCCATGCTGGCTCTGCTCGGAAGTGCCACGCGCGGCGCGGGTAGCGGCAGTGGCGTTGTCGGTGTTCAGTTTGACGGTCGCCGTCAGCTGCTCCATGCTGGCTGCGGTTTGCTGTAGCGCTGCGGCCTGCTCTTCGGTGCGCGAAGAGAGTTCAGTGTTGCCGCCGGCGATTTCATCGGAAGCCAGCGAGATCGACTCTGCACTGAGCTTAATATTGGCGACAATTTCCCGCAGTTGACTCTGCATATTACTCAGCGAGTACATCAGACTTGACCGATCGCCAGCCACTAAAGGAATTGGCTGGGTTAAATCGCCAGCGGCGATGGTGGCGGTAACTTGCTGTGCCAGCGCAGGTTCCCCGCCGAGCTGCTTCAGCACGCTGCGGGTAATCAATGTTGAGCAGAACAGCGCCGCCACTACGGCAATTACCGCCAGGATAGCGACGATGAACCAGACTTTCTGGTAGACCCGGTCGGAAGTGGCGGCGGTGTCATCGTTCATACTGTTTTCAAATGCCACCAGTTTATTAAGGTTATTTAGCCACTCACGTTGTCCTGCGCGGGCGTGATCAAGTAAGAAGGCTGTCGCCTCTTGCTGCTTGCCTTGCACGGCCAACTCGACGGCTTTAGCCATCATTGGCAGCGCTTCAGCTTCACTTTTTTCAATGACGGCAAACATGTTATTTTCAAAATCAGTGGTGGTTGGCGAGCCATCAAATAGCGCTTTAAGTTTTTGTTTATTTTGCTGGTAGATCGCCGTTTGCTTCTGGAACCTGTCCCATTCGACATCGCGCTCTGCTTTATTCTGCAGCAGAACAATGTTACGCATCGCAATCGCCCGATCCTGCACGCTGGCGGCCATCGCGGTGACATACTGGGTTTCAGGCTGGTTAACCTGGGTTATATCATCAAGATTTGACTTAATCTGACCCAGCCCAATCAGGGCCGCTCCGGTAATGATTGCCAACAGGATAATCATTAAAAAAAACGAGCCGTAAAGGCGAGTAGAAACTTTCATTTTGTACCCCGAAGGCGAAGATGTGTCCTTGGGTATCGGCATCAGGGGTTAATACTTCATCAGGCTGAATAACAGGCGAGAAACAAAGATGCGGGAATCTGGGAGAGGTCACAAAGGTAATAGAGAAACCAGCAGCATCTGGCATCAGATTGACGTCAGTATCACAGTTTTATCGGCGTAAAGCGTACGCTTCGAAGCGATAAGCGGCTAACTTTACCGATTAACGCAGCGTTGCCAGATTAATTTGCCACTGGTTCAGTTTGTTATATAACGCAGTACGGGAAATGCCGAGGATAGCGGCTGACCGGCGCAGGTTACCACCCTGTTGTCTGATCACCGCGATAATATGCAGCCGTTCACTGTCTGCCAGCCGGGCAGATGAGGTGGCCGGGGGGGCGGGCGTCATGTGCCGCGTCATCTCCTCGGGCAAATCTGCCAGCGTAATCATCATGCCATCACACATGTTAATCATTCGTTCGACCAGGTTTTCCAGCTCGCGCACATTGCCCGGCCAGTGCCAGGCCATCAGGCAGACACTGGCTTCTGGTGACAGTTGCGGATTCGGACGTTTCAGCCTGGCGCACTGTTTGTCACTAAAGTTTGCCACCAGTTCAGGAATATCTTGCTGTCGCTCACGCAACGCCGGTACGGCAATCGAAATCACGTTGAGCCGGTAGTAGAGGTCGCGGCGGAATGAGCCATTTTCTACCGCAGTGATCAGATTACAGTTGGTGGCCGCAATAATTCTGACATCCACTTTAGTCGGGTACGCCGCACCAATACGTACCACTTCACTCTCCTGCAGTACGCGCAGCAAGCTGGTCTGTGCTTCCAGTGGCATCTCTCCAATTTCATCCAGAAACAGGGTGCCGCCATCAGCCAGTTCAAATTTACCGGCAGAGCCGCCACGACGTGAGCCGGTAAAGGCGCCGTCTGCATAGCCAAACAGTTCGCTTTGTACCAGGTCGCGCGGTAATGCGCCGCAGTTGACCGCCACAAACGGCTCATTTACCCGCTGGCTGGCATTGTGTATCGCCTGGGCAAACAGTTCTTTTCCGGTACCGCTCTCCCCATTCAGCAGCACCGTGCTGTCACTGCGCGCGCTGGTGCGCGCTTTATTTATCGCATCCTGAATGGCCGTTGAGTGGCCGCGAATCATTTCAAAGGTATAGCTGGCGCTAACGCCCATCACCCGTCGGGTGATGGCCCGGATACGCTGGTTCTCCCGCAGTGACAACACGCGCCCGTCGCCAGGCGCTGGCATGAGTGATACCAGACAGGAGATCCGTTGCTCCGCCGTCGGATGAAAGGTCATTTCACGGTCATTGCAGAATCCCATCGTCAGTAAACTGCCTGACTGCGGGTTGAGCGCCTGATCGATAGTAATGTCATGCAGCTGAATATGGTGGAAGATCTGTCTGGCGTAGCGGTTGACGGTTTTGATCCTGCCGTGGCGATCAAAGACGATCACCCCTTCATTCAGCGTTTCCAGGATCGAGGTTTGTTCCGCCAGTAGCCGCCGCAGAGTCAGTTGTTGGCCAATCGCCTCCGCTGCTGCCTGCACGGTACCCAGAGTATGGGTATTAAAGTTATCCGGGCTGGCAGTCAGGGTTAACACGCCAATCATTTCACCTTCGCTATTGCGCACCGGTGCTGCGGCACACTGGCGCTGGCGCTGGCGCAGAGGGATCTTCCAGTTCTCGCTACTTAGCACATACACCAGTTTTTTCTCCTGCAGGCAGCGCCCGGTACAGTTGGTACCCAGCACTGATTCACGCAAAATGCTGCCCACTGGCGTCATATCAAGGCCGCAAAATGACAGGGTGACACCATTAGCGTCAGTCAGATTGATATGTCCATCCGGGTTGTAAGCCAGCAGGTTTTCCATCACCTCGCGCGCCACGTCGATCAGTTCGGCATTGTTTAACAGGATGCTCTCCAGCTCCGCCGGTGCCGGTGAAATATAGTCAAAATCATCGGGGCTAATCGCCGCCTCTCTGGCGCGCTGCCATGAGGAAAAGATCGCAGCGCGCATTCCGCTGACCGGCTCACCGGCAATAAATTTCAACCAGTTCTGCCATAACGCTTTGTCCACCCGTCTGGCCTGCTGACCTTCCGGCAGGCTGAAAATCCCCTCAGTGGTATCACTGGCCGGCGACACGTTGCTCATCCGTACTCCCGTATAGCGCAGAGAATGTTCATTTTATGGACATGTTAAGTTGACATGTAAATTTTATTGGCATGTCCTGCGCGTTATCTGTGGCGGAATTCACAAATATTCGCTGAATGGGGTTGGCACAGCTTTTGCGTTAATGCCTGGGTGTTCCCTACAGCTGAAAAATAAAATGAAGGAGTTTGCATGTCCGCTATAACGAAAACGCGAGTTGGTCTGATTGGTGCCGGGCGCATGGGTAGCTTCCATGCCACCTCGCTGGCGCAGTGCATTCCCGGCGCGGTACTGGCGGCAGTCGCCGATCCAGTGTCCGGAGCCGCACAACATCTGGCGTCGTCCCTGGGGGTAGCTAAATATTTTACCGATCCACAGGCGATGCTGGACGATGCTGGTATCGATGCGGTGGTGATTGCCGCACCTGCCCGAACCCATGCGGAGCTGGTGATTGCGGCGGCGCGTGCCGGGAAGCATGTATTTTGTGAAAAACCGATGGCGGTAACGCTGGAGGAAGCAGATCACGCCATTGCTGCCGCCAGCCGGGCCGGGGTGGTGTTGCAGGTCGGGTTCAACCGCCGCTTTGTTTCCGGTTTTGCTGCTGCACTGGAGGAGATCGCTGCGGGTCATATCGGCAGCGTCCAGCTGTCACGTTCGGTGACGCGCGATCCGCAATTGCGTGATCCGGCATCGATCCCGCAGTGGACCATTTTCCTCGAAACCCTGATCCATGACTTCGATACGCTGTTGCATTTTAACCGCGGTGCCAAACCAGTTGAAGTGTATGCCATCGCCGATGCGCTGGTGCGTCCTGACTTCAAAGAGAAGGGATTGCTGGACACCGCGGTGGTTACCATGCGCTTTGATAACGGAGCAATTGCCACCGCTGAAGCCAACTTTCAGGCGGTATACGGCTATGACGTACGCGGTGAGGTGTTTGGCAGCGCCGGGATGATGCAGGCCGGAAATATTAACCTGAACAACTGTATACGTTACAGCCCGCAGGGAATCTCTATTGACACTTCGCGTCAGGATACTGATTTGCTGCGCGATGCCTATATCGCCGAGCTGACGGAGTTTGTTCACTGTATTCACACTGGTGCTCAGCCACGCGCCAGTGGCGAAGATGCCCGTTGCGCTCTGGAAATTGCCCTGGCCTGTATTGCCTCGGTGCAGCAGGGTAAACCGATCGCTTTACGAGGATAAGTTATGGCGAGTTATTCGTTATCTGTCTGTGCAGAAATGGTTTTTCTCGATTTGACGTTGGTGGAACGTGTTCAGCGTATCCATCAGATGGGATTCGGCGTCGAGATCTGGAGCTGGGCTAATAAAGATATTGATGCCCTGGCGGCCACCGGGGCGCGCTTCACCTCAATGACCGGCTATTTGTCCGGCAATCTGACCGATGATGCACAGATTGAGGCGTTACTGAGCAGCGCGCAGGAGTCGCTGGCGGTGGCGCAGCAGCTGAATTGTCCGGGACTTAATCTGCATGGCACCGGTCTTGACGATCAAGGGCTGCCGGTAACCCCCGTCGCCGTGGTCAGCGGCGCGATGTGGTTAAAGGCTGGCGAGACGCTGCGCCAGCTGGCGGCGATGGGCGAGAAGGCGGGCAAAGTGTTTACCCTGGAAAACCTGAATACTGCCGTTGACCATTCGGGCACCCCGTTTGCCAAAGCCAGTGACACCCTGGCGCTGGTGGAAGCGGTAAACCGTCCGGGATTAAAAATGAATCTCGATCTTTACCACGCGCAAATTGGCGAAGGCAATCTGATTGAACTGCTGCAGCGTAGCGGCGCGGCAATAGGTGAAATTCAGGTGGCGGATGTGCCGGGTCGCTTTCAGCCGGGAACCGGTGAAATCAACTACCGCGCCATTGCCCGTGCGCTGAACGCAATGGACTATCGCGGTGTGGTGGCATTGGAAGGCTGGGCGCAGGGCGACAGCGTGGCAGCCCTGGAGCAGTTCCGCGATCACTTTACCCTTTAATCGTAAATTGTCGCGGTGGTTTACCGGCAGCATTCATCGTGCCCGGATCAGGAGCGACATGTTTCACCGGGCGGTAGCTATGCCGCCCATAGCATGATCTGGTTTTGCCCTTCTATATAACAATAATCACCTCAACCTACAGGAATTCATCATGAAAATGAGAAGCGTGCTGTTTATCGCACTGAGTGCCGTAATTGCCTTTTCCTGCCAGGCAAAAGAGCTGCGTGTCGGTGTAGCACTGGCGAATTTCGATCTTAACTTCGTTTCTATTCTGCGTACGCAGATGGTGGAGGAAATGAAGCGGCAGCAGATTGACGGGCAGTTTGTTGATGCCAAAGGCGATGTGGCTCTGCAGGTACAGCAAGTTGATGATTTTATCAATCAGGGGGTTGATGCCATTATCCTCAACCCGGTCGATACTCAGGGGGTGCGGCCGATGATTGATGCCGCTACCCGGGCCCATATTCCGCTGATTTTTGTTAATCGCAAACCCGAGGTGAAGCTGCCGGCCAATATGTCCTATGTGGGTTCAGATTCGGCGGAGGGCGGTAAAATGCAGATGGAAGCGCTGGCGAAGAGAATGAACTATCGCGGCAATGTGGCGATTCTGATTGGCGCACTGTCCAGTGAGGAAGCGCGCGAGCGTACGCGTGCCGTCGAAGCAGTGATCGCCAAATACAAGGAGATGAAAGTGGTCGAGAAGCAGACCGCAAAGTGGCAGCGTAATGAGGCCGTGGATATTGTCTCCGGCTGGATACTGAATGGCGCGCCAATTGATGCCATTGCAGCGAATAATGATGAGATGGCGATTGGCGCCATTATGGCGCTGTCGCAGGCAAAAAACCGTCATATGCTGGTAGCGGGGATTGATGGCACACCCGACGGCCTGCAGTTTGTCAAAAATGGACAGATGGCGATAACCATTTTTCAGGATGCTGCGGGTCAGGCCAAAGGTGCGGTGCAGGTGACTAAAGCGATGCTTGATAAGCAAAAAACCGAAACCTACAACTGGGTGCCGTATCAACTGATTAACCAGCAGAATTATCAGCAGTTTGTTGATCGTAACCAGAAATAGTCATCCATTACCGGGGCGTTTTACTGCGCCCCGGTTAAAAGCCGTTTAGCTAAACTCAACCCAGCTGGCGCCGCTATCGGCAGAACGCACGCAGTTTTCGACCCAGCGAACGCCCATCAGACCCGCATGAACGTCGGGATACCAGAAGTTCTCCAGCAGCTTAGCGTCGCCGCGATCGCTGGCATCCATCGCCATGGCGAAACGACGATACAGATTCGACCAGGCCTCAAATAAACCTTCCGGGTGTCCGCCGCCAATACGGTCCTCTGCCAGCGCGCGCGGCTCGAGATAAGGCATGCCGCGTTCCAGAATGCGTACCGGCTCGCCCTGAATTTCGTAGCGTAACTGGTTCGGCTGCTCATCCCACCATTCGATACTGGCTTTGGATCCAATCACGCGCACTTTCTGTCCATGCATCGAACCGCAGTTCACCGCCGAACACCACATTGAGCCGACCGCGCCATTATCATACTCCATCAACACATAAGCGTTATCTTCCAGCGGAGCACGGCTTTTGACAAAACTCTGACGGCAGCACATCAGGCGTTTAATGGTTAAATCCGGCACCATGGTTTCGGCAATAAACAGCGGATGGGTCGCCAGATCGCCCAGTACGTAGCTGGGCCCGACAAAACGCGGATCGACACGCCATTTGGTACTCGGATTATCCAGCTCCACCGCTTCAGCATGGAAACCGTGTGCGAACGACATATTGATAATACGGATATCGCCGAGTAATCCTGCGGCGATCATTTCCCGTGCCTGATGGATCAACTGATGTCCGGCATAGCCATAGGTAACGCCGATGATCTTGCGTTGACGGGCGCAGAGATCTTCGAGGATCCGCGCTTCTTCAGTATTGAAACAGAGGGGTTTTTCGCATACCACATGCAGCCCGGCCGCCAGCGCGGCGCGGCAGATGGCAAAATGGGTGTTGTTCGGAGTGGCAATCGACACCGCTTCGATGCCATCGGCGCGTTTTGCCTCTTCGGCAAAAAACGTCTGATAGTCCGGATAACAGCGATCTTCGGCGACGCCAAGTGAACGGCCAAAGGTTTTACCGCGTTCTGCATCAATATCAAATGCGCCAGCGAGCAGGGTAAAACTGCCGTCACGCAATGCCGCTGAACGATGAATATAGCCAATCTGGCTGGTGCCGCCGCCGCCGACCATACCCCAGCGCAGCGATCTGTCGAGTGGTTTAATACCGTTAATCATGATGTTCTCCTCATTAAAACCCGACGGAATGCAGATAGTTCAGGCTGGCAGTGACATCGCGCAGACTGGTTTCAACGTTGCGTGGGTCACGCTCCTGTTCGATGGTGATCCAGCCCTGGTAAGCGCGCGCGATCAGCAGGTCATACACCGCCGGATAATCAATCGCCCCGGTACCCAGCGGGCACATCACCCCTGCGGCACAGGCGCTGAAGAAGTCCAGCTCCTGCTTCAACGCCTGCTCAAACACTTGCTGATTCACATCTTTAAAATGCAGGTAATCAATGCGCGAAAAATATTTGTCGAGGGAGGCCAGCGGATCCATCCCGGCATAGTACAAATGCCCGGTATCGAGACACAGTCCGGCCAGCTGATGGGGAATATCCGTCACCAGTCTTTCCAGTTCGTCGGCGAACTCAATGCAGCCGCCAGCGTGCGGATGGATCACCGGGCGTACGCCATACTGCTGCTGCGCGATGGTGCTGATGGTCGTAATGTGTTCCATCATGCGCTGCCAGTCGTCATTACTCAGGCGTGGCGCTTGATGGTACTGACCGGCCAGCCTGGCGCGTTCGGGATTGCCGAAATCAATAATCACCAGGTAAGGGGCCGGCGCGTTTACGCCACAGGTCTTGTCGGCGGTGGGTACTTCTGCCAGGGTGCGGCAGAGGTTATGGGTCAGTGTCACGATATTGTCGAAATTTGCGTCACTGACCAGATCGTCAAAAATGGTACCGGCAACCAGTGATAACTGATACTGGTTAAGGGCCGCCGTAAGTTGTTTGCTGTCGGTCGGCAGATAGCTCCACGGACCGGACTCAATACTGCGGTAACCCGCCTGCGCCGCCTCTTTCAGTACCTTTTCCCATGGCGGTAAAAATGGGTTTTTCGGGTCATCAACCCCCCAGCTACAGGGGGCGTTAGCAATATGTATCGTCATAATATTTTCTCCATTATCGGCGAGTAACCAGGAGCGCCTTGCGGCTGGCGGCAGCCTCCAAATGCTGGGGGAGGAGTTCCTGTTTAGGGTTATTTCGCCGCAGTATTAAATAAAAATTCCAAAAGCAGCAATGATGGAATCTTTGTTTTTTGATGGCGATCATATTATTTGTGATAGTTTTAATGATGTAAAACTATCATTTTATGACAAAAAAGGGCCGGAGGAGAGCCACCGGCGTGGGGAAGATGCTGTAAATCCTACAGCATCAGGAGGTTAGCAGTTTTCCGGCGTTAGCAGTTCGAATGCACTGTTGAGATGGATAAATCCGTGCGCGGGCTGCAGCACGCTTTGCCGGAAAGCGTCGATCACCTGCGCAGACAGTTCGGCCAGCCGGTGATTTATTATCAGATCAATCTCGCCGTTAATCAGCGCCAGAGGGTGTTGGTGAAAAGGGCCGTGGCAAACCATGGTGATCGCCTGCTGTCTGCCACTCTCTTGCAGTGCGGCAACGACGCCTTCAATACCGCCGCAGGGGGCGTAAATCACGGTTAGATCCGGGTGCGCCAGCAGTAACTTCCGCGTGGCCTGATAGCCGCAGTCAATATTTTCCCGGCTGCGAATCGGTTCCAGTACCTGGTAGTCCAGCGCGCGTTCACGCAGATAAGAGCGGAAGCTAATCTCGCAGGTTTCCTGACAGGAAAACTGATTATCGCCGATAATAATCCCTATTTCGCCGACATTATGCCCCAGTTTCTCCACCGCCCAGGCGGCGGTTCTGCCGGCTTTACGGTTATCCAGACCGATATAACCGCTATGGCCGCAGGGTGACAGATCCGAGAGTAATGCAAACACTTTCACCCCTTTGCGCGTCACTTCCGCTACCGCATGGCGGATTAACGCATTATCCAGCGCCACCAGACCGATAACCTCAACGCGCGTCGCCAGATCGCGGATTTTCGCTGCCGTTTCTTCAATGGCATCAATCGCATGAAAGCAGAATTCGGGCGGGTGATCATCATCATGCCATGGCGCGGCCTGCCGACGCAGCTGGTCGCAAAAACTGCCATAAAAGGAGTAATCCCCGGGCAGCAGGATAAAGCCCATTTTGATCTTCGCCGCGCATTCAGCTGGCGCGACGACGGCGGCATCAGCTGGCGCAAAGCGATAGCCAAGACGCTGTGCGGCGGCCAGCACTTTGCCTGCGGTCTCCTGACGTACCGGCGCGCGGCGGTTCAGTACTCTGTCGACAGTGGCGACGCCTACCCCGGCTTCCCGGGCAATATCCCTGATAGTGCTATTTTTCATCAGTGGTCAACTCTGCGCTGTATTTGATAGAAAATTATCACGTGCGGCGGATCGATTAAAGCACTACGCCACCAGCCGGTGCCAGCTGCGCTATATTTGTGACATCAGGCAGCCATTCACTTGTGCGGAGGAAGTCATTATGAGTTCTGATATGCGTGAACTATTACGCCAGTTGAACGCGCTGGCAGGCCCCTATCTGCCCTTCGATACTGCCGTCGCTCCGCGTCAGCCGGAAGTGCTGTTCGCTGAATGGTTGCGTATGGCGATTGATGCCGGTATCCGTGAACCCCATGCGATGACCTTATCCACCGTCGACGCTGATGGCAGACCCGATGCGCGGATACTGATTCTGAAAGATGTTGATGAGCATGGCTGGCATTTTGCCATCGCGCGCAATAGCCCGAAAGGCCAGCAGCTGGCCCATTCACCGCAGGTGGCGCTGACTTTTTACTGGCCTTTGCTCGGCCGTCAGGTGCGGATCCGTGGTGAGGCGCTGGACCGCGGGGTGGAATACCAGATCAGCGATTTCCTCGCTCGTCCGGCAGCGTCACGCGCCGTCGCCTTACTGGGGCGGCAAAGTGAGATTCTGGCTAATGAGCAGGATCTGGCGGACGGCCTGGCGCAACAGCAGCAACGGCTGGTGGACCATCCGGACCTGGTGGCGCCGCAATGGGCGGTGTATGCGGTAAAAGCGCACAGTATTGAGTTTTGGCAGGGGGACGAACAGCGGCGGCACACGCGTTTACGCTATGTGCGTGAAGATCATAAATGGCGAAAGGAGCGTCTGTGGCCATAAAGCGGCAGCCAGCAGAAGTGGCCCCCTCAGCAGGCTGAGGGGGCCGCCGCCTTACTCGTTAATATTCGGGTGCTGGTTAATCAGATGTTTTCGTTTCGCTTCCAGCTCAGCAATTTCATCACTGATATCTTCGATTTTTTGTTCGATATTATCGTGATGCTCCTGCAGAATTTCCTTCGCCTCCGCCAGATCGGAAGCTGCCGGTGTCGCGCCGCGTAGAGGTTTATTGGCGGTCTCTTTCATCGTGATACCGGTGATCAGGCCAATAACCGCCACCACCATCAGATAGTAAGCTGGCATATAGAGGTTGCCGGTAGTTTCCACTAACCAGGCGGTCAGCGTTGGCGTCAGACCGGCAATCAGTACCGAGATATTAAAGGCGCTGGCCAGTGCGCTGTAGCGGATATGCGTCGGGAACATGGCCGGCAGGCTGGAGGCCATCACCCCGGTAAAGGCGTTCAGGATCACCGCCAGAATCAGCAAACCGGCGAAAATCAGGCCGATAACGTTACTGTTGATCATCATAAAACACGGAATGGCGAAGATGATCAGCGCGATACTGCCGATAATCACAAACGGACGACGGCCAAAACGGTCACTCAGCAGGCCCATCACCGGCTGCACAAACAGCATACCAATCATAATCGCGATGATAATCAGGACACCGTGATCTTCCGAGTAGTGCAGGTTATGCGACAGATAGCTCGGCATGTAGGTCAGCAGCATATAGTAGGTGACGTTGGTGGCAATCACCAGACCGATACAGGCCAGCAAACCTCTCCAGTGCTTAGTGGCAATCTCTTTAAACGAGACCTTCGGGCCTTCACGCAGACCATCGCGGTCGCCTTGTTCCAGCTTATCGACATGCTGCTGGAAGGCTGGCGTCTCTTCCAGCGCATGGCGCAGATAGAGGCCGATAATACCCAGCGGCAGCGCGAGGAAGAACGGGAGACGCCAGCCCCAGTCGAGGAACCGCTCTTCACCAATCATCGTGGAAAGCAGCACCACCACTCCGGCACCGAGGACAAAACCGGCAATCGAGCCGAAGTCCAGCCAGCTGCCCATAAATCCACGCTTGCGGTCTGGCGAATATTCCGCCACAAAGATCGAGGCGCCGGTGTATTCCCCGCCAACCGAGAATCCCTGGGCCATTTTTGCCAGCAACAGCAGGATCGGCGCCCAAATACCAATACTGGCATAGGAAGGTATCAGGCCGATAGCAAAGGTACTGACCGACATAATGACAATGGTGATGGACAGGATTTTCTGCCGACCGTATTTATCACCCAACGCGCCAAAAAACAGGCCGCCGAGCGGACGAATCAGAAAGGGTACGGAGAAGGTCGCCAGTGCGGCGATCATCTGGATGCCAGGATCGGCGCCGGGAAAGAACACTTTACCGAGCGCATAGGCCACAAAGCCGTAAACGCCAAAGTCGAACCACTCCATGGCGTTGCCAAGGGATGCCGCAGTGATAGCTTTACGTAATCTTGCGTCATCGATGATGGTGACATCATCTAACTCTATTGGTTTTACACGCTTCCTACGTAGTTTCATATAAATCGCCCTGTAGTGACCCAAAAGTGAAAATTTTCACTGACCCGGCGCCTGGGGTGAGCCGGCGGACCTGGGCCAGGATAAAATTTTGATGACATTTGCCAGCGATGACAAATCAGTACCAACAGACACAATTTCGCCCGGAAATCGCTACGTTGTGACATTACAGTATATCGCCTGTATGGCTATATATGTAATTTTCAGTCAGTTTATCTCGGTGGATGCAGGACAAAAGCACCGTGTGGAGGCGGCTTAACAGCGTAAAAATACGCTGTGCCAGCAGGATTGAGGGTGAAAAAAGCCTGACTATGGATTTATCGGCTGCGGTATTTTTGCGCAGATATCCGTCCGCCAGAGAAAGTCAGCCGGCTGGCGACCCTCGTCATGCATCCAGCGGATAAAGGTATCGTTGTCCATCGGCCGGGCATACAGATAACCCTGAATATAGCCGACGCCATGATTTCGCAGATAATTGTACTGCAATGGCGTCTCTACCCCCTCGCCGAGGATCCGTAGCGCCAGCTTATGGCTGAGATTAATAATCGCATCCAGCACCGGGGTTTCTCCGGCAATCGATTCGATGGAATTGATAAAGCCGCGATCGATTTTCAGGTAGTCGAGTTCAAAGGTCTGCAGGTAGGAGAGGGAGCAATTCCCGGTGCCGAAATCATCAATGGCGACTTCAATCCCTTCACGCCGCAACATCGCCAGCTTTCCCGCCACTTGTTCACCTTCACTGATCAGGCTGCGCTCGGTCAGTTCCAGCACAATCACCGGTGACTTATCCGCCACGCGGGCGGCAAAGCGGCGGATATCGTTAACAAAGCACGGGTGCTGCAAATGCTCAGCTGCCACGTTAATGCCCAGATGAAATTTTGGCGCCACTGGCCAGCTGGCGATATCGCGGGCAATCAGCTCCAGCAGGTGCTGCGTCAGCGGAATAATCATACCTTCTGCTTCGGCGGCGGCGATAAACACGTCGGGGCGTACCCATTCGCCATCCGGACGTTGCCAGCGCAGCAGCGCCTCGGCGCCAGCGTAACTGCCCAGTGAAACATCATAAACCGGTTGGTAATTAACCGAAAACTGGCGACTGGCGATGGCACGGCGTATCTCGTCCTGGTAGGACATCCGGCGTTTCAGCCAGTTGCTGGCCAACCCCACGGATAATAAAGAAAGAATCGCCGCCATCGGCAGAAAAGTCAGGAATACCTGGCGCCAGGCCTTAAAGGCTTTTGACACCGGCGAGGTAACGCTGACATTGATCGGGTAGCGCTGCGAACTGGCGCGGTAGATAACATTGTTGAACAGAGGGCTGTCGTCAGTTTCAATATTCCCGCTGTCAATGCGGAAGCCATCATTAAACTGCAACGATACCTGGTAAGCGTGCGGATCGCCCACGGCGCGCATAAAATCGAGCAGGTACTGCGCGTCAACCAGCGCGTAAGCGCCTTCACCCTCCGGTTTTTGCCGGTAAAAAAGCACCGCCGGGCGCGTGGGTGCGCCAGCCGTGCCGGGAACCGAGCGCAGCATCTTCAGCGGAATAGGGTAATCGAGGGGATAGTGAATCATCTCGTTGATGGTGCCGGGAGCCAGACCAAAGGCTGAGGAACAGAGTACGACGTTTCCCTCGGTGATGCCGACTGAGCGAAAATAGGAGACGATCGAGCCGAGTCGCTGGATATCCTTGCCAACTGAGTTACAGGCATGGTGATCGTATTGCTGTAGCTGATTAACCATATTCCATGCCTGATCGCTGATATTTTCCGCGTGCTTTATCACCATCATGGCGGTACTGATTTGCTGGTGCCTGGAGGTTTGCTGTGCTTCGACAAAGGTAAAAAAGATACCCAGCAGCAGTGGCAACAGACCCGCCACCAGCAAAACAAGCCAGCCGCGATCGCGCGTCTTTCTTATTGATGCCACCACTGTGTACCCCTTGATGAGTTTAACGCGAGCAATTGGTGGCTGCCCTGCGGTGTATCTGCCACAGGGACGGCATCTGTGCTGCACGTTCGCGCCCGCTGAAGAAGATCAGGAGCCATTAATCTGCTGATTATATTTATATCTTAGGCCATCGCGCTATCTTACCGTCAGATAATGTCGGGTTCGGGCAATTTTCCGTGAAATCGGTATTAGATGGTAAAAAATTGATTTTGCCCGGCAGAATTGTCTGGCTACAACCGGGCTTATTCGCCAGCGCCGGCTGGCCATTGTATTGCTCCGCGGAATAGAAACCGATATTGTTTTCTGACGCACATAGCTTCGCCGGTGATTTGCCGCGAACCCGGGAGAATCAAAATGAAACTCAGTAATATTCCGTTTGCTACCACCGCATGGTCGGCGATTGCGCCAACGGAGCATAAAGGTGAAAAAGGCGTCGCCCTCTGGAGAACGCAGCAATTTGACGAGGTGCGGGTCAGAATGGTTGAGTACAGCCCCGGTTATTTTGCTGACCACTGGTGTTCAAAAGGTCATATTCTGCTGTGCCTCTCCGGTGAATTGCATACTGAACTGGAAGACGGGCGCGTATTTACTCTGCAGCCTGGCATGAGTTACCAGGTCGCCGATCAGGCGGAAGCCCACCGTTCCTGGACCGATGAGGGCGCCAGGCTTTTTATTGTCGATTAATATCGGCTCCCGTTGCTGGCATGCCAATAAAATAACTTGATTAGGAAACGATCGTTTCCTATATTCATCTGATGAAAAATGCTGGCTCCGCTTTATCCCCCCGCCGTAGTCCTGGCCGACCACGCGAGTTTAATCTCGACGAGGCGCTCGATCGCGCAATTAATCTGTTCAGTGAGCAGGGCTATTATGGTACTTCGATTAGCGATCTCAGCAGGGTAATGGCCGTGACCGCTGGCAGTTTATACAAAGCCTTCCCCGATAAGCATGCCCTGTTTCTGGCGGCCCTGGATCGCTATTTACAGGTACGCGGCGATCATCTGACGGCCCGACTGGCAGGGCTGAGCAGCGGCAGAGAAAAGATCGAAGGGATATTGCGCCATTATGCGGAGTACAGCTTTGGCGAGCGTGGCGAGCGTGGCTGTCTGGTGGTCGCCAGCGCCAGCGAACTTGCCAGTAGCCACGCAGATATCGCCCGGCGTATCGCGCAGCTGATGGCCCGCTACCGTCAGCGGTTTCAGCTCTGTATTGAGCAGGGGCAGCGGGAGGGAGCGATCCCTGCAGGTATTGATGCGCAGGCGGTGGCGGGCATGCTGCTGTGTATTACCCAGGGAATGCGGGTGTTGGGTAAAACCGGCGCCAGCGAGAGTGAGATAACCAGCCTGGTGAATATCGCTATGACGCTGGTTAGCTGAGTTTTTTTGCTACATTAGGAAGTGATCATTTCCTAATTAATTTGAGGAGAAGCTGATGACCGCCAATTCACACGCTGTGGACAGCGTGATCAAGCCGTTTGACCCGACGACTTTCTGGCAGCAGTTCCACCACGCGTCCGCTGCGGTAAACGGCACGCGCTACCATTATGTTGCTGGCGGCAGTGGTGAGCCAGTGTTGCTGATCCCCGGCTGGCCACAAAGCTGGTATGCGTGGCGTTATGTCATGCCGCTGCTGGTGGCCGCCGGACGCCGGGTCATTGCCATTGACCCGCGCGGCATGGGGGATTCCGCACATCCGTCGGGAGGATATGATATGACGACGGTCGCGCAGGATATTCATCAACTGATAACCCTCGTGGCTCCTGGCGGCGTCGATGTGGTGGGTCATGATATTGGCAGCTGGATCGGCTATGCGCTGGCCTGTGACTGGCCGCAGGACGTCAGACGACTGGCGCTGTTTGACGCCGCCTTGCCTGGTATTACGCCGCCAGCGCCAGCCGGTATCCCGACGGCAGAAGCGAATGTGAAGTCCTGGCATTTTGCTTTTAATCGTCTTGATGATTTGCCCGAGCTATTGATCAGCGGTCGTGAAAGGGCGTTTCTTGGCTGGCTGTTCGCGGCGAAAGCCAGCAACAACTGGGCGATCGACGGCGCGGATCTTGATGAGTATGTGCGGGTAAATCAGTTACCGGGAGCATTGCGGGCTGCCCTAAGCTATTACCGCACCGCGTTTAGTCCGCAGGGTTTAGCCGCCAGCCAGCAGCGGGCCATGCAAAAACTGTCGCAGCCGGTGCTGGCATGTGGCGCAGAACAGGGGGTTGGCGAAGCGCTGATTAACACCTTACGCCCGCTGGCCGATGCGGTTCAGGGCCAGCTATTTGCCGCTACCGGCCATTATATCCCGGAAGAGGCGCCCGCTCTGCTAGTGCAGACACTGCTGGACTTTTACCGCCACCGCGCAGACTAGCATGCTTTTTTACCCGGCCGGCCATCGCTCAGCAGGATGGCCAGCTTACTGCCGCCGGGGGTGGTCTCCATCAGGATCTTACAGACGCTGGTCAGCGGCACCGACAGCAGCATTCCCACCGGTCCCAGCAGCCAGCCCCAGAAGATCAACGACAGAAACACCACCAGGGTCGACATACCGAGACCACGCCCCATGACCCGGGGTTCGAGGATATTGCCGAACACCATATGGATGGCGGTAAACAGGGCTGCCACCAGCGCCGCATCGTAAACGCTGTTTAGCACCAGCGCCTGAATCAGTGGCGGGATGCCGGCGATAATCGGCCCGATATTGGGAATAAAGTTCAGCACAAAGGCCACCACTCCCCATAACAGGGCGAACTTCACCCCCAGCAGTAATAAGCAGAGCCAGACGGCGACGCCGGTCGCCAGACTGAGCAGGGTTTTTAGCGCCAGGTAGTGGGTGACGCCTTTTAGCGCCTTATGCATTCCGGCAATGCGAATTTGCGGGTTTACCAGCGCGTTGCGCAGTTTGTAGGGCAGATGACGCACCTCAAACAGCATAAAAATTACCGTCAGGATCAGCAGCACAAAATTGGTCATGGCGCCGGAAAACTGCGTCAGCACGGTCGTGGCGACATTCATCAGCGCGTTGGGATCGAGTCGGGCGGCCAGCGCGGAGGCGGAGATATTGATATGGATACTGGCCGCCAGATGCTGCACTACCGCCAGCTTCTGTTCGAGGGTGGCGCGGATCTGCGGATAGAGATCGCTGAATTCATTCACTGAACTGGCGAGCATCGCCACCAGCAGGGTGATAACAATTAAAATCACCACCATCACCAGGGTGATGGCCAGACTGCGGCGCAGGCCACGGCGCATCAGTAACGTCACCAGCGGATTAAGCACGATGGCGAGAAAACAGGCCAGCAGGAAGGGTACAATGATCTCTGTCGCTGCGCGGATGCCGGCAAGGATGACAACCAGCAAGGCCATTTTTAGCAACATATTCTGGCCAATTTTTTCCTGCTGTGGTGCGGTCATGGAGTCTCCTGAAATGGTTTGCACCACAAGTGTAGCCGCTGTGGGCTTAACATCCTGATTTTAGGAGTAATGGAAATTCGCCTGCCGGGTCATTGCCCATTTGTATGACCACAACGGTTTAAAAACGCGTATAGTTATTTTTCAGCACGACCCATCATCAGAACGCGAGCCTTAAATTTCATGTCAGAGCAACCTGCAACGGAAGCTGCCCAAAGCGGAATTCGCTTAAATCTGCGCATTATCTCCACGGTTATTTTTAATTTCGCCAGCTATCTCACCATTGGTCTGCCGCTGGCGGTTCTGCCCGGCTATGTGCATGACGTTATGGGCTACAGCGCTTTTTGGGCCGGACTGGTGATTAGTCTGCAATATCTTTCCACGCTGTTAAGTCGTCCGCATGCCGGCCGTTATGCCGATCTCTGGGGACCGAAGAAAGTGGTGATTGTCGGTCTGTGCGGCTGTTTTCTCAGTGGGGTTTTCTATCTGCTGGCGGCCCTGAGCGCCGGCTTACCGTTGCTGAGCCTGGCGCTGTTATGCGCCGGACGGTTAATTCTCGGGGTTGGACAAAGCTTTGCCGGTACCGGCTCAACCCTGTGGGGCGTCGGTATGGTCGGATCGCTGCATATTGGCCGGGTGATTTCGTGGAACGGTATTTTCACTTATGGCGCGATGGCGATTGGTGCGCCGCTCGGGGTACTGGTTTATCACTTTGGCGGCTTGCTGTTGCTGGCGCTGATCATTATGGCAATTATCGTTATCGCCATCGGCTTTGCCTTGCGGCGTCCGGCGGTGAAGGGCAGTAAAGGCAAGCCGCTGCCATTCCGTGCGGTACTGGGAAAAATTTATGGCTTTGGCCTGATTCTGGCGATGGGCTCTGCCGGTTTTGGCGTGATCGCGACTTTTATTACCCTGTTTTATCAGGATAAAGGCTGGCAGGGGGCCGCTTTTTCCCTGACGATGTTTAGCGTCGCCTTTGTTGGTACCCGCTTGCTGTTCCCCAACAGTATCAGCCGCCATGGCGGGTTAAAGGTGGCCACTTGTTGTTTCGCTGTCGAAGCGATGGGGCTGTTTCTGGTCTGGGGGTCGGTGCTGCCGTGGATGGCGCATCTTGGCGCCTTTCTTACCGGCGCCGGTTTCTCGCTGGTGTTTCCGGCGATTGGCGTGGTGGCGGTGAAGGTGGTGCCACCGCAAAATCAGGGCAGCGCGCTGGCGACTTACACCACTTTTATGGATTTATCTCTTGGCATCACCGGGCCTGTCGCCGGCTTCATTATGGGCTATCTCGGCGTACCGAGTATTTACCTGTTAGCCGGCCTGCTGGTGTGTCTGGCGCTGGTGGTGACCTTACGGATGCAGCTACGGGCGGCATAACGTATCGGCAACGTCCGGCACGGGCGGCGTTTATACCGCCCGTATGGCATCTTACTCCTGCAGTAGCGCGATACTCTGACGGATTTCGCGCTCAATATCCGCTTCGCTCCAGCTATCCAGCAGCGAGGAGAACGGCTCAAAAGCGTAGATGCCGGTATAGCCCAGACGCTCCAGACGCTGTACCTGGGCCACGCTGTTCAGCAGATCGCCGTGACTTAGCATAATCCGTTCTTCATCGGTCAGTTGCGCGGTCGGCCGGCTATCCTCTACCCCGGACAGGTGCACCAGCCCAATGGCATTGATATCGATACCCGCTTCGAACTCCTGCTCCGCTTGTTCATACAGATGGTGATGGAAGGTATCCAGTACGATCTTAAACGGTAGCTGGCTATCGCGGATCAGCGCCTGCGCCTGAACCGCAGAGCGTAATGAGCTGACCGGGAAGCCCAGCGGTTCCACCAGCCCCTGAATACCATACTGCGCAAACAGCGGCGCCAGTTGCTTCATGGCTGCCATCGTCTCCTGATCGGCAATCGCGCTGCCGTCGTTTAACGGGCAGAGTACCAGCGCTTTGGCGCCGACGCCCTGTGCGTCTTTCAGCAGACCTTCCGCCTTTTCCAGCAGCGCATCGCTAATCTGATTAAACGGATAGACTGCATTAATGGTGACAATTTCCAGATCATACTTAGCCGCCAGCGCTTTCACTGCGGCATGGCTGAGATTATCGGTTACCTTGCCGCCCGGCATATCGTTACGCAGTTCAACTTTATTCAGACCCAGTCGGTGCACCAGCTTAAAAAACGACTCTATGGACAGTTTTGGGGCAATTTTACGGTTAATACAGAAACGGGTCGGATCGATGGCCATGCTGTTGCTCCTGCAAAATAGGGGGCTGGATAGTGGTGGTAGTCAATACCGCACGCCGCACCACTACAGATACCCTGATAAGAGAACATTTATTTCATAAATAGTTAAATATGAAATTTAAATTTTTAGATCGGCTTCGCAAAAAATTCGTCGGCAGCGGTGATCCACACAGCGAAACGCCGCGGTAACGCCCGATTCCCGCAGAGAGTTCACGGTTAATCAGGCCGGGAAAATAGCGCAGCGGGATGGCAAGGCAGACCAGTGATTACGGGGGCTGGCCAGAATGGTCCCCCTGCTTCGCGGTGAGTGAATGCCCCTTGCAGAAAAAATGCGATCCACGCCGCTAAAAATGAATTTTTCAAAGGGAAATATTTGAAAAATTTATTTCAATATAATACTTTCTTAGCACGCATTCGGGTTTTGCCCGGTCAGGTAGCGTGTGACGTCAAAGTCTGCCTGCAGGGATCCATCACATCAAAGAGGCAAGAACATGAATATCACGGGTAACTTTATTGGCGGTAAAACTTCCCTTAGCGCCAGCAACGAAACCATCCCGATCTACGATCCGGCTACCGGTAAGCCGGTACGCGAGCTGACGCAGAGCACCGCAGAAGAAGTGGCCAAAGCCATTGAAGTAGCGCATAACGCCTTTGATGACTGGTCCCGCACTTCACCGCTGCGCCGTGCGCGTATTATGTTTAACTTTAAAGCACTGATGGAACAGCATCGTGAAGAGCTGGCGGAACTGATTGTCAGCGAACACGGTAAAGTCTGGTCCGATGCGCTGGGTGAATTGACCCGTGGCCTCGAAGTGGTGGAATTTGCCTGCGGTATTCCGCACCTGATCAAAGGTGAAAACTCTGCGGATGTCGCTACCGGTGTCGACAGCTACTCGCTGATGCAACCGTTGGGTGTGGTGGCCGGTATTACGCCATTTAACTTCCCGGCGATGGTGCCATTATGGATGTTCCCGATCGCGCTGGCCTGCGGTAACACCTTTGTGCTGAAGCCGCCGGCGCTGGATCCTTCCGCTTCGGTGCGTATGGCCGAACTGCTGACCGAAGCGGGCCTGCCGGATGGCGTATTTAACGTTATTCACTGTTCAAACGAAGATGCTGAGCAGCTGTACACCGATCCGCGTATCCAGGCGGTCAGCTTTGTCGGCTCGTCTGGCGTGGCGGAACATATCTATAAAACCGCCAGTGCGCATGGTAAACGGGTGCAGGCCTTTGGCGCGGCGAAGAACCATGCCATCGTCATGCCGGACGCCGATCTGGAAGCCACCGTTAACGCCATTATGGGCGGCGCCTTTGGATCTGCCGGTGAGCGTTGCATGGCGCTGCCGGTAGTGGTTGCGGTCGGCGACGATACTGCCGATAAACTGATTGCCGCCCTGACGCCGCTGGTGAAAGCGCTACGCGTTGGCCCTGGCATGCAGAAAGGCAAAGATGAAAATGAAATGGGGCCGGTGGTTTCCGCCGCTCACCAGAAAAAAGTGCTGGGCTACATTGATAAAGGCGAGCAGGAAGGCGCGAAGCTGGTGGTTGATGGTCGCAATATCGAGGTGCCGGGCTATGCTGAAGGTTACTATGTTGGCGGTACGCTGTTCGATAACGTCACCCCGGATATGGTGATCTGGCGTGAAGAGATTTTTGGACCGGTGCTGAGCATTATGCGTGCGCCAGACTATAAAAGCGCGCTGCAGCTGGTTAACAGTCATGAGTTTGGCAACGGTAGCGCCATCTTTACCAGCAATGGTCATACCGGCCGCGACTTTGTGCGCGAAGTTCAGGCGGGCATGGTCGGGGTTAACGTACCGGTACCGGTGCCGATGGCATTCCATAGCTTTGGTGGCTGGAAACGCTCTGTGTTTGGCGCGCTGAATGTGCATGGGCCAGATGGCGTACGTTTCTATACCCGTATGAAAACTGCCACTGTGCGTTGGCCAAGTGGTCAGAAGACGGTCTCTGAATTCAGTATGCCAACGCTCGGATAATCACCCATACAGGAGAAGCAGGATGTCTTTGCTTGCCAAATATCAACAACCGGATGCCAGTGGCCGCATCCAGCATGTTACGCCGGAAAGCGCTGGCTGGCGCTATGTTGGCTTTGATGCATACCAGTTGCAGAAAGGCCAAACTCTGAGTCTGGAAAGTGGTGATAAAGAGCTGTGCCTGGTGCTGGTCGCCGGGCTGGCATCGGTCAAAACCTTGCATGCGGAATTCCCGGGCATCGGTAAACGCATGTCGCCCTTTGAGCGTACGCCGCCGTATTCGGTGTATGTACCGCACAGCGATAAAGTGGAAGTCTATGCGGATTCCGATCTCGAGCTGGCGGTATGCCGTTCTCCGGGTAGCGGCAAGCTGCCGGCGCGGCTGATTGCCCCGGCGGATGTCGGGGTCGAACAGCGTGGCAAAGGGCACAACAAGCGCCTGGTGCACAATATCCTGCCGGATGACAAACCGGCGGATAGCCTGCTGGTGGTGGAGGTATATACCAATGAGGGCGATACCAGCTCTTATCCAAGCCACAAGCACGATCAGGAAAACTCAGAAAACGAAACTTATCTGGAAGAGACCTATTACCATCGGTTTGATCCGCCGCAGGGGTTTGCCATGCAGCGTGTTTACACCGATGACCGCTCGCTGGATGAGTGTATGGCGGTATATGACCGCGATGTGGTTAGCGTACCGCGTGGTTATCATCCGGTAGCCACCATCGCAGGTTATAATAACTACTATCTGAACGTGATGGCCGGGCCGGTACGCCTGTGGAAATTTAGCTGGGAGAAGGATCACGCCTGGGTAAATAGCGACCAGTATCCGCGTCAGTAAACGACTGATAATGGAAAAGGGAGCCGGCTTACCGCTGGCTCCCTTTTTTTTACCGCGCAGGGGGCGTCTGGCTGCCGCCCAGATAACAGAAAAAGCGTGCGACCGGGCTGCTGAGGCGATTACAGTTTTTATAACAGGCATCGCGCTGGCTACGGCATGCCAGCGCCGCAGGGCTGACTATCAGCATCGTTAGCAGGCAGAGACGTAGTAGACTCTTCATCTTTCACTCCTTCCCTAAGCTCAGACCTGAGTTGTTTTACACCCACTGGCGGCGGCGGTAAAAGAGATAACTGAAAGTAACTGTTTCCATTGGTTACTTTGTGCTGCTGAGGTTATTCGCTACTGTTCAGCGCCAGTGATACCGCAAGGGTTTGCGCCAGACACAGTGAAGCTACCTGCGAACGGAAGCCATCCACCTGGGCTTCACGCACCACAAAACAGATATCACTGAAGGCCGCCAGCGGGCTGACCTGGCTGTCGGTAATCGCAATCAGATGCGCGCCACGCTTGGCGCCCAGCTCAACCAGCTCTACCGCTTCACGAGCGTAAGGCGAGTAGCTAATGGCAATCACCACATCCCGCGGATTGACCATACTCAGCTGCTCGGTAAACATGCCGCCAAGGCCGTCAATCAGAAACGCCCGGCGCTCCAGATGACGCAATGCATAGGTCAGATAGGAGGCGACGCTGAACGAACGGCGCAGACCAATAACGTAGATATTTTCCGCGTCACCGAGCATTTTTACCGCTTTATTCAGTTGTTCCGGATTGGTTTGCATCGCCAGCTGTTGCAGCGCCTGTGAGTTCACCATCGTAAACACATTGAGGATCTCGGCCGGACTTTCCGGGGCGGAGGCGCTCTCATCGGTTGCGGTCTGACGAAACAGGCGTGCGCGCTCGGTATAGTTCACGGTCTCTTCCATCAGATGCTGACGGAAAACCTGTTTCATTTCGTTAAAGCCGCTAAAACCAAACGCGTTGGAGAAACGAATCAGGGTAGAAGGCGGCACATCGGCCTGCTGGGCAATAGACGCGACGGTATCGAAAGCGATGCTGTTGCTGTTATCCAGAATATAACGAGCTACCTGTTTGAGACGTTTGCTGAGTGTATCGTAACGACGACGAATGTCGTCCTGTAACAAGGAAAGTTGGGTCGGATTATTGGTCATTACTTCTGCTCACTAGAAAAAATTGGCGTTTTGCTGACCGATATTCTACCAGATGGATGGAAAATTTCACTTGATGACGAATATTGCTGGCTTTATTTCATCGCAATATGAATCAACTCACACTATATGGACGAGGATCTCAGCGTCAGCCTGCCTGCGGCGATAAAAAAGGCGACCTGAGGTCGCCTTTGCCATGATCGAATGCTTATTTTGCCGGGCGCGCTTCGCGCCAGTAACCAATCAGCCTCAGGTAGTTACTTTTCACCTCGTTGATCAGCGATTCATCATCCAGTTCGCCCTGTAGCCACTGGCGTGACGGCTGACCGAAAATAGTGCGGCCGACGGCAAATCCTTTCACCCATGGCGCCTGTGCGGCGGCGGCAAAACCCGCTTTCAGTTTCTCTTCCGGCGCATCCAGCCCCAGCAGCAGGATGCCGCGGCAGTGCGGGTCATGCTGCTCAATCAACTGACCAATCGACTGCCAGCTTTCCAGCGACAGCGGCGGCAGTTTCCACCAGTCTGGCTGTATACCCAGACTGTAGAAGTGGGTGAGAATATCGTGGTAGTACGACTCATTATGGTCCGGATTGCTTTCCGGCAAAATCACTTCCAGCAGCAGTTCGTGACCCGACTTGTTACAGCCACGCCAGACGTCGAGAATTAGCTCATCCTGCTGCTGACGCAGCTCTGCGCTGTCATGCGGGTGATAGAACACCAGGCATTTCACCACGTGTTCCTGCGGCCAGTCGATCAGCTGTGAGCCGATATTGCCATGCTCCAGACGCAGCGGGCGCGAGCTGGGCAATTCAATCGGACGGCCAATCCACCAGCCTTTGCCGGTAATGGCATTCAGCGCTTTCTGACCATAGGTGGTATCGGCGAGAATGCCGCTGCGGTGGTCAAGCCCCGCTTCAGCTGCCGCCGATTCGGCGCCTTTTAACAGCAGGGTTTTCAGTAATGGAATACGCGCTTCATCGACCCCGGCTTCGCGGGCCATATCGGCCAGTTGTTTGCGGTGATCGAAGGCAAACACATTCAGTTCCTGCCACTGCTGCTTACGGGTCGTCACGCGATGCAGATGGTTGAGACGCGCATCGAGGTCCGGACGTTTTACCTGCTTATCCCGGGCGAGGAAGTCGTCGAGTTCCTCTTTGGTCGGCATCGCCGGGGCACAACCATGGCGCGATACTACCAGCGCGCCGCAGGCGTTGGCATAGCGACAGGCTTGCTCCCAGCCTTCATCATTTAACCAGCCGCGCAGCAGGCCGGACATAAAGGCATCGCCGGCGCCCAGCACATTCAGGACTTCAACGCGCACGCCGCTTTGCAGTTTCGTCGCCTCCCAGCTATCCGGGATATCGCCTTCAAATACCACGCAACCCAGCGGGCCGCGTTTACAGACCAGCGTCGCGTTACTGGCCTGACGCACATTTTTCAGTGCGGTCAGCGTATCGGTACTGCCACCGGCAATATGGAACTCTTCTTCGGTGCCGACCACCAGATCGAAATAGTGCAGCACCTCTTGCAACTGTTGGGTGACATGCTGTGATTCGATAAAGCGGGTTTCACCATCGCCGAGCGAGGTCAGGCCCCAGAGTACCGGACGGTAGTCGATATCCAGCGCGGTGCGCAGGCCGTGACGACGGGCGATCTCCAGTGCCTTCAGCACTGCCGCACGGGTATTCGGATGCGACAGATGGGTGCCGGTCACCGCCACCGCACGTGACGAGGCAATATACTCTTCACGAATATCATCCGGGATCAGGCCCATATCGGCGCAGTTTTCGCGGTAGAAGATCAGCGGAAAGGTATCTTCATCTTTAATGCCGAGAATCACCATCCCGGTCAGACGCGACCGATCGGTAATCAGCGATTCCGTATCGACGCCGACACGCTGTAACTCTTCCCGCAGGAAGCGACCATTATGCTCATCACCCACACGTGCCAGCATGGCGGATTTCAGTCCCTGAATCGCCGTGCCATAGGCGACGTTCCCGGACGAACCGCCAAGATACTTGGCAAATGTATTGGTATCTTCCAGCCGCGCACCGATTTGCTGACCATAAAAGTCAACGGCGATGCGTCCGATACAAATCACATCAAGCCGCTTTTGTTGTGTACTCATACCTGTGGTTTCCTTCTGTGATAAGCAGACTCTGCCGGGCTTTTCCGGATAAAGCCGATCGAACCGATTTAACATGTTTGGCAGTATGAGGAATAAAAATTCCAAATTCAATATGAAATGAAATTTACACCCCAAAAATGTGAGGTAGATAAAACTCTGGCTGACTGGCGACTTTGATCACCGTTTTTTAACTGGTTTCAGGCCTGGCAAAAGCTGTGAGCACTGTCGCAACTCGTGTCCGGCAAATGCGCGAAGCTATTGAAGTGAAATGAAATTTCCTTTTAAAGTGTATTGATGGATGAATGTTTCAGTTAACGCCGGGAAAACACCAGGTTACAGCCGCGTTGACGGCAGAATTTGATCTCACTCGCAAAATGAAATGTTTTTTCTGTAATTATATTTAGTGGAAAAAATATTTGTTTATAATCGCATCACGTTTCACTTATCAGCTGTCGCCTCTTCTTTCACTTCAGCGGCGGCCTTAAATATACGAACTGCGGCATGTCTGTTTCAGGCGGACCCTAACGTAAAGGATGAGCACATGGGCAAGATTAGATTAACCACGGCACAGGCGCTGGTCAGATTTCTCGATAATCAGTATCTGTCGGTAGACGGTGTGGAAACTAAGTTCGTGAAAGGGATTTTTGCCATCTTTGGCCACGGTAATGTGCTCGGACTCGGTCAGGCGCTGGAACAGGATAGCGGCGACCTGGTGGTGCATCAGGGGCGTAATGAACAGGGTATGGCGCATGCGGCGATTGGCTATGCCAAACAGAAGCTGCGGCGCGAAATTATTGCCTGTACCTCTTCGGTCGGACCGGGCGCGGCAAATATGATCACCGCCGCTGGCACCGCCAGCGCCAACCGTATTCCGTTATTACTGCTGCCAGGCGATGTGTTCGCCACCCGTCAGCCGGACCCGGTGCTGCAACAGATTGAACAGAGTCACGATCTCAGCATCAGCACCAACGATGCGTTCCGCGCGGTCAGTAAATACTGGGATCGTATCAACCGTCCTGAACAACTGATGACCGCCTGTATTAATGCCATGCGCGTGCTGACCGACCCGGCGGAAACCGGCGCGGTCACGCTGTCGCTGCCGCAGGATGTGCAGGGTGAAGCCTGGGATTTCCCGGAGTATTTCTTCCAGAAACGCGTGCACCGTCTCGATCGCCGTTTACCTACGGCTGCTCAGCTGGATGACGCGCTGAAGCTGCTGGCCGGTAAACGTAAGCCACTGATCGTCTGCGGCGGCGGCGTGAAATACTCTGAAGCCGGTGAGGCGCTGCGTCTGTTCGCCGAGCATCACAATATTCCGTTTGCCGAAACTCAGGCCGGCAAAGGCACTATCGTTTCCGACCATCCGCTGAATGTCGGCGGCGTCGGCGAGACCGGTTGCCTGGCGGCCAATTTGCTGGCGAAAGAGGCCGACCTGGTGATTGGCGTCGGTACCCGTTATACCGACTTTACCACCGCCTCCAAATGGATCTTCCAGAATCCGGCGGTCAGCTTCCTGAATATTAACGTCAGCAATTTTGACAGCTATAAGTTGGATGGCGTGCAGCTGGTAGCCGATGCGCGTGAAGCGCTGACCGCCCTCGACAGTCGTCTGACGCAGCAAGGCTTCAGCAATGGATGGGGCGAGCAGATTGAGCAGGCGCAAAGCAAGTTGCTGAAAGAGACTCAGCGCGTCTATCAGGTGGAGTATAGCGGCGCCGATTTTATTCCGGAAATCGCCGACAATATCGATCGTGAGGCGCTGTTCGCCGAATTTAATCGTCTGACCAGCTCATTTCTCACGCAGAGCAGTGTGCTGGGCACGCTGAACGAGCAACTGCCAAAGAATGCGGTGATTGTCGCCGCGGCGGGTAGTTTGCCCGGCGATCTGCAGCGCGTCTGGCGCACCAAAGATTACAACAGCTATCACGTCGAGTATGGCTACTCCTGTATGGGCTATGAGGTCAGCGCTTCGCTTGGCGTGAAGCTGGCCGAGCCGCATCGTGAGGTCTATACGCTGGTCGGCGATGGCTCATTTATGATGCTGCACTCTGAGCTGGTGACCTCGATTCAGGAAGGCGCCAAGATCAACGTGGTGCTGTTCGACAATATGACGAACGGCTGCATTAACAACCTGCAGATGGAACACGGTATGGACAGCTTTACCACCGAGTTCCGCTTCCGTAATGCCGAAGGCGGCAAGCTTGACGGCGGGTTTATTCCGGTAGATTTCGCGGCGATTGCGGCGGGTTACGGCTGTAAAACTTATCGTGTCACCACCCTGCCGCAGCTGAAAGCGGCGCTGGAGGACGCGCGGAAGCAGACCGTCTCTACTCTTATCGATATCAAAGTATTACCAAAAACCATGGTGCACAAATACTTCAGCTGGTGGCACGTCGGCGGCGCGCGGGTGTCGACCTCCGAGCGCGTCGATGCGGTCGCCAGAATGCTCGACGAACATATTGAGCAGGCGCGCAAATATTAATCACTCAGGTGCCCGCAGCGCTTAAGCGCGGCACCGAAGATAACTTACTGATTCTCAACCCTACAAAATTCTGGAGATATCATGACGCTACGTTTAGGTGTTATCGGTACTGGCGCTATCGGTCAGGAACACATTCGCCGCTGCAGCAAAGTACTGCAGGGGGCAAAAGTGGTGGCGGTATCGGATATCAATGTTGATGGTGCCAGGGCCGCCCTTAAACGTCTGGGGCTGGAGGCTGAAGTCTATGCGGATGGCCATGATGTGGTGACCTCAGGCGAGGTGGATGCCGTTCTGGTCACTTCCTGGGATCCGACGCATGAAGAGTTTACCCTCGCCGCCATTGCCGCGGGCAAGCCGGTATTCTGCGAAAAGCCGCTGGCAATGAGCGCCGAAGGCTGTCGTCGCATTGTTGATGCCGAGATTAAATTCGGCAAACGTCTGGTGCAGGTTGGCTTTATGCGCCCGTACGACGCTGGCTATGTGGCGCTGAAAAAAGTGATCACTGACGGTGAAATTGGTCAGCCGCTGATGCTGCACTGCGCCCACCGTAACCCGACGGTGCCGGAAAATTACACCACTGATATGGCGATCACCAACACCCTGATCCATGAGCTGGATGTGCTGCGCTGGCTGACCGAAGATGATTACCGCTCCGTGCAGGTGGTATTCCCACGCACCACCGCTAAATCACATGCCCGACTGAAAGATCCGCAGATCGTACTGTTTGAAACCCAGAAGGGGATTCGCATTGATGTCGAGATCTTCGTTAACTGCGCTTATGGCTACGATATTCAGTGTGAAGTGGTCGGTGAAGAGGGGATCGCCAAACTGCCTGAGCCGCAGGCCGTGCTGATGCGTAAAGAGGCTAAACTGTCTGAAGCCATTCTGACCGACTGGAAAGACCGCTTTATCGATGCTTACGACGTTGAGCTGCAGGCGTTTATTAACGATGCCACTGCCGGTCAGCTGAAAGGCCCATCGGCCTGGGATGGCTACGCCGCTTCAGTCGCCGCCGATGCCTGTATTAAAGCGCAGAACAGCGGCGCCATTGAGCCGATTTCACTGCCTACCCGTCCAGCTTTCTACGCTAAGTAACCGCCAGCGCGACCCCTGAAGAGTAGCGGGGTCGCGCGGCAATAACCTGCTATTGATTATCCAGGGAGAGACTGATGAAAATCGCTTTTGATGTTGATGTCATTAAAGATTTGGGCATCACCAAAATGGTTCACCAGGTCGCGGACTGGGGCTACAAATATATTGAGCAATCACCGCATCCGCAGATTAACCCGTTCTATAAACATCCGAAAGCCAGCCGTGAAATTATGACGGAGTACAAAAACGCGCTGAAGGCCACCGGTGTTGAGATCTCCTCTTTTATCGTGGTTTATCGCTGGTCTGGCCCCGATGAAGCGCGTCGCCAGGCGGCAGTAAGAAACTGGAAACGCATGATTGAGATCGCGGTGGAAATGGGCGTGCCGGTGATTAACACCGAGCTGTCCGGTACCCCGAATGAGCCGGAAATCTGTGAAGAGATGTTCTATCGCTCAATGGAAGAGTTGCTGCCAATTATTGAGCGTGAAGGTATCCGCGTCGAAATTCAGTCTCATCCATGGGATTTCTGCGAGGAGAACAATCCAACTGTGGATATGGTGAAATCATTCCGCAGCGATCATGTGAAATATCTCTACAGCGTGCCGCATACTTTCTTTTATGACAAAGGGAAGGGCGATGTGAAAAGCATGCTGGAGTATGCCGGTGACGATCTGTCGCATGTATTGATCGCTGATACCATGAACCACACCAAGAATTGCCGCTATATCGTCAACCCGCCGGGCGTGGATGCCACCATTCACCAGCATGTGGGTGTGGGCGAAGGTGAGGTAGATTTCACGACGTTATTCCAGACGCTGCGCGAGATGAATTTTGCCGACCGCAGTTACAAAATCGGCGGTGAATCGATTATTGCCTCTTCGCTGTTTGGTTACCCGGAAAAAATGAAATTTCAGGCAGTGGAAACGCGCGAACTGATTGAGCGCGAATTGCTGAGTAAATAACACTTATGGCGGCTGAGCCGCCCTATCGAATGTCAGAGGCATTACGATGAACAAAGATAATGTGAAGTTGGCGATTGCCCCGATTGGCTGGACTAATGATGATATGCCGGAACTGGGCAAAGAGAACACCTTCCAGCAAATTGTCAGTGAAATGGCGCTGGCCGGTTTTACCGGCAGTGAAGTCGGCAGTAAATATCCGCGCGACCCGGCGGTATTGAAGCCGATGCTGGAGATTCGTGGGATCCAGATTTGTAACGCCTGGTTTAGTACTTTCTTCGCCCAGGGCGATAAAGCCAAAACCATTGATGAATTCACCAACCATATGAATTTCCTGCATGCGATGGGCGCCAAAGTGATTGGCTGCTCCGAACAGAGCAAGAGTATTCAGGGCACCACCCTGGCGGTGCTGGAAGATAAGCCGTATTTCAGCGATGAAGAGTGGCGTCTGACGGCTGAAGGCTATAACGAACTGGCGAAAATCGCCGCGACGAAAGGCATGCAGGTTTGTCTGCATCATCATATGGGTACCGGTATTCAGACCACGGAAGAAGTGGATCGCTTTATGGAACTGACTAATGACGATGTGTTCCTGCTCTTCGATACCGGCCACGCTTACTACTCTGAAGGCACGCAGGAGAAGATGCTGGCGCTGCTGACAAAATATCTGCCGCGTATCAATCATGTGCATCTAAAAGATGTGCGCGATGAGATTGTGGCGCAGGTGCGCAATGAGAAACTGTCATTCCTCGACGGCGTGAAGAAAGGCACCTTCACCGTACCCGGCGATGGCGTGATTGATTTCAAACCGGTGTTTAAAATCCTCGACGATTACGGCTATAAAGGCTGGATGGTGGTGGAGGCAGAACAGGATCCGGCGCTGGCCAACCCGTTCGAATATGCAGTAAAAGCGCGCAAATATATTCGCGAAACCGCAGGCCTGTAACTCACGGGCGCCGGTCAGTGAAAAACGTAAGGGGAGGCATTGATGCCTCCCCTTTTACCCGGCTTATTTCAGCTCAATGGTATTAATGATATTTTCCGCGTCGGTCTGCGCCTGCTGCTGATTATCCGCTGGCAGCGTTATTTGCAGTGTCAGCAGTTTGCCATCAACTTTACTCAATACCACCGAAGACCAGGAGGACTGGTTATTCGCTGAAATCACCGTATCCAGCTGTTGCGCCGGCTGACCTTTCAGATCGATGGATTTATTGGTGACCACCTGCAGTTGCGGATCGCGGTTACGCTGCTGCGCTTCCAGACGTTTAGCCAGCACATCCAGCGCTTCGCTGGTGGCGTCGCCGTTAATCACGATAATCGCCTTCTGACCAGACTCATCGGCATAAACATGCATATTGTTGGCCTGAGTCCCGAGCTTGCCGCTTTTATCGGACATGCCTGCCGGTAATTTGAAGTTCAGTTTGCCATCCATCAGATTGACGGTCTGCGCCGACTGGCTGCTGCTTGCGCCATTATCATTGGCAGCCGCTTTATCATTTTTACCGTCACAGGCGGCTAAGCCCATCACCAGCAAACCGATTCCTACATATTTCGCAATGTTACGCATCAGGATCCCTTTATATTAATTGCGTACAGATTTTCAGGCATTTATACAAACTGAATCAGCCGGTAAAAGCAACCGGCTAACTGTCACAGAATATACTCACCCCGCCTGGCGCGTCAGCAGCGTTATCCGAAATTCAGTTCGGTTTTATTGTTGCGTTCAGCGAGGCGTTTTAGCGCGGCATTCAGCAATACGCCGTAAGCCGGCAGGAAGAAGATCATGCAGATCAGCACTTTGAAGCTGTAATCCACCATGGCGATCTCCACCCAGTTCTGCGCCATAAACGGGTCCGGACTTTTGTAGAAGGCAATAAAGAAGAAGGCGAGGGTATCGCTGATATTGCCAAGGAACATGGCCGCCGCAGGCGCTACCCACCAGCTGGCTTTCTGCCGCAGACGGTTAAACACATGCACATCAAGGATTTGCCCTAAGGCATAAGCCATAAAACTGCCGCAGGCGATACGGGCGACAAACAGATTCATCTCGCGCAGTACCGCTAAACCCTGCCATTCGCCCTGATAAAACAGCGAGGAGAGGGCATAAGAGATAAACAGCGCCGGGATCATCACCAGCAGAATAATACGGCGTGCCAGTGGCGCACCAAAAATGCGTACTGTCAGATCGGTTGCCAGGAAGATAAACGGAAAGCTAAACGCACCCCAGGTGGTGTGTAAACCAAACACGGAGATTGGCAGTTGTACCAGATAGTTACTGGAAGTGATCACCAGCAGGTGGAATAGCGATAGCCATACCAGCGCATAAACGCGCTGACGCGGGGTAAACGAAATCATATGTAGCCTTTTTAATGGATGGGGTGAGGGAACCCAGCAAGAATTTTTTCGGACTATCTGTTTTTGCCATGCTGCTCGCGCACAGTGGCGAGCTAACTGGCGGCAACGATAATGCCGCTGATACCAGTAAACTAATCGGCCGGAATCTTACCGCTTTCATCTTCCTTTGCAATGGTTAATTTTAACGCAAACGTTAACGTATGGCATCTTACTTGCGCAGCAAGCGCTCAGGGGTAGAATAAGCGGCAATCTTGTTTTACTGCTGTATGAGAGTGCTATGAGCGATATCTTCGCCAATCCGGATCAAACCTTAGACGCGCTGGGCCTGCGCTGCCCGGAGCCGGTAATGATGGTGCGCAAAACCGTGCGCGTTATGCAGGAGGGAGAAACGCTGCTGATTATTGCCGATGATCCGGCGACCACCCGCGATATCCCCGGTTTTTGCCGCTTTATGGAACATACCCTGCTGGCACAGTCTGTTGATGCCGCGCCATATAAGTATCTGTTAAAAAAAGGCTTATAGCCGGACTTATCCCTGGCTGCGCGACGATGTTGCAGATAATCGCGTCTGCGGGCGGTATGGCTGCCGCCCGCAGAGAAGAGTGACCGGAACTATTTCTTCTGCAATAAGCGTAACGCATTCGCCGTGACCAGCGCGGTAGCCCCTGAATCGGCCAGTACCGCCAGCCACAAGCCGGTGATCCCCAGCAGCGTCGTCAGCAGGAATATCGCCTTCAGACCCAGCGCAATGGTGATATTTTGCCGGATATTGGCATGGGTGGCGCGCGACAGGCGAATCATCGCCGCCAGACCGGTCAGATGATTGTGCGTCAACGCGGCATCGGCGGTTTCCAGCGCCACATCGCTGCCGCCACCCATCGCAATGCCAATGGTGGCGGCTTTCATCGCCGGCGCATCATTAATCCCGTCACCGACCATTGCCACCGGTTGTTGCTGATTCAGCTCCGCCACCGCCTGAACTTTATCGGCCGGTAACAGACTGGCGCGGTAACCGATGCCCAGCTCAGCGGCAATCGCCGCCGCCGCCCGTGGGTTATCGCCGGTAAGCATAATGCTGTCAATCCCCAGCGCTTTCAGCTGGTTGATCGCCTGCAGGGCATCATCGCGCACACGGTCGCGCAGCGCAATCAGGCCAATTGGCTGCTGCTCTTCCAGCACCACGACGGTGGTTTTACCCGCGGACTCCAGTTCGGCAATTTTCGCCTGCCAGGCATCCGTCAGCTGGGTCAGTTTTGCCGGCGCGCTGATTAGCAGATGTCGCCCGTTGATACTGGCCTCGACGCCGCTGCCTGCCAGCGCCCGCTGTCCGCTGGCCAGCGGGATCGGCTGATTCAGCGTGGCGGCATGCGCCACAATGGCGCGCGCCAATGGATGCGATGAACCGGTTTCTACCGCAGCGGCTTTCAGCAGCAGGGCATTTTCATCCTCGCCGTTCAGCGCCACCACATCAGTGACCACCGGTTTGCCTTCCGTCAGTGTGCCGGTTTTGTCAAAGGCGATAGTGCGTACCGCACCAAGACTTTCCAGCGCCGCGCCGCCTTTAATCAGCGCGCCCCGGCGAGTGGCGGTCGCCAGTCCAGAGGTAATCGCCGCCGGAGTGGAGATCACCAGCGCACAAGGGCAGCCAATCAGTAATAGCGTCAGCCCTTTGTAGATCCAGGGTTGCCAGGCCGCAGCAAACAACAGCGGCGGGATCAGGGTAACCAGCAGCGCCAGCGCCATAATCGCCGGGGTGTAATAGCGGCTGAAGCGATCGAGGAAGCGTTCAATCGGCGCCCGACGCTGTTCGGCCTGTTCTATCAGATGCAGAATACGGTCAATGGCGCTTTCGCCACTGCGTGAGACCACTTCCATCTGTACCTGACGATCAACGCTGGTACAGCCTGCCGCCACTTTTTCCCCCTGCTGGCGTTCCACCGGCACTGACTCACCGGTCAGGGCGCTTTCATCAAAGCTGGCAAAGGCATCAAGCAGGCGGGCATCGGCGGGTAAGCGCGCCCCTGCCGCCACTTCAATAATATCGCCAGGGCGCAGCGTATCGACCGCCACCGTCTGGCGCTGGTCGCCGCGGATGCGCACGGCGGTGTCCGGTTTTAGCGCCATTAGCGCGCTAACGCCGCGGCGGGCACGGCTGGCCGCGAAAGACTCGAGGCGTTCGCCAACCAGAAACAGCAACAGCACCATTGCGGCTTCGGCGGTGGCGCCGATAAACAGCGCGCCAATGGCGGCAATGCTCATCAGGGTTTCAATGGCAAAAGGCGTGCCGCTACGCATTAACTGCACGGCTTTTTTACCGACCGGCCAGATACCCACCAGGGTGGTGGCGATAAATGCCATGCGTCCGCTGTTCTCATCAACGCTACTGAGTAGCCAGCTGGCCAGCATCAACAGGCTGAGCAGGATAATGGCGCGATTCTCTTGCCAGAAACTGGCGTCCGGCGCCGCGTTTTGGCCGCTCTGGCTACTCTTCAGAGTAAAGCCAGCCTGTTTTACCGCCTGCTCGACATCTTTGCTGATATCCGACCCGGCGTTAACCACCAGTTTTTCGGTGGCGTAAAGCACCCGGACCTCGTTCACCCCCGCAAGGCGGCTGACGGCGGTTTCGATTTTTCGTGCGCAGCTCGGGCAATCCATTCCGCTAACTTGCCAGCTAAAACGTTCGCCGGCAGGGGGCCTGTCGCCCTCGTCGTCGGGACTATCGCCCGATGCGCAGGCGCCATCCTGACAGCAGCTGGCCTCGACCGGCGCGGCGGAGAGCGTGGTGATTTTCTGGATAACCGGGCGTGCCGGTGTGGTGCTGCATGCCGGCTTTTTCGCCGCGTGGCGTTGGCCGCAGCCGCAGGAAGAGTGTTGATGCATAAAACCTCCCGAAGAGTCAGACAGCGGGCGATGCTGCCCGCCTGTCTCTGCATCCTACACTCTGGAGTCAACTCCAGAGTCAAGCATCAAATGCGAATTTTTCTCAACGGCTGCGGTTTTTTTACTGCCTACAGATAAAGTGAACGCACAATCATAAAGTGGCCCATAAAGTAACAGGCAGCGATAATGGCGCGATCGGCGCTGAAACGGCGGCGATAATGGCTGAAAAACCAGACTATGCTGGCCAGCAGCAGGAACAGGGTGCCCGCCAGCAGCGAGAAGCTGTAATCGGTGGGGTTGAAGAAATATTGTTCGGCCGTCAGCCATACCATCACCAGCGTCATACCAATAAAGGTACAGATCGGCCAGCGTAACTCTGCAAGGCGCGTCCAGATGGTGGCGATCAGCAGCGCACCGATAATCACCAGCGTCAGCGGAATCGGCCAGAAGAAGGCCAGCGTCATATGCCCGGCAAAGCTGATGGTATACAGCAGGTGCGAAAGGAAAAAGGCGCCAACCGCATACAGCATGCGCTGTTGCGGCAGTAGCGTCAGCGCATCGCCAATCAGCGTTGCCAGCAGGCCGAGTAAAATCAGATAACCGCTGGTGTTCAGCACTGGCGCCTGCCATGCCCAGGCCAGCAGCAGCAGCAGGGTCACCGGTTTGAATACCCAGCGTTGCCATTGTGGACCACGATATGATGCATCAACATACAGCCAGCCCGAAAAGAGCACGGCTAAAAAGGACCAAAGCATAAATTTATTCCTTTTTTTGCGGACTTATGTCTTTAAACATACAGTTAAATTCCCCTCAGGTCGATCTCAGTCCCGGTTATGGGCTGCAGATGTGACAATAGTAGCTATCTGGTTGTATGCTTTTGCCCGTTTTAAAATATTCAACCAGAAACCAGAGGAGCACGAGAGAAACATGAGCAAGCCACCGCTAATTTTTTTCATCGTACTGGCGATTATTGCCATTCTTGCCACGCGCCAGTTTATCAGGCAGCGGCGCGAAGTGGCGGTCAATGACGCCTCACCGCTACGCGTTATCCCGGTTGAAGTAAAGGCCAAACGGGAAGTCGCGGTATCGTCTCGCCGTTCGCGGCAACGTGAAGTGATACCGGTTGAAGACATGCGTTATGAAGCCTGGTTCCATCCCTTAAACGGCGCCGGTGATTTTAAGCTGGTGCTGAGTGCCGAAGATTATCATCAGATCGATAAGGGCGTGCGCGGGAAGCTGCAGGTGAAGGGATCGCGTTTTATTTGCTTTGTACCGACCTGATATTAACCCGGGAGGCGCCACACCTCCCGGTCATCGGCACTGACCGCGGCTATTTGGGATAGTGTTTTTTCTGCCACGCCAGCAGTTCAAATACGCCAAAAAAGAAGATTTTCGCCTGGGTCAACTTGCTGAGGGTTGGCCCGTCTTTGGGCTGGGTGGCGCGCAGCAGTACCAGCTGCAGGCCGTGCATTATCACCATAAAAATCAGAGCGATATCCACAAAGTACCTTAAGGGTTTGGGAAACGGCTGCAGCAGATTCAGCAGCAGAAAGGCCCATACGCACAGCATCAGTAAACGTCCCAGATTAAGCAGCATCATCATTCTCCTTGTTGATGGCCTGACGCACAAATAAACGATAGGCAACCTGTCCGGCGATCTTCTCGCGGTGTAAGTGCCAGTTAGCCGGCACCGGCGGCATGCCGTTTTCTACTTCACTCTCCACATAAATCAGCGCGCCTTCCGCCAGCCAGTGGTGGCTTTCCAGCAGACTGAGCGTCTGCTCAAGCAGCCCTTTACGAAACGGCGGGTCGATAAACACCAGATCGTGCGGTTCACCGGGCTGCGCCAGCCAGCTTAGGGTATTGGTATTAATCACCCGGCCATGGGTCGCGCCGAGGGTGACCAGATTTTTTTCCAGTTGTTGGGCAACCGGGCGCTCCAGCTCTAACAGCGTGGCGGAGGCAGCATAGCGCGAGAGCGCTTCCAGCCCCAGTGCGCCGCTACCGGCAAAGCAGTCGAGACAACGCGCCTCGCGAATATCCGGCGCCAGCCAGTTAAACAGCGTTTCGCGCACCCGATCGGTGGTGGGGCGCAAGCCGGCGCTGTCCGGCACCGGCAGTTTGCGGCCGCGCCACTGGCCGCCAATAATGCGAATCTGTCCGGCGCCACCGCTGCGGGGTTTTTTATTCATCGTAATCAAGTCCGTAATAATTTGTTGCGTAGTTTAACGGGCTAATCAGGTTGAGGAAACGTTAAAAAGGGTGCTGGTGTTGCCCTGCATGGAAAGTGTTAGACTAAGGGATTCATTATCAGGTTATTTTCGCATTAGTCTCATAACCCTGGGCGCGCGGTCGACCGGGTTTTAGCCATCGAGGAGTGTGGTTGCACAATGGCAAAAGATAAAAAACGTGGCTTTTTTTCCTGGCTGGGACTGGGACGTGATGAGGCGTCAGCGCAGCAGGAGGAGCAAAAAGAGACGTTACAGGAGCAGCAGCCGGTAGTAGAAAATGCTGCGGATGCCGCAACGCTGCCGTCGTCAGACGCTGAGGCACACACCCCGGAACAGGTTGCTGAAGAGATTGTCGCTGTGACTGAGACGCTGGCGCAAGAGATGCACAGCGCAACGCAGCCCGCCGCAGTCGGGCCGCAGAGTGAACCTGAGATGCCGATCGCCGAAGAGGATCCGGTGCCGGCTGCTGCTGAAGAGTGGCTGCCGGAAGAGTCGGCGCCTGAACCAGAAGAGACGGTAGCGATCCCGGCGCTGGCAGAACAGGAGCGTCCGACCAAAGAGGGCTTCTTTGCCCGCCTGAAACGCAGCCTGGTAAAAACCCGCCAGAATCTCGGTTCAGGATTTATCGGATTGTTTCGCGGTAAGAAGATCGACGACGATCTGTTTGAACAGCTGGAAGAGCAGCTGCTGATCGCCGATGTCGGGGTGGAAACCACGCGGCGCATTATTACCAACCTGACGCAGCAGGCGAACCGTAAGCAGTTGCGCGATGCCGAAGCGCTATATGGTTTGCTGAAAAGCGAGATGTCGCAAATTCTGGCGAAAGTGGAAGCGCCGCTGGATGTCAGCGGTAACAGCCCGTTTGTTATTCTGATGGTGGGGGTTAACGGCGTCGGTAAAACCACCACTATCGGCAAGCTGGCGCGCCAGTTCCAGGCGGAAGGCAAATCGGTGATGCTGGCGGCAGGGGATACCTTCCGCGCCGCCGCGGTTGAACAGTTACAGGTGTGGGGCCAGCGCAACAATATTCCGGTGATTGCCCAGCAGACCGGCGCCGACTCCGCCTCGGTTATTTTTGATGCGATTCAGGCGGCAAAAGCGCGCCGTGCCGATGTGCTGATTGCGGATACCGCCGGTCGTCTGCAGAACAAATCGCACCTGATGGAAGAGTTGAAGAAGATCACCCGCGTGATGAAGAAGCTGGATGACGCGGCGCCACACGAAGTGATGCTGACCATTGATGCCAGTACCGGGCAGAATGCGATTAGTCAGGCTAAATTGTTCCATGAGGCGGTAGGTCTGACCGGGATTACCCTGACGAAGCTGGACGGCACGGCGAAAGGCGGGGTGATTTTCTCGGTCGCAGATCAGTTTAATATTCCAATTCGTTACATCGGCGTTGGTGAAGGTATTGAAGATTTGCGGTCATTTAAGGCCGACGATTTTATTGAGGCACTGTTTGCCCGAGAGGACTAATTAGGATGATTCGCTTTGAAGAGGTCAGTAAGGCTTATCTCGGCGGTCGGCAAGCGCTGCAGGGGGTAGATTTCCATCTGCGTCCGGGAGAAATGGCGTTTCTGACCGGGCATTCCGGGGCGGGGAAAAGTACCTTGCTGAAGCTGATTTGTGGCATTGAGCGGCCAAGCGCCGGGCAGATCTGGTTTGGCGGTCATGATATTAGCCGTCTGAAAAGCCGCGAAGTACCGTTTTTGCGTCGTCAGATCGGCATGATTTTTCAGGATCATCATCTGCTGATGGATCGCACCGTGTATGACAACGTGGCTATCCCACTGATTATTGCCGGCGCCAGCGGGGAAGATATTCGTCGTCGCGTGTCGGCGGCGCTGGATAAAGTGGGCCTGCTCGACAAAGCGAAGAGTTTCCCGATTCAACTCTCTGGTGGTGAACAGCAGCGGGTCGGCATTGCCCGTGCGGTGGTTAACAAACCTGTGGTGCTGCTGGCGGATGAGCCGACCGGTAACCTTGATGAAGCACTGTCAGAAGATATTTTGCGTCTGTTTGAAGAGTTTAACCGTGTGGGCGTGACGGTACTGATGGCCACTCATGATATGGGGCTGATTGCGCAGCGTGATTATCGCGTTATGTCGCTGAGTCAGGGACGACTGCACGGAGGCCGCTATGGTGAATAAACGTAATAAGCGCGCGCCGGCGCCGACGAAGAGCAAACAGCCGTCGAAAAGTCGGGCGCTGAAGGGCGGCTGGCAGGAGCAGTGGCGTTATGCGCTGCACGGTTCGCTGTCTGATATGTGGCGTCAGCCGCTGGCGACGCTGTTGACGGTGATGGTGATAGCCATCTCGCTGACGCTGCCCAGTGTCTGCTATATGGTGTGGAAGAACGTCAGTCAGGCGGCCGATCAATGGTATCCGGCGCCCCAGCTGACGGTGTATCTCAGCAAAACGCTGGATGATACCGCCGCCGAAAATGTGATTGCGCAGCTGAAAAAAGAGGACGGCGTCGACAAGGTTAACTATCTGTCACGCGAAGAGGCGATGGGTGAGTTCCGCAACTGGTCGGGCTTTGGTGGTTCGCTGGATCTGCTGGAGCAGAATCCGCTGCCGGCGGTGGCGATTATCACGCCGAAAATGAACTTCCAGAGTTCCACTACGATGCAGAGCCTGCGCGATCGGGTGGCGGCGGTGCAGGGCGTTGAAGAAGTGCGCATGGATGACAGCTGGTTTGCCCGCCTGGCGGCGCTTACCGGGCTGGTGGGGCAGGTAGCGGCGATGATCGGCGTGCTGATGATTGTGGCGGTGTTCCTGGTGATTGGTAATAGCGTGCGGCTGAGTATCTTTGCCCGCCGTGACACCATTAACGTGCAGAAACTGATTGGCGCCACTGACGGCTTTATCCTGCGTCCGTTTCTGTATGGCGGCGCGCTGTTAGGTTTTAGCGGCGCGTTGCTGTCACTGATCCTGTCGGAAGTGCTGGTGCTGCGGCTGGAATCGGTGGTGACTCAGGTAGCATCGGTGTTTGGCACCACCTTTAATCTCAGCGGGTTATCCTGGGATGAGAGCCTGCTGTTATTGCTGATTTCGGCGATGATTGGCTGGATCGCCGCCTGGCTGGCGACGGTACAACATTTACGTCGATTTACGCCCCAGTAACCCCCGGCAACGTTTTTTGTTATAATCTTCCTCTGCTGCGAGAGAATGTGCCGCAGAGGAAGCGCTCCTCAATTGCCCCTTCTGCGTCATCGCCAGGATCTTCACTAAACTGTCAGAGGTGTGTAAAATATGCACCGATGGAATGAACTTGTGGATAACTTTATCGTCGAACCAGCACAGATTGCTTTCGATTTCCGCAGGTAATTCACGTAGTGTACGGGGTGGCGCGAAGGGATCGCGCAGCAACATGGCATACACATATGAGAGGGTTTGAATGACAAAAGAAATGCAAACTTTAGCTATCGCACCTTTGGGTAACCTGGAATCCTATATTCGGGCTGCCAACGTCTGGCCGATGCTGTCGGCAGAAGAAGAGAAGGCGCTTGCTGAACGGCTGCATTACCAGGGCGATCTGGATGCGGCTAAGACGCTGATCCTGTCTCACCTACGCTTTGTTGTTCATGTCGCTCGTAACTATTCGGGTTACGGACTGCCACAGGCGGATTTGATTCAGGAAGGTAATATCGGCCTGATGAAAGCGGTGCGTCGCTTTAACCCTGAAGTGGGCGTGCGTCTGGTGTCGTTCGCGGTACACTGGATTAAAGCTGAGATCCACGAATACGTGCTGCGCAACTGGCGTATCGTGAAGGTCGCCACCACTAAAGCACAGCGTAAGCTGTTCTTTAACCTGCGTAAAACCAAGCAGCGTCTGGGCTGGTTTAACCAGGATGAAGTGGAAATGGTCGCGCGTGAACTGGGGGTAACCAGTAAAGACGTACGCGAAATGGAATCGCGTATGGCCGCGCAGGATATGACCTTTGATTTGTCGTCGGAAGATGAATCCAGCGAAGGCAAATCTATGGCGCCGGTGCTTTATCTGCAGGATAAAACCTCTGACTTTGCCGACGGCATTGAAGAGGATAACTGGGAAAACCACGCTGCCGATAAACTGAGCGATGCGATGCTGGGTCTGGATGAGCGTAGCCAGCATATTATCCGTGCACGCTGGCTGGATGACGACAATAAAACCACTTTGCAGGAACTGGCCGATCAGTACGGGGTTTCCGCCGAGCGCGTTCGTCAGCTGGAAAAGAACGCCATGAAGAAATTACGCATGGCGATCGAAGCCTAATCTGCAGGCGCGACAGCGTAAGGGCGGCATTTATGCCGCCCTTACTGTTTTAAAACCCACCCGCGATCCAGCCATCTGACTGACGGCGAAAACCACAGATCTGCATAAAGGCGGCAATCACCGCTGGCGGCTGATCGCCATCCTGCGCAATCCACCAGTGGCTAATTGCCGGATTTTGCGCCAGGGTCTCTTCAAGTAAATACTGGCCGACGCCACGGCGGCGCGTTACTTCCCGCACCTGCAAATCATAAAGCTTACCCCTGGTGCCGCTGATCTCCAGTCGCAGTGCGCCCAGCAGCCGATCGTTAAAACGCGCAGCAAACAGTTGATGCTGTTCATCCAGCCCACGCTCCAGCGCGGCGATATCTTTTCCCGGCCACACTTTGCCCAGATCCAGACGATCCTGGGCGCTGAATTGTTGCAGCCGTATGATGGTCAGTTTCATTTATCCCACCTGTTGCGTAGTAAAGGCATATTGTAGCGAATTTGTGTCTCAGGGGACGTGTAACTTTTCCTGAGCCAAAACGACGCGATCTGTTTTTGATGTGCGCCATTCCCGGAGCAAAAAGTCAGCTTACGACTATATTGACAGCACAACTCGCTGGATTTGTGGCTATAATGCCATCAATAGTGCCAGGTAATTGTGCTGTCGGACAGGCGAATTTCTGCATATGTCAGTTGATTTACAGAAGAAAATTCCTGTTTAATAACCTGAAAAATAAAGCCTTATTACTAGAAAAAGCCGGTTTGTCTGCTAACTCTTTATTACCAAAAGAGTTTTTAAACAAAACCAGGCAAAAATAACCAGCAATCACACAACAAACAAAACAGATGGGGAAGTGCGGATGAAAATCAGTAAAGGTAGCGCGTTTCTGGCAGGTTGCGTTGCACTGGCTATGAGCCATGCCGCAATGGCAAAAGATATTAAAGTGGCCATTGTGGGGGCGATGTCCGGCCCGGTAGCGCAGTATGGCGATATGGAATTCACCGGTGCCAAACAAGCCATCGCTGACATCAATGCCAAAGGCGGCGTAAACGGTGACAAACTGGTCGGCGTGGAATACGACGATGCCTGTGACCCGAAACAAGCGGTCGCGGTGGCTAACAAAGTGATTAACGATGGCATCCGTTATGTTATCGGTCACCTGTGCTCCTCATCTACCCAACCGGCTTCTGATATCTATGAAGATGAAGGCGTGGTGATGATCACCCCGGCGGCGACGGCGCCGGACCTGACCACCCGTGGTTACAAACTGGTGATGCGTACCACTGGTCTCGATTCCGATCAGGGGCCAACCGCAGCCAAATATATCCTCAGCGAAATCAAACCACAGCGTATTGCCGTGGTGCATGATAAGCAGCAGTACGGCGAAGGCCTGGCGCGCTCGGTACAGGACAGCCTGAAAAAATCTGGCGGCAATGTGGTGATGTTTGAAGGTGTCACCGCCGGTGATAAAGACTTCTCCACCCTGGTGGCCCGTCTGAAGAAAGAGAATGTCGATTTTGTTTACTTCGGCGGCTACTACCCGGAAATGGGGCAGATTCTGCGTCAGGCACGTGCTGCTGGCCTGAAAACCCAGTTTATGGGACCAGAGGGCGTGGGCAACTCTTCGCTGTCTAATATCGCCGGTGCGGCTTCTGAAGGCATGTACGTAACCTTGCCAAAACGCTATGACCAGGTTCCGGCCAACAAACCTATCGTGGATGCGCTGAAAGCGAAGAAACTGGATTCAACTGGCCCGTTTGTCTGGACTACCTATGCCGCGCTGCAGTCACTGACTACCGCGATGGAACGTAGCAAAAGCCAGGATCCGGCCGCTATCGTGAAAAACCTGAAGGAAGGCCAGCCGGTAGCAACGGTAATGGGCGACCTGAGCTGGGATGCGAAGGGCGACCTGAAAGGCTTTGAGTTTGGTGTATTCAAGTGGCATGCAGACGGCACTTCCACTGCGGTGAAGTAAGCCAGGCGTCTGACCGCGGGCGGCATTAATGCCGCCCCTACGGCATTCCCGGGAGCCATTAATGGCTCCCGCTTATCATGCTATACAGGCGTTTTTGTACCTTCCGCTATGGAGCGGATTTGTAAGGTAATAAGGTATGTCCGAGCAGTTTCTTTACTTCCTGCAGCAAATGTTCAACGGCGTGACGTTGGGCAGCACCTATGCGCTGATTGCCATTGGTTACACCATGGTTTACGGCATTATTGGCATGATTAACTTTGCTCACGGCGAAGTGTATATGATCGGCAGTTACGTCTCTTTTATTGTCATCGCGGCGCTGATGATGATGGGGATTGATGTCGGCTGGATCCTGATTGGCGCCGGTTTCATTATGGCGATTGTGATCGCCAGCGCCTATGGCTGGAGTATTGAACGTGTGGCCTATAAGCCGGTGCGTTCCTCCAAGCGTCTGATCGCGTTGATCTCCGCCATCGGGATGTCGATATTTTTGCAAAACTACGTCAGCCTGACGCAAGGCTCGCGCGATCTGGCGCTGCCAAGCCTGATTACCGGCCAGTGGACGCTGGGTGAGAGCAACGGCTTTGCCGCCACCATCTCCACCATGCAACTGGTGATTTGGTCGGTTACTTTCCTCGCGATGCTGGCACTCACGGTATTTATTCGCTATTCCCGCATGGGCCGCGCCTGTCGTGCCTGTGCTGAAGATCTGAAAATGGCCAGCCTGCTGGGGATTAACACTGACCGGGTGATCTCGCTGACCTTTGTGATTGGCGCGGCGATGGCGGCCGTGGCTGGCGTGTTGCTGGGTCAGTTCTATGGTGTGATTAACCCCTATATCGGTTTTATGGCCGGGATGAAAGCATTTACCGCTGCGGTACTGGGCGGCATTGGCAGTATCCCTGGCGCGATGGTGGGGGGGCTGATTCTGGGTATCGCTGAAGCGCTGACTTCCGCTTACCTCAGTACCGAATATAAAGATGTGGTTTCCTTCGCGCTGCTGATTGTGGTGCTGCTGGTGATGCCAACCGGTATCCTGGGCCGTCCGGAGGTTGAGAAAGTATGAAACAGCTTAATCTGGTCAACGCCATTGTCTCGGCGTTGATGCTGCTGATTCTGGCTGCCTTTTTTATGGGGATGCGCCTGAACCTCGACGGCACCCATCTGGTAGTGAATAACGCCGGCAGCGTGCGCTGGAACTGGATTGCCGTCGGGTGTGCGGTGGTGTTTTTATTCCAGTTACTGCGCCCGGCGTTCCAGAGCGGCCTGAAGAAAATCTCCGGTCCGTCTTTTGTGCTGCCGAGCTTTGACGGTTCTACGCCAAAGCAGAAGCTGCTGGCGCTGGTGCTGATTGTCGCCGCGATTGTCTGGCCATTTGTGGTATCGCGCGGCACGGTGGATATCGCCACGCTGACGCTGATCTACGTGATGTTGGGTCTCGGTCTGAACGTGGTGGTGGGTTTATCCGGCCTGCTGGTACTGGGCTATGGTGGTTTCTACGCTATTGGCGCCTATACTTTTGCGTTACTGAACCACTACTACGGCCTTGGTTTCTGGCAGTGTCTGCCGCTGGCGGGGCTGGTATCGGCGCTGTTTGGCCTGCTGCTCGGTTTCCCGGTATTGCGTCTGCGCGGTGACTATCTGGCGATTGTCACCCTCGGCTTCGGTGAAATTGTGCGTATCCTGCTGCTGAATAATACCGAACTTACCGGCGGGCCAAATGGTATCAGTCAGATCCCGAAACCGACTTTCTTTGGTCTCGAATTTAACCGCAGCGTGCGCGATGGCGGCTGGGATACTTTCCATAATTTCTTTGGCCTTGAGTACGACCCGGGCGACCGCATCATCTTCCTGTATATGGTGGCGATACTGCTGGTGCTGCTGACGCTGTTTGTGATTAATCGCCTGCTGCGTATGCCGCTGGGACGTGCGTGGGAAGCGCTGCGTGAAGATGAGATTGCCTGTCGTTCGCTGGGGTTAAGCCCGCGTCGCATCAAGCTGACCGCCTTTACCATCAGTGCCGCCTTTGCTGGTTTTGCCGGTACGCTGTTTGCCGCGCGCCAGGGGTTTGTCAGCCCGGAATCTTTCACCTTCGCCGAGTCAGCGTTTGTGCTGGCGATTGTGGTACTGGGTGGCATGGGTTCACAGTTTGCGGTGATTCTGGCGGCGATACTGCTGGTGGTATCACGTGAAATGATGCGAGACCTCAACGAATACAGCATGTTAGTGCTGGGTGGTTTGATGGTGCTGATGATGATCTGGCGTCCGCAGGGATTATTGCCAATGCAGCGTCCGCAGTTGAAGTTAAAGCATGATGGCAAAGGAGAGCAGGCATGAGTCAGCCTTTGTTAGCCGTAGATGGCCTGATGATGCGCTTTGGCGGCCTGCTGGCCGTCAACAATGTAAAGCTGGAACTGCATCCGCAAGAGATCGTTTCGCTGATTGGCCCGAACGGTGCGGGTAAAACCACGGTGTTTAACTGCCTGACGGGGTTCTACCGCCCGACCGGCGGCAGCATTAAGCTGCGCGATCAGCACCTTGAAGGTTTGCCAGGGCAGAAAATTGCCCGCATGGGTATCGTGCGTACCTTCCAGCACGTGCGCCTGTTCCGTGAAATGACGGTGATTGAAAATCTGTTAGTAGCGCAGCATCAGCATCTGAAAAGCGGTGTGTTTTCCGGCCTGCTGAAAACGCCGGCATTTCGTAAAAGCGAAAATGAGGCGCTGGAGCGCGCGGCCAGCTGGCTGCGACGCGTTGGTCTGCTGGAGCTGGCTAACCGTTCGGCGGGTAACCTTGCCTATGGCCAGCAGCGTCGGCTGGAAATTGCCCGCTGCATGGTCACGCAGCCGGAGATCCTGATGCTGGATGAACCGGCGGCCGGGCTGAACCCACGTGAAACGCACGAACTGGATGAGCTGATTGCCGAGTTGCGTGGCGAGCACAAAGTCTCGGTACTGTTAATTGAACACGATATGAAGCTGGTAATGGGAATTTCCGACCGCATTTATGTAGTCAATCAGGGAACGCCGCTGGCGAATGGCACACCGGAAGAGATCCGCAATAACCCGGATGTTATCCGCGCATATTTAGGTGAGGCGTAAGATGGCGAACCCGATATTAACGTTAAGCAACGTCAGTGCCCATTATGGCAAAATTCAGGCGTTGCATGATGTCAGTCTGCATATCAGTCAGGGGGAAATTGTGACCCTGATTGGCGCCAACGGGGCGGGGAAAACCACGCTGCTCGGCACTCTGTGCGGCGAGCCACGTGCTTCCAGCGGCAGCATCAGCTTTGATGGTAAGGATATTACCGACTGGCAAACGGCACGTATTATGCGTGAAGCGATCGCTATCGTACCGGAAGGGCGCCGCGTGTTCTCACGGATGACGGTGGAAGAGAATCTGGCAATGGGCGGATTCTTCGCCGAGCGGCAGCAGTATCAGCAGCGTATCCAGCGGGTTTATGAGCTGTTTCCGCGTCTGCTGGAGCGTCGCGTGCAGCGCGCCGGTACCATGTCCGGTGGTGAACAGCAGATGCTGGCGATTGGCCGCGCGCTAATGAGCCAGCCGCGTCTGCTGCTGCTGGATGAGCCATCGCTCGGTCTGGCGCCGATTATTATCCAGCAGATCTTCGATACCATTGAGCAGCTGCGTGCCGAAGGGATGACCATCTTCCTGGTCGAGCAGAACGCCAACCAGGCGCTGAAGCTGGCCGACCGTGGCTATGTGCTGGAAAACGGCCATGTGGTGCTGGAAGATACTGGTGATGCGTTGCTGGCGAATGAGGCGGTCAGAAGCGCTTATCTCGGCGGTTAATCTCTACAACGGGCGGCATAAATGTCGCCCCTGGCGATGCGCAGGGGCGGCGAGCGTGCTGCCCCTGTAACCCATCTTAGCGTCACTTCTCTGTCACACTGCCGTCATAAGACGTTTATCTCACTGTCATTTTTGCATGTCATGTTACTTCCCGAACATAAAATGCGTGAAATCGCGCGTAACAATCATGTCATGGGAAGCTGATATGTCATTTACCACATTTCGTCATACCGCACTGAGCATTGTGCTGGGGTTCGCGCTTACCGGCCATGCAGTGGCTGCAACCGACATCCCATTCTGGCACTCCATGGACGGCGAGTTAGGCAAAGAGGTTGATTCTCTGGCCCAGCGTTTTAACCAGGCTCATCCTGATTACAAAATTGTCCCGGTTTATAAAGGCAAATACGACCAGAGTCTGGCCGCAGGGATCGCGGCAGTGCGTACCGGCACGGCGCCTGCCATTTTACAGGTATATGAAGTGGGCACCGCGACCATGATGGCATCGAAAGCCATTAAGCCGGTGTATGACGTGTTTAAGGATGCCGGCATCGCTTTTGATGAATCACAGTTTGTGCCGACAGTTTCCGGTTACTACAGCGACGCAAAAACCGGCCATCTGATTTCCCAGCCGTTTAACAGCTCGACCCCGGTGCTGTACTACAACAAAGACGCGTTTAAAAAAGCCGGGCTGGATCCGGAACAGCCACCGAAAACCTGGCAGGATCTGGCCGACTACAGCGCCAAACTGCGTGCCGCCGGGATGCAGTGTGGCTATGCCAGCGGCTGGCAGGGCTGGATCCAGATTGAAAACTTTAGCGCCTGGCATGCTCTGCCGGTTGCCACGCGGAATAACGGCTTTAGCGGGACGGATGCGGTACTGGAGTTTAATAAACCGATCCAGGTACGCCATATCCAGCTACTGGCCGATATGAACAAGAAAGGTGATTTCACCTACTTTGGCCGCAAAGATGAGTCCACCGAGAAGTTCTATAACGGTGACTGTGCGATTACCACCGCCTCTTCCGGCTCACTGGCCGATATTCGCCACTACGCCAAATTTAACTACGGCGTTGGCATGATGCCTTACGACGCGACCGTACCAAACGCACCGCAAAACGCCATTATCGGCGGCGCCAGCCTGTGGGTGATGAAAGGTAAAGATGCCAATACCTACAAAGGCGTAGCGGAATTTATGCAGTTCCTCGCCCAGCCGGAAATTGCCGCGGAATGGCATCAGAAAACCGGTTATCTGCCGATTACCACTGCAGCCTATGAGCTGACGCGCAAATCCGGTTTCTATGATCAAAACCCGGGGTCGGATATCGCTACGCGCCAGATGCTGAATAAGCCGCCATTGCCTTATACCAAAGGGATGCGTTTAGGCAATATGCCGCAGATTCGTACCGTGGTGGATGAAGAACTGGAAGGCGTCTGGACCGGTAAGAAAACGCCGCAGGCAGCGCTGGATAACGCCGTTGAGCGTGGCAACCAGCTGCTGCGCCGCTTTGAGCAACAGGTTAAATAAAACCAACCGCGCGGGGCGCTTAACGGCGTCCCCTACGGAGGCGGCAGAGATGCCGCCTGAAATTCCCTTCAACGCCGAGCTAAACTATGTCCTCTGTTCGTCCCGGTTTTCGCACCAGCTGGCTCCCCTATCTGTTGGTCTTTCCGCAGCTGCTGATCACCGCCATCTTTTTTCTCTGGCCCGCCGGAGAAGCGCTGTGGTACTCGGTGCAGAGCGTCGATCCCTTTGGGTTATCCAGCCGTTTTGTCGGTCTGGCAAACTTCACGCAGCTGTTTAACGATGAATACTATCTGGCCTCATTCTGGACCACGCTGATCTTCAGCGGGCTGGTCACCGGCTGTGGCCTGTTGATCTCACTGTTTTTCGCCGCACTGGTCGATTATGTGCTGCGCCTGAAAGGTTTTTACCAGACCCTGTTACTGCTGCCTTACGCGGTGGCTCCGGCGATTGCCGCGGTGCTGTGGATGTTTCTGTTTAACCCCGGCCTTGGTCTGATCACCCATATGCTTGCCCTGCTCGGTTACAACTGGAACCATGCGCAGAATAGTGGTCAGGCGATGTTTCTGGTGGTGCTGGCTTCGGTCTGGCAGCAGGTAAGCTACAACTTCTTATTCTTCTTTGCCGCCCTGCAGTCGATCCCACGTTCGCTGGTTGAAGCCGCGGCGATCGATGGCGCCGGGCCGGTGCGCCGTTTCTTCTATCTGGCGCTGCCGCTGATCGCCCCGGTGAGTTTCTTCCTGCTGGTGGTGAATCTGGTCTATGCCTTTTTTGATACTTTCCCGGTGATTGATGCCGCAACCGCCGGTGGCCCGGTGCAGTCCACGACTACCCTGATTTACAAAATTTATCGCGAAGGCTTTACCGGCCTGGATCTCTCCTCATCGGCCGCCCAGTCGGTGGTACTGATGCTGCTGGTGATTGTGCTGACGGTGATCCAGTTCCGTTATGTCGAGCGTAAGGTGCGTTACCAATGATCGAAAACCGCCCCGGGCTGACCTTTTTCAGTCATACCATGCTGATCCTTGGCATTCTCACCATTCTGTTTCCACTGTATGTCGCCTTTGTCGCCGCCACGCTGGATAACGTTGAGATCTATCAGGTCCCCATGACGCTGATCCCCGGCGGCCATTTGTGGCACAACCTCAGCATCCTCTGGCATAACGGCGTCAGCAGCAACAGCGCGCCGATCGGCGTGTTGTTGCTGAACAGCACGATTATGTCGCTGGCGATCACCGCAGGAAAAATCAGCGTCTCCATGCTGTCGGCCTTTGCGCTGGTATGGTTCCGTTTCCCCCTGCGCAACTTCTTTTTCTGGATGATTTTTATCACCCTGATGCTGCCGGTCGAAGTGCGTATTTTCCCGACGGTGGAGGTGATCGCTAATCTGCATATGCTGGACAGTTACACCGGCCTGACGCTACCGCTGATGGCTTCGGCGACCGCCACCTTTCTGTTCCGTCAGTTCTTTATGTCGTTACCGGATGAGTTGCTGGAGGCGGCACGCATTGATGGCGCCAGCCCGATGCGCTTCTTCTGGGATATCGTGCTGCCGCTATCGAAAACCAATCTGGCGGCGCTGTTTGTCATCACCTTTATCTACGGCTGGAATCAGTATCTCTGGCCGATTTTGATTACCAGTGATACCAGCATGGGCACCGCAGTAGCGGGTATTCGCACCATGATCTCCAGCGGTGATGGATCCACCCAGTGGAATCTGGTGATGGCCGCAATGTTAATGACGTTAATCCCACCGGTGGTGGTGGTAATGGTAATGCAGCGCGCCTTTGTGCGTGGGCTGGTTGAGAGTGAGAAATAGCAGATGGCAGGTGTAAAACTTCAGGCGGTGACCAAATCCTACGACGGCAAAAACATGGTCATTCAGCCGCTCAATGTTACGATTAACGACGGCGAATTTATGGTGATGGTCGGCCCGTCCGGCTGCGGAAAATCGACGCTATTGCGTATGGTTGCCGGGCTGGAGCGCGTAACCAGCGGCGATATCTGGATTGATACCCAGCGCGTGACCGATCTGGAGCCGAAAGATCGCGGTATCGCGATGGTGTTCCAGAACTATGCGCTTTATCCGCATATGAGTGTGGAAGAGAATATAGCCTGGGGCCTGAAAATTCGTGGTATGGGTAAAGAGCAGATTCGCCAGCGGGTGCTGGAAGCCGCGCGCAGTCTGGAGCTGGATGCGCTGTTGCAACGCCGCCCGCGTGAGCTGTCCGGCGGCCAGCGCCAGCGTGTAGCGATGGGGCGGGCGATTGTGCGCGAACCGGCGGTGTTTTTATTTGATGAGCCGCTCTCCAACCTTGATGCGCGTCTGCGCGTGCAGATGCGTCTTGAATTGCAACTGCTGCATCGCCGGCTGAATACCACCAGTTTGTATGTTACCCACGATCAGGTTGAGGCGATGACTTTGGCGCAGCGGGTGATGGTGATGAACAAAGGGATCGTTGAGCAACTGGGAACCCCGGTTGAAGTCTATGAACGTCCGGCTACACGGTTTGTCGCCAGTTTTATTGGTGCGCCGTCAATGAACCTGCTGGAAGGCAGCGTCAATAGTCACGGTACCGGTTTTACGCTGTCACCGGGCTTTACGTTGCCACTTGCGCAGGCCAAAACGAAATGGGCGAATCGCCCGTTGACCCTGGGCGTGCGTCCGGAGCATATTCAGCTATCCGGGCGCGAAGCGGGCGGTATCCCGCTGGTGGTGGAGACGCTGGAGATGCTGGGCGCGGATAATCTGGCCCATGGCACATGGGGCGGTAACAGTGTAGTAGTGCGCCTGCCGCATGTGGAACGGCCGCCAGTCGGCAGCAGTTTATGGCTGCATCTGCCCGCCAGCGCGCTACACTTTTTTGATTCGATTACAGGAATGCGTCTGGAATGATAAATAAAGCCTGGCCCTATCCGGCGATTGTCGCCCATCGCGGCGGCGGTAAGCTGGCACCGGAAAATACCCTGGCGGCGATTGATGTCGGGGCGAGATATGGCCATAAAATGATCGAGTTTGATGTCAAACTGTCGCAGGATGCGCAGCCGTTTCTGCTGCATGACGATACCCTCGACCGTACCAGTAATGGCTGGGGGATTGCCGGCGAACAGCCGTGGGAAAAACTGCAGCAGCTGGATGCCGGCGGCTGGTTTAGCCGTGAGTTCCAGCATGAACCGCTGCCGTTGCTGAGCGACGTCGCGGCACGCTGCCAGCAACATCATATGATGGCGAATATTGAGATTAAGCCAACCAGCGGGCTGGATCAGCAAACCGGCACGGCGGTAGCGCTGGCGGCACGTGAACTGTGGCGCGGCCAAACGGCGCCGTTGCTGTCATCATTCTCGTATCAGGCATTAGCGGCGGCGCAGCTGGCGGCTCCCGAGCTGCCTCGCGGTCTGCTGCTTGATGAGTGGCAGGATAACTGGCAGGAATTAACGCGTGCGCTCGACTGCACCTCTATCCATCTGAATTACCGTTTGTTAAACCCGGAGCGTACCGCTGCGCTAAAAGCGGCCGGCTTATATATCCTGGTGTATACCGTTAATCAGACCGAACGTGCACGTGAGTTACTGAGCTGGGGTGTCGATGCCATCTGTACCGATCGCATCGACACCATCGGACCAAACTTCGCTTAAGGTTGTTGTGAAGTGCTGTTATTGCCCGGCTGCGTTTTGATAATGCGCTGCCGGGCACTGTCACGCTGCTCCTGCATTTTACGCTGTTGATCCTGGCTTTGACGTTGCTGGTCCTGTTTCAGTTTCAGAACCTGTTGCTGTTGGTCAGTCTGCATCTGCTGTTTCATCCGCTGCTGGCTTGGGTTATAGCCCGGCTGGTTCGGATCGCTGCTATTGTTCAGCATATTCGCCATACCGCTGCTGAGTGGTAACAGTGCGGCAAAAATAAGTAACCATCTTTTCATTATGCTTCCTCCATCAGGCAGATAATCCGCCGAATCTCCGTCATCTTGCTTAAGTTTAACTGCTCTGCCGGCGAATGAAGTCAGGAATCAGCTGAATTTGACTTTATATTCGCCTTTTTGCTTATCTGGTACAGACTTAACAGATGTAACCCCAATGTAAACAATCATAAAAAGGTGTGGCAGGATGATCAAAACCGGCACTATGCGACGTGTTTCCTGGTCGCTGATGGTATGTTTTTGTTTCTGGCAGGGCGCCAGTGCGGCGTCACCGCCATCCCCTCCGGTCTCCTACGGCGTCGATGCGGATAGTTTCCATCCGGTGAAAGATCGCCACGGGATGGTGGCGTCGGTAGATGCGCTGGCCACTCAGGTGGGGGTCGATATTCTGAAGCAGGGCGGCAACGCGGTGGATGCCGCGGTAGCGGTTGGCTTTGCCCTGGCGGTGACCCATCCGCAGGCCGGTAATCTTGGCGGCGGTGGCTTTATGCTGCTGCGTACTGCCGCGGGACGCGCCACCGCGATTGATTTCCGTGAAATGGCGCCGGTCAAAGCCAGCCGCGATATGTTCCTTGATGCGCAGGGCAATGCTGACAGTAAGCTGTCCCTGACCTCTCCTTTGGCTTCCGGCACTCCGGGTACCGTAGCCGGTCTGGCCTTAGCCGCGCGCAAGTACGGCACCCTGCCGCTCAGCCGTTTACTGCAACCCGCTATTGAACTGGCGCGTAATGGTTTTGTGGTCAATGACGCACTGGCCGATGATCTGAACACCTACGGCAAAGAGGTGCTGGTCAACCATGCCAATAGTAAGGCGATCTTTTATAAAGCCGACGGTACCCCCTATCAGAAAGGTGAACGTCTGGTGCAGCATAATCTGGCACGCAGCTTAGGGCTGATTGCCCGCGATGGGCCGGATGCCTTTTATAAAGGGGCGATTGCCGACGATATTGCCGGTGAAATGGCCCGGCATGGCGGGTTGCTGAGCAAAACCGACCTGGCGGCTTATCGCGCGGTGGAGCGCCAGCCGATTAGCGGCACTTACCGTGGTTATGAAGTGTTCTCGATGCCGCCACCTTCATCCGGCGGTATTCATATTGTGCAGATCCTGAATATCCTGGAAAACTTTGATCTGGCGAAAATGGGCTTCGGCAGCGCTGATGCGATGCAGGTGATGGCGGAGGCGGAGAAGTATGCTTATGCCGACCGCTCCGAATATCTCGGCGATCCGGATTTCGTTAAGGTGCCCTGGCAGGCGCTGACCAGTAAAGCGTACGCCAAATCACTGGCGGCGCAGATCAATGTTGCCAAAGCGCGTCCGTCGGCGGATATCAAACCCGGCAAGCTGGCGCCGTATGAAAGCAATCAAACCACCCATTTTTCGGTGGTGGATAAAGACGGCAATGCAGTAGCGGTGACCTATACCCTGAACACCTACTTCGGTAGCGGCATTGTGGCGGGTAATAGCGGCATTCTGATGAATAACGAAATGGATGATTTCTCGGCCAAACCGGGCACGCCAAATGTTTATGGGCTGGTTGGCGGTGAGGCCAATGCGGTGCAACCGTATAAACGTCCGTTGTCCTCCATGTCCCCCACTATTGTGGCAAAGGAGGGGAAAACCTGGCTGGTTACCGGTAGCCCGGGCGGTAGCCGTATTATCACTACGGTGCTGCAAATGGTGGTCAACAGTATCGATTTTGGGATGAATGTCGCCGAAGCGACCAATGCACCGCGTTTTCATCATCAGTGGTTACCGGATCAGCTACGCGTGGAGAAAGGTTTTAGTCCGGATACCTTGCGGCTGCTGGAAAGTAAAGGGCAGCATGTGAAGGTGCAGCCAGCGATGGGCAGCACTCAGAGCATTATGATTGGCCCGGATGGTATGCTGTATGGGGCGTCGGATCCACGTTCAGTGGGCGATTTAACCGCGGGTTATTGATAGGGGGCGGCATTGATGCCGCCCGGTGCTCAATGCCTCAGGCCTGCCGCTTTAACTGATGCTCATCCAGTGCGGCATTAAACGCCTCTGGCTGCCATTTCTCCGTCAGCGCCAGCCGTAACAGCTGCTGCTGCGTCATCGGCGCCAGCCCGCTGGAAGGAGGATCGGTATCCAGATTGGTCGGGAAGGAATAGCCTTCTCCCGCCGCTGCGATAACCGCGTTTAGCTCCGCTTCCGGCAGCGTCCGTAAACGTAGCGCCGGATAAATCTGTTTCAGCACGGTGATATAATTGACTTTTTCCATCGCTTTACCAAAGCTGGAGGAGACCTGCAGCAGGTTGGCGGTGCGGATATGGTCATGGGTGAGGTTATTGCCTGCCGCATGGAACAGCGCCGGATTGAAAAATAGTCCATCGCCTTTTTCCAGTGGTAACTGAATGGCGTGCTGCCGGAAGTAGTCGATAAACTGCGGATCGCGCCACGCCAGATAACCCGCCTGATACTGATGTGACCATGGCAATAACTGGGTGGGCCCGGATTCGATCGGCATATCGCTATGGGCAATCGCCCCCTGTAATGTCAGATACTGTGACAGAATCTGCAATGGCAACGGGAAGCGTTTCACTACTTCATTCTGCTGAAAACCAAGGTGATAATCCCGATGCGGCTGCTGGGCTTTACCCCCCGGACGCACCTGATTTACCTGCGCGGTGATCTGATAACCGGGGCCGAGCCAGGCCTCACAAATCAGCGCCAGCAACGGGTTGGCATAGTAGTCGATAAATGCATCCGCATCCCGTACGGCAACTTTTTGCAGCGCATTCCAGATGCGGCCATTGTTGCCGGCGGCGGCAAAGTGATCGGCTCCGCTATTGCTGGCAGCTTCAGCCGACAAAATTTGCTCAAACAGGGCGCTGTTGCGATCGATAATCTGCTTATCCGGGTACATCCCTTTGATCACCAGTACCCCTGGCCCTGCGGACAGTGCGCGATGCAGTTCGCTCAGCAGCGCCTGAGGCTGGCTGCTGGCGGCTGTTAGCAGATCGCGACGCTGATAGATCAGCACGTTGAGGGCTACGTCACTGGCCAGCGGCCAGTCTTTTTTATCCGTGGATTGCGCGCAGAGGGTGGCGAAATCATCCAGCGACAGCTGGCTTTCATCGAAAAAAATCTGAGACATGGCAGGCTCCTTTAAGGTACTAAGGCATTAAGTGGCTGAGGTGAACCGATATCGCTACAGCCAATCACCCCCTGGTCAAAATCGATAACTGAGCCGGTCATCATTCCCGACTCGCCTGACAACAGAAATGCAACGCCCCGCGCCACTTCTCGTGGTTTCAGCAAACGACCAAACGGCTGTTCGCGCTCGGCTTTTTCCAGCCAGCCATCGCTGGCCTGATGGTACTGGCGTTGGATCTCATCCTCGTGCGGGGTATCCATCCAGCCAATATTCAGTCCGTTGACGCGGATACGGTTACGCATGGCGCTGAAGGCGACATTTTTGGTCAGGGTGATTAAGGCGCCTTTTGAGGCGGCATAGGCGGTCAGGAAGCTCTGTCCGCCATGGGCGGTCATGGTGATGATATTGACAATGCTGCCTTCGACCTGTTTTTTCAGCATCAGGCTAATCGCCGCCTGCATCAGGAAAAAGGGGGCGCGGACATTGACGGCAAAAATGGCATCGAACAGGGCGGGTGAGGTATCAAGAATGGTGCCGCGATCCGACATGCCCGCGCAGTTCACCAGACCATGCAGGGTGCCGAAGTGTTGTTCAGCGGCGGCAATAACCTGCTCGCATTGCCGGGGATCGGAGATGTCTGCCGGCACAAACCTGGCTTCGCAGCCCAGCGTCTGCAGCCGGTCCGCTTGTGCTGCGCCAGCCGACGCGTTGCGACCACAAATGATAATGCCTCTGGCGCCGCGTTCGGCCAGTAGCTGGGCAACGGCAGCGCCGAGCCCCTGGGTTCCACCCGTTACGACATAAACTTTATCGTGGAAAAACTCTATGTTATTCACAGGCATAATTAGCGAACCTTTATTTTAATCGGGTAAGAGGTATCTGGGGTATGACGCTTGCTCTGGTTGACATTAGCATCTACATTTGTTTAACAAAATGGCAATAAGACCTCAAAAAAGCCTCAAAAAATGACGATGAAATTTTCGATTAAACAGATTGCCGCCCAGTCCGGGGTCAGTAAGGCGACCGTGGATCGCGCGCTGCATCAGCGCGGCAGTGTCCATCCGCAAACTGAGCGGCGTATTGCCCAGGGGATACGCGACCTGGAGCTGCAGCATCGTGTCAGTCTCGCCAGTGGCAGAACGCTGCCGATTGATATCGTGCTGCACACGCCGGAACGCTTTAGCCAGTTGGTGACGGAGGCGCTGCTCAGCCAAATCAGCAGCTTTGCCCCTTTTCGGCTGGCGCTGCGTTTCCATATTTTTGAGCAGATTAGCGTGAGCGGGCTGCAGCGATTGCTGTTGCGCTGTAGTGCTGATAGCTATGGCGTACTGCTGAAAGCCAGTGATGAAGTTCCGCTTAATCAGGCGGTGGCTGAGCTGCTGAAGCTGCGGGTGCCGGTGGTGACGCTGGTAACGGACCTGCCGCACAGCATGCGGATTCGCTATGTCGGCATGGAGAACCATAATGCCGGGCGTACCGCGGCTTATTTACTGGCGCGCTGGCTGGAGCCGGCGCCGCAATCAGTGGCGGTGGTGCTGAGTAGCGATGGTTTTCGTGGCGAAGAACAGCGGGTTGATGGCTTCTGTGAGGCTTTACAACAGCTGGCGCCGCAGTTGCGGGTGAGGCGGGTGAGTGGCGGCTATGGCGTTAATCAGCTGACTCTGCCACAAATAGAGCAGGCGCTGGTACAGCATCAGGATATCCATGCGGTGTATAGCGTCGGCGGCGCCAATACTGCCATTATCGATGCTTTTAACCAGGCGCAGCGCAGGCTGAAGGTGTTTATCGCGCATGATCTGGACGCGGAAAATCGTCAGTTGCTGCGGCAGGGTAAGCTGGATGCGGTGATCGATCACGATCTCCGGCAGGATGCGCGCAGCGCGTTTCAGGCGATTTTACAGTTTCATGGCTTTCTGGCGCCGGAAGAAGAGCCGGGTCATTTTTCCCGGGTAAATGTGGTGACGCCTTATAATGTTTAGGGGGGACGTGAGCGTCAGGTGCTGAACCTGACTGAATAAGTCGGGAGAGGTTTATTATTATCAGCTGCCATTTAAAGCTTAGCGCATAAATAAAGAAACCATGAATTCATGTAACCAGTGCATATGCGGTTACAGACAAACCGCGCGGTGGAAAACTGGTTTTTTTACTGGAGTGCACAAATTATATAGCTAATAAACCTCTTCCCCAGGCTGGGAAATAACAAAACCCACCTTAAGCTGGGGCCGCATCGATTATTTACTATCTTTATAGATTGCCGATGATGGTGTGAAAAACTCGCAGGGTTGGGCATATTCACGGCGATAGCGGGTAATTAATTAAACTAATAAATTCATTTTATTATAATGATGATGATAACCCTGGTGAGGGTTATCACCGCGCGTTGCTATCAGTGCGGGCGAAAACGCGCCATAAAGTGCGTATCCACTTTTACTCCGTTACGCAGGGCGTAATTGCGTGCGGTGCCTTCCACCTCGAAGCCAAACTTGCGATACAGCGCGATGGCCGCGGCGTTATCGGTATACACCGTCAGTTCCATGCGCTCGACGCCCAGCCAGTTGTCACAGAGATCGACAATTGCTGCCAGCATCGCCTGCGCCACCCCTTTGCCGCGATGGTTCACATCCACGCCTAAACCGAAGTGGGCGGTATGGCGGCGGCGCGGTGACTGATTGACTTCCAGGGTGACTTGTCCCACCAGCTGACCGTCGATACAGGCCACCAGCGAATGCACGCCGGGACGCAGATTTGCCAGTCGATCCTGCCACAGTTGTAGTGATGGGTAAGGCACCTGTAGCGTTCCGGCCAGCGTTTCGGGCTGGCTGTAAAGCTGTTGAATGGCCTGCGCATCTGCAACATTAACATGGCGGATCTCAATCTGGCTCATCATGCGACTCCTTTGCGGGTTAGATTATTCCTCTTAAACATCATGGACTTTAGCGCAAAGGTCAAATGAAAATTTATCACAAAAACAACTTTACAGATGCGAATGATAATGATTATTATTGTCGTGCGTTCTCAGGAAGTCCACGCTGGACCTGCTGTGAAGGCACGACATTGCTCACATTGCTTCCAGTGTTTTTTAGCCAGCTCGGGTGCTGGCTTTTTTTTTTGCCTGCTTTGCGGCTACAGGGTGTAGTAAGTCGCCGCGCCCGGCCCGACCGGCAGACCGAAGCCAAATACCCAAATCATAAACAGTAGACTCCAGCCGATCAGAAACATCACCGAGTAGGGCAGCATTAGCGCCACCAGGGTGCCGATACCGAGATTGCGTTGATAGCGCGCCGCCACCGCCATAATCAGACCGAAGTAGCTCATCATTGGGGTAATCAGATTGGTAACCGAATCACCAATACGATATGCCGCCTGAATCACCTCTGGCGCAAAGCCTGTCAGCATCAGCATCGGTACAAAAATCGGTGCGGTTACCGCCCATTGTGCTGATGACGAACCAATCATCAGATTAATAAAGCCGCAGATCACAATAAAACCAAAGAACAGCAGCGGGGCATTGATATCCATTGCGGATAGCAGACCGGCGCCTTTTACCGCGATAACGGTGCCGAAGTTACTCCAGCTAAACAGGGCGACAAACTGCGCGGCAAAGAACACCAGCACGATATACAGGCTCAGCATACTGATACTCTTCGCCATCGCATTAATCACATCACGGTCGCTGCGCAGGGTGCCGTTTATCCGGCCGTAGACGTAACCAGGAATGGCGAAAAACAGCATAATAAACATCACAATACCGTGCAGAAACGGCGAGCCGGCAAATCCACCGGTTTGCGGATTGAGCAGAATGCCGTAGCCCGGGATCAGCGTCAGCCCGAGCAGCAGGCTCAGCAGCAGCAGTGTTATACCCGCCCCTTTTAACGCCCGTTTCTCCTGCGGATTAAGGGTGCCCAGATCTCCCTGCGGCGCGTCACCGTCGGTTTCGCGATACTTACCCAGTTTAGGTTCGATAATGCTGGTGGTGATCCAGGTGCCCAGCAGGGCGATAACAAAGGTACTGGCAAACATAAAGTACCAGTTTACTTCCGGGCCGACGGTATAGCCGGGGTCGATAATCTGCGCGGCGTTTTGCGTAATGCCCGACAATAACGGATCAAGAGTACCCAGCAGCAGATTGGCGCTATACCCCCCGGAGACGCCAGCGAATGCCGCCGCCAGCCCGGCCAGTGGATGGCGTCCCAGGGAGTGGAACAGCATTGCCGACAGCGGGATCAGCACCACATAACCGAGTTCGGAAGCGGTATTGGAGATAATCCCGGCGAACACCAGGATAAAGGTGAGCAGCCGTTTTGGCGCGCCAAACACCAGCGCGCGCATTGCTGCGGACAACAGCCCGGAGTGCTCGGCAATGCCGACGCCAAGCATGGCCACCAGCACCGTACCCAGCGGGGTAAAACTGGTGAAGTTGGTCACCAGATTACTGACGATGCGCTGCAAGCCGGCAGCGCTAAACAGGCTGACAACCTGCACAACCCCGTCGGCGGCGCGTCCACTGGCGCCTTCCGGCCGCGGATCGATAACGCTGATATTGAATCCGGCGGCAATGCCGGAGGCGATGATCACCATCAGGCACAGGATGGCGAACAGGGTGACCGGGTGAGGCAGCAGGTTGCCCAGCCATTCGATGGTATTCAGCAGGCGGGTGATCGGGCCTGGCGGTTTGAGCGCAGTATTTTCTGTCATATTCCTTCCCTGAAATTTCCAAGTGGTTCAGCACAGCCGTAGTATTGGACTGTCATCTTACGTGGCGGGAAAAAGTTACCAATAGAGTAAAACCGAGCTAATACCAAGATAAAACCGAATAGATTGATATTAATTTCAAATGTATTAATGCGTTACTTGTTGATTTTATTATTTTTAATACGCTTTTTTTTCGCATTAATAGCGCTTTTTTTGCCATTATCCACCGTCGGGAACTTTGCCAGTTTGTGATATGGCTAAACATCCGCAATGATAATCACCGCTGTTTTCATCCGCTGCGTAGCGGCAATTTGTCTGAGCAATACGCCGGAATATCCTTCATATTTTTTGAACAGAGGTGTGAAGTTTTTCAGCTATCATCCTGTCCGCTTCAGGTCCAGACTACGTGAAAACGTTGAGGAGGGTTGAATATGATTTATTTACGTAAAGCTAATGATCGCGGTCACGCAAACCATGGCTGGCTGGATAGCTGGCATACTTTCTCCTTTGCTAATTACTATGATGCGGACTTTATGGGTTTCTCCGCGCTGCGGGTAATTAACGAAGACGTTATCGCTGCCGGTCAGGGTTTTGGTACCCATCCGCATAAAGATATGGAAATTCTGACCTATGTGCTCTCGGGTGTGGTTGAACATCAGGACAGCATGGGTAATAAAGAGCAGATCCCGGCCGGGGAGTTTCAGATTATGAGTGCGGGTACCGGAGTACGTCACTCCGAGTACAACGGCAGTCGCGACCAGCCGCTGCATCTTTATCAGATCTGGATTATCCCGGACACTAACGGCATCGCGCCACGCTATGAGCAGCGTCGCTTTGACGATATCCAGGGACGCCAGCTGGTATTGTCGCCGGATGCGCGCGAGGGTTCGCTGAAAGTCCATCAGGATATGACTCTGTCGCGCTGGGTGCTGAAACAGGGTGAGCAGGCCAGTGCAGAGGTTGCCAGCGCGCGCCGCATCTGGATTCAGGTAGTGAAAGGCGATGTGCAGGTGAATGGTCAGCCAGCAACCACCAGCGATGCGCTGGCGATCCAGGACGAAAGCACGCTGTCCATTCAGGCGGACAGCGACGCCGAAATCCTGCTGTTTGATCTGCCAGCGGTCTGATCGCGTAATTTTTAGCGCATTATCATAAAAGATGGCCAGCGATTGCTGGCCATCCTGGTATTGTGGTGATCACCGCAAGGTTAGCGTCGTATTTTTTGGTAGACTCCTTGTTACCTCAATATACAGTCGCTAATGATGAAGAAAAAAAGACCCGTATTGCAAGATGTTGCCGATCGTATCGGCATTACCAAAATGACGGTCAGCCGCTACCTGCGTAACCCCGACCAGGTTTCCGCCGCCCTGCGTGAAAAAATTGCCGTCGCGCTGGATGAACTTGGCTATATCCCCAACCGGGCGCCGGATATGTTATCCAATGCCACCAGCCGCGCAATTGGCGTGCTACTGCCTTCGCTGACTAACCAGGTTTTCGCCGATGTGCTGCGTGGTATCGAAGCGGTTACCGATGCGGCTGGTTATCAGACCCTGCTCAGCCACTTTGGCTACAATCAGGAGAAAGAGGAACTGCAGCTGCGTTCGCTGCTGGGCTGGAACATTGATGGCCTGATCCTTACCGAGCGCAGTCATACGCCGGGCAGTTTGCGCATGATTGAAACCGCCGGGATCCCGGTCATTGAGATGATGGATTCAGTCTCGCCGTGTCTGGATATGGCGGTGGGCTTTGATAATGTCGAGGCGGCGCGTCAGATGACGCGGGCGATTATCGCCAAAGGCCATACGCATACCGTTTATCTTGGCGCGCGTCTCGATGAACGAACCCTGCAGAAACAACGCGGCTATGAGATCGCCATGCGTGAGGCGCAGCTGCAGCCCAATAGCGTGATGATGGAGGAAGCCTCGTCATTTACCGCCGGCGCCGAGCTGATGCGCGAAGCGCAGCGCCGTTTTCCGGCGACGGACAGCCTGTTCTGTACCAATGATGACCTGGCGGTCGGCGCGATGTTTGAGTGCCAGCGCCAGGGATTGCGCGTACCCGAAGAGATGGCGATCGCCGGTTTTCACGGCCATGACATTTCGCTGGTGGTCAACCCGCAACTGGCGACGGTGCTGACGCCGCGTGAGCGTATGGGCCGGGAGGCGGCGGCAATGCTGCTGGCACGAATTGGCGGCGATAAACGCGCGCTGAAACCGCTGGATGTGGGCTTTGAAATTTCGGAAGGCGGCAGCATCTGATTATTGCGTTTTTATGAGATAGCTCACATTTACAACCTTTTCCCGGCAGAACGGTTGCCATTACAGGCGCACGTACTGAGAATGTCATGCGTATTTGTTATCGGTAACATGCGTATCCTTATCTGCCGGAGTTAAAAAAATGAAAACCAATCCCGCGTCGCATCATGTATTTATCCTGATGGGCGTATCTGGTAGCGGTAAATCCGCTGTTGCTAACCAGGTCTCATACCAGTTAAAAACCGCATTCCTCGATGGTGATTTCCTGCACCCGCGTGCCAACATCGAGAAAATGGCCGAAGGTCATCCGCTGAACGATGACGATCGCCGTCCCTGGCTGCAAGCGCTTAACGATGCAGCCTTCGCCATGCAACGCACCAACGATATTTCGATTATCGTCTGCTCGGCGCTGAAAAAAAGCTATCGCGATATTCTACGCAAGGGTAATAGCAACCTGTCGTTTATCTACCTGAAGGGTGACTTCGAAACCATTGAGTCGCGCCTGAAAGCACGTAAAGGCCACTTCTTTAAGCCGCAAATGCTGGTGACCCAGTTTGCCACGCTGGAAGAACCGGCGGCTGATGAACCGGACGTGTTAGTGGTTGATATTGATCATTCACTGGAAGAGGTTGTTGCCGCCACCGTCGCTACCATCGAAGGTGCGACCCAAAAGGATTAGCTCTGATGAGTACCGCAACACTGGTTCTGACCGCAGCAGGTTCGGTATTACTGCTGCTGTTTCTTGTAATGAAAGCCCGCATGCACGCCTTTGTGGCGCTAATGTTAGTCTCCATCGGTGCCGGTATCTTCTCCGGCATGCCTCTCGACAAAATCGCTGACACCATGCAAAAGGGCATGGGCGGCACCCTGGGTTTCCTCGCCATTGTGGTCGCGCTCGGCGCGATGTTCGGTAAGATCCTGCATGAGACCGGAGCGGTCGATCAGATAGCGATTCGCATGCTCAAATCCTTTGGTGAACACCGCGCGCACTATGCGATGGGTATCGCCGGGCTGATTTGCGCCTTACCGCTGTTTTTTGAGGTGGCGATCGTGCTGCTGATTAGCATCGCGTTTGCCGTGGCGCGTCGTACCAATGACAATCTGGTTAAGCTGGTGGTGCCGCTGTTTGCCGGTGTCGCGGCCTCGGCGGCGTTTCTGTTGCCGGGACCTGCGCCGATGCTGCTGGCATCGCAGATGCACGCTGATTTTGGCTGGATGATCCTGCTTGGCCTGTGTGCGGCGATCCCCAGTATGCTGATCGCCGGGCCGCTGTTTGGTAATTTTATCAGCCGTCACGTCGAGTTTCGTGTACCGGCAGATGTCACACAGCCGGAGTATGACAGCAGTAAATTGCCGTCATTTGGTTTCAGTCTGGCGCTGATTCTGTTTCCGCTGGTACTGGTGGGGCTGAAAACTATCGGTGCGCGCTTTACCATTGAAGGCAGCAGCTTGTATCAGTGGCTGGAGTTTATTGGCCATCCGTTTACCGCCATTCTGCTGGCCTGTCTGGTGGCGATTTATGGCCTGGCTTACCGTCAGGGAATGGACAAAGAGCGGGTGATGGCGATCTGCGGCAGCGCGCTGCAACCGGCGGGGATTATTCTGCTGGTGATCGGTGCCGGTGGCGTATTTAAGCAGGTGCTGGTGGATTCGGGCGTTGGCCCGGCGCTGGGGAACGCGCTGACCGGCGCGGGGTTGCCGATTGCGCTGGCCTGCTTTATTCTCGCGGCCGCGGTGCGGGTGATTCAGGGTTCGGCTACCGTGGCCTGCCTGACCACTGTCGGGCTGGTAATGCCGGTGATTGAGGTATTGCATTATTCCGGCGCGCAGCTGGCGGCGCTGTCGATCTGTATTGCCGGTGGGTCAATTGTGTTAAGTCACGTGAATGATGCCGGTTTCTGGCTATTTGGCCGTTTTACCGGCGCCAGCGAAGCGCAGACGTTGAAAACCTGGACGCTAATGGAAACCATTCTGGGTACCGTTGGCGCCGTGGTGGGCATGATTGCCTTTAGCTTGTTGTCATAATTAACTGCGCAGGGCGGCCAGAGTGCCGCCCTTGTATACCGCCGGTTTCAAATCTTCAAATACGCCCGGATGCCATCCAGAAACATCTGCGTTGCCAGCATAATCAAAATCAACCCCATCAGACGTTCCAGCGCATTGACCCCTTTGTCGCCCAGCAGGCGCAGAAACAGGCCGGAAAGCAGCAAAATCACTACGGTCATTCCCCACGCAATCATCAGCGCTACCACCAGGTGACCCATCTGGTTCGGGTACTGGTGCGACAACAGCATTAGCGTTGCCAGCAGTGATGGCCCGGCGACCAGCGGGATCGCCAGCGGCACCAGAAATGGCTCTTCGCCAGCGGATAAACCGCTGCTACTACTCTCCTGCGACGGGAAAATCATTTTGATGGCGATCAGAAACAGAATAATGCCGCCGGAAATTGAGACGGTTTCGGTGCGCAGGTTAAGGAAGGTTAAAATCTTTTCGCCGGCGAACAGAAACAGCAGCATGATCACCAGGGCGATCAACAGTTCGCGAATCAGCACCACGCGTCGACGTTTTGGCTCCAGATGCTTTAAAACCGACATAAAAATCGGCAAATTGCCCAGCGGGTCCATAATAAGCAACAATAATATTGTTGCGGAGATCATCTCTGTCATCGTTATTGTTCTCTTGTTCCGGCGTCACCGAGGCCGGTTATAAGTCATGCTGCTGAAAATAATGCTAACTATCGATTTAATTCACTTGCCAGTTTTGCTGCATTTTGTAAGGTGGTACTCATATTTATTTCAACTCTAACAAGTCAGGCGTCATCGGCGTAGCCAGTTTACCCCCGCCAGCGCGCCGCAACCGGAGCGTACTGAAAGTACGTGAGGATTGCGAGCACTGCCGGACAGTAAAATGGCCAGTCAGATAGCCTGCAGCAGGTGCAATATGAAATCAGTAGGATTGATCGGCTGGCGCGGTATGGTTGGCTCAGTACTTATGCAGCGGATGATCGAAGAGCGTGATTTTGACGTCATTCGCCCGGTGTTCTTTTCCACCTCACAGCATGGCCAGGCCGCGCCGGAATTTGCCGGCGCCGCCGCCGGTACGCTGCAGGACGCCTATAATATCGATGCGCTGAAGGCGCTGGATATCATCATTACCTGCCAGGGCGGCGATTATACCAGCGAAGTCTATCCAAAGCTGCGCGCCAGCGGCTGGCAGGGTTACTGGATCGACGCCGCTTCTACGCTGCGGATGAAAGATGATGCGATTATTATCCTCGATCCGGTCAACCATCATGTGATCCATCAGGGTCTGGATAAAGGCATTAAAACCTTCGTCGGCGGTAACTGTACCGTCAGCCTGATGCTGATGTCGCTCGGCGGCCTGTTTGCCAATGATCTGGTGGAGTGGGCTTCCGTCGCCACCTATCAGGCGGCTTCCGGCGGCGGTGCGCGTCATATGCGTGAACTGCTGTCACAGATGGGGATGCTGCATACCCACGTGGCCGCAGAGCTGGCGAACCCGGCTTCAGCCATCCTGGATATTGAGCGTAAAGTGACCGAACTGAGCCGTGCGGGCGCCCTGCCGGTGGATAACTTTGGCGTGCCGCTGGCCGGTAGCCTGATCCCATGGATCGACAAACAGCTGGAAAATGGTCAGAGCCGCGAAGAGTGGAAAGGCCAGGCTGAAACCAATAAGATCCTGCACACCGCGCAAACTATCCCGGTTGACGGCTTATGTGTTCGTGTCGGCGCGCTGCGCTGTCACAGCCAGGCATTTACCCTGAAACTGAAAAAAGATCTGCCGCTGGCGGAAATTGAACAGCTGCTGGCTGCGCATAACGACTGGGTAAAAGTGGTACCGAACGACCGTGAAATTACCATGCGTGAACTGACCCCGGCGGCAGTCACCGGCACCCTGAGTACGCCGGTTGGACGTCTGCGCAAACTGAATATGGGGCCAGACTACCTCTCGGCATTTACCGTTGGCGATCAGCTACTGTGGGGCGCCGCCGAACCGCTGCGCCGTATGCTGCGTTTGCTGGTGGACTAAAGCCACTAACGGGCCTGGATCTTCCGGGCCCGTACTGAGATTACTCCCCCCCTTTTATGAGGAAAACAGCACCTTTACGGAACATCCGGCCGGTGTTCCTGCACCAAAATAGTCCTTCAAGTGATCCGCTTCCCTTTTTTTAGCACTGACAAAAATTATTTTACGCATTCTTCACAGGCTAATGGTTAGCCTTAGCTATGCTTATAAAAGATGTCCTGATTTTTGGCTGTTTTGCTTTCCCAACTGAATTGAATTTGTGCGCAGCAGTGGTTTTCTATTCCAGAGGATGGATGCCCTCCATGTCTGCGCGCTGATGGCTCAATGAAGAGCAGCACTCAGTGAATGCCCTATCGCGGTTTTGTATCGCTGATTCGCTTGCCATATGTCACAGGAAGAAAGTCATGTCAGAGCTACCCGATCGCCAGGCGATCAATGCAATTATTTCCGGTCATTATGCCGATCCGTTCGCGCTGCTCGGTATGCATCAGACCGACGCCGGGCTGGAGGTTCGCGCTTTACTGCCTGATGCCTCTGAAGTCTGGGTGATTGAGACCAGTACCGGGCGTCAATGCGCGCAGCTTAAGTGCCTTGATTCACGCGGATTCTTTAGCGGTGTTATTCCGCGGCGTAAAACGCCTTTCCGTTATCAGCTGGCGGTGATCTGGCATGGTGAGCAGAATCTTATTGATGATGCCTACCGCTTTGGCCCGTTGCTGGCCGAGCTGGATAGCTGGCTGCTGGCGGAAGGCACCCATTTGCGTCCTTACGAAACCCTCGGGGCGCATGCCGATGTAATTGATGGCGTCAGCGGCACCCGTTTCTCGGTCTGGGCGCCGAATGCACATCGCGTCTCCGTGGTCGGCGAGTTTAACTACTGGGATGGCCGACGCCATCCGATGCGCCTGCGCCGTGAAAGCGGCATCTGGGAGTTGTTTGTGCCGGCGGCGCGTCCGGGACAGATGTATAAGTTTGAGATTATTGATGCCTGGGGTCAGCTGCGGCTGAAGGCGGATCCCTATGCATTCGAAGCCCAGATGCGACCAGAGACCGCGTCGATGATCTGTGGTTTGCCGCCAAAAATCGCCATGACCGCTGAGCGTAAGGCAGCCAATGCCTTTGACGCGCCGATTTCGATTTATGAAGTGCATCTTGGTTCCTGGCGTCGTCATACCGATAATCATTTCTGGCTGAGCTATAAAGAGCTGGCGGAACAGCTGGTGCCCTATGTGAAAGAGATGGGTTTTACCCATATTGAACTGATGCCGATCAACGAACACCCGTTTGATGGCAGCTGGGGCTATCAGCCGCTGGGCATGTATGCGCCTACCCGACGTTTCGGCACCCGCGATGACTTCCGCGCATTTATTACCGCCGCCCATGACGCCGGGCTGAATGTGCTGCTTGACTGGGTGCCGGGACACTTCCCCTCCGATGAATTTGGTCTGGCGAAATTTGACGGCACTGAGTTGTATGAGCATGGCGATCCGCGAGAAGGCTATCACCAGGACTGGAATACGCTGATTTATAACTTTGGCCGGCGTGAAGTCAGTAACTACCTGGCGGGCAACGCGCTTTACTGGATGGAGCGCTTTGGCATCGATGGCTTACGCGTCGATGCGGTCGCGTCAATGATCTATCGCGATTACAGTCGCGCCGAAGGCGAGTGGATCCCCAATGCTTTTGGCGGGAGGGAAAATCTCGAAGCGGTCTCTTTCCTGCGCTACACCAACCGCACGCTGGGCCAGGCGGCGCCGGGCGTGATTACCGTAGCGGAAGAGTCCACCGACTATCCCGGCGTCTCACGGCCAGCGGAAATGGGCGGACTGGGTTTCTGGTTTAAGTGGAACCTCGGCTGGATGCACGACACGCTCGATTATATGAAGCACGATCCGGTGCATCGCCGCTATCACCACAATCTGATGACCTTTGGCCTGCTGTACAACTACAGCGAAAACTTTGTGCTGCCGCTGTCCCATGACGAGGTGGTGCATGGCAAGCGATCGATTCTCGACCGTATGCCGGGCGACGCATGGCAGAAGTTTGCCAATTTGCGTGCCTACTATGGCTGGATGTGGGCTTTCCCCGGCAAAAAACTGCTGTTTATGGGGAATGAGTTTGCCCAGGGCAAAGAGTGGAATCATGACACCAGCCTCGACTGGCATCTGCTGGAAGGCGAGGATAACTGGCATAACGGCGTACAGCGGCTGGTGCGCGATCTGAATCTCACCTATCGCCACCATAAGGCGATGCACCAGCTCGATTTTGACAGTAGCGGCTTTGAATGGCTGGTGGTCGACGATCATGATAATTCCGTCTTTGCTTTTATCCGGCGCGATCGCGACGGCAATGAGATCATGGTGGTGTCCAACTTCACCCCGGTACCGCGCCATGACTATCGCTTTGGCATTAACCAGCCGGGCTGCTGGCGTGAAATCCTGAATACCGATGCCGCACATTATCACGGTAGCGGCCTCGGCAACGGTTTGCTGCTGAGCGAGCCGATTGCCAGCCATCAGCGCCCGCATTCGCTGAGTCTGACCATCCCACCGCTGGCGACCTTATGGCTGGTCAGGGAGGGTGAATGAGTTCATTACAGTATGGTCAGCCCACGCCGGCCGGGGCGTCTTACGATGGTAAAGGTGTCAATTTCACCCTGTTCTCGCAACATGCGCAGCGGGTGGAACTCTGCCTGTTTGACGAACAGGGCAGAGAGACACGCTATGACCTGCCGGCCCGTAGTGGTGATATCTGGCATGGCTATCTGCCAGCCATTAAAGCTGGCCAGCTGTATGGTTATCGTGTGCATGGTCCCTGGCAGCCACAGCAGGGACACCGCTTCAATCCGGCAAAGTTGCTGGTTGATCCCTGCGCCCGGGAAGTGACCGGTGACGTGACGGACGATGCGCGCTTTTTCTGCGGCGATGAGCAGATCGATACGCAGGATAGCGCCGATATTGCGCCGAAAAGCGTGGTGGTGGTGGATGATTTTGACTGGGAAGACGATGTTGCGCCGCGCGTGCCCTGGGGGACGACGGTGATCTACGAAGCCCATGTGCGCGGCCTGACCAAACTTCATCCTGATATTCCGGAGGCGATCCGTGGCACCTATGCGGCACTTGGCCATCCGGTGATGATCGACTATTTCCAACGACTGGGGATCACTACCCTCGAGCTACTGCCGATCGCTTTTTTTGCCAATGAGCCGCGCCTGCTGCGTCTGGGGCTGAGCAATTACTGGGGCTACAACCCGCTGGCGCATTATGCCCTTGACGGGCGTTACGCCTCCGGCGTCGATCAGCTGCATCCGCTTAATGAGTTTCAGCAGGCGGTCAAAGCGCTGCATCGCGCCGGAATCGAGGTGGTGCTGGATGTGGTGTTTAACCATACCGCCGAACTGGAAGCTGAGGTGGGTCCGACGCTGTCGCAGCGCGGTATCGATAATAAAAGTTATTACTGGCTTACCGATCAGGGCGAGAACCATAACTGGACCGGCTGTGGCAACACGCTAAATCTCAGCCATCCGGCAGTGCGGCAGTGGACGCTGGAGTGCCTGCGTTACTGGGTGGAGGTGTGTCATGTCGACGGTTTTCGCTTTGATCTCGCCACCGTGCTCGGGCGTACGCCGCAGTACGATCCGCAGGCGGAAATGTTTGCGGCGATTAACGCCGATCCGCTGCTGTCGCAGGTAAAACTGATCGCCGAGCCGTGGGATATCGGTCCCGGCGGCTATCAGGTGGGCAATTTCCCGGCCCCTTTTGCCGAATGGAACGACCATTTCCGCGATGGTATGCGCCGTTTCTGGCTGCATGGCGATATCAGCAACGGCGCCTTTGCCCGGCGCTTTGCCGCCTCCAGTGATGTGTTCCGGCACACTGATCGTCCGCCATCGGCCTGTATCAATCTGATCACCGCCCATGACGGTTTTACGCTGCGTGATGTTGTGAGCTTCGAACGCAAGCATAACGAAGCCAATGGCGAAGATAACAACGACGGCAGCAACAGCAACTTCAGCCATAACCACGGCAGTGAAGGTCTGAAGGTGTCGCTGAATATTGTTGAGCGCCGCCGCCGCAGCGTTCACGGGTTACTGACCACGCTGCTGCTGGCGCAGGGTACGCCAATGCTACTGGCCGGTGATGAACATGGCCACAGCCAGCATGGCAATAATAATGCTTACTGTCAGGACAACCAGCTGACGTGGCTGGACTGGCAGAATAACGATCCCGGGCTGTTTAACTTTACTGCCGCCCTGATTCATCTGCGTCGTCGTATTCCGGCGCTGCAGCAGGATCAGTGGTGGCAGGAGGGTGACGGCAACGTGCAGTGGCTCAATGCTAACGGCCAGCCACTGAGCAGCGAAGAGTGGGAACAGGGGATGCGCAGATTGCAGATTCTGCTCTCCGGCCGTTGGTTAATAACAATAAACGCCACTGAAGACGTGAGCGACATCGCACTACCAGCTGGGGAATGGCATGCCATTCCCCCTTTTGCCGGGGATGATAACCCGATCCTCACAACTGTCTGGCATGGGCCCGCGCATGGCGTGAGCGTGTTCCAAAAGCAAGCATAAGGAGTCAGACATGGTCAAATTAGAAAGAGCAGATCATCTTATGTTGGCAAGGCAGCTGCCAACACAAACCGTAGCCCTGATCCTTGCTGGCGGACGCGGAACGCGCCTGCGGGATCTCACCGCCAAACGCGCCAAACCTGCGGTGCACTTTGGCGGTAAATTTCGCATTATCGACTTTGCCCTCTCCAACTGTATTAACTCGGGGATCCGCCGCATTGGTGTGATTACCCAGTACCAATCGCATACCCTGGTGCAGCATATCCAGCGTGGCTGGTCATTCTTTAATGAGGAGATGAACGAATTTGTTGATCTGCTTCCGGCACAGCAGCGCTTTTCCACAGAGAGCTGGTATCGCGGTACCGCCGATGCGGTCACCCAGAACCTCGATATTATTCGGCGTTACAACGCCCAGTACATCGTGATTCTGGCCGGCGATCATATCTATAAAATGGACTATTCGCGCATGTTGCTGGATCACGTGGCGAATGATGCGAAATGCACCATTGCCTGTATTCCGGTGCCGATTGCCGAAGCCACCGCCTTTGGGGTGATGGCGGTCGATAACGAAAATAAGGTAATCGACTTTGTCGAGAAGCCGAAAGAACCGCCGGCGATGCCAGGGGACGATACCCAGTCATTAGCCAGTATGGGGATCTACGTATTTAACGCGGAATACCTGTATCAACTACTGGAAGAGGATCTGCAACTGACCAACTCCAGCCATGATTTCGGTAAAGACCTGCTGCCAAAAATCGTCGCCAGCGGTGAAGCTTTTGCCCACTCATTCAATATCTCCTGTGTGCAGAGCGATGACAGTTCAACGCCTTACTGGCGTGATGTTGGTACCCTGGAAGCTTACTGGCGTGCGAATCTGGATCTGGCTTCGGTGATGCCGGAACTGGATATGTATGACACGGAGTGGCCGATACGTACCCAGATGGAGCAGTTGCCGCCAGCGAAGTTTGTCCAGGATCGCTCCGGCAGTCATGGGATGACGATGAACTCGCTGGTTTCCGGGGGCTGCATTATCTCCGGATCGGTGGTGGTGCACTCGGTGTTGTTCCCCCGGGTGCGGATTAATTCATTCTGTAATATTGATTCCTCCGTGTTGCTTCCGGATGTGGTGATTGGGCGCTCATGTCGTCTGCGTCGCTGCGTTATCGATCGCGCCTGTGTCCTCCCGGAGGGGATGGTCATTGGTGAGAACCCTGACGAAGACAGCCGCCGGTTTTATCGTTCAGAAGAGGGGATCGTACTGGTTACGCGAGCAATGTTGGCCAAACTGGCTAAAGCTGCTGGCTGACGGACGAGATGTTATTGCTATCGATGCAGAGGAATGCATCAGAGCATAGTTAAAGGAGCCCAGAATGCAGGTTTTACATGTCTGTTCAGAACTTTTTCCGCTGCTAAAAACAGGTGGCTTAGCGGATGTTGTAGGGGCATTACCAGCAGCGCAAATTGCGGAAGGTACAGATACCCGGGTGTTATTACCGATGTTTCCTGACCTGCGCAAAGGGATTACCAATACGGAAGTGGTCGCAGAACTGCAAACCTTTGCTGGTTTTGTTCGCCTGCATTTTGGTCATTTTAATGGTGTCGGGATTTATCTGATTGAAGCGCCTGGCTTGTACGATCGTCCCGGCAGCCCTTATCACGATGAATCACAGTTTTCCTATATCGATAACCATTTACGTTTTGCTTTACTTGGCTGGATGGGATGTGAGCTGGCATGTGGGCTGGATACCTGGTGGCGTCCGGATATTATCCATGCCCATGACTGGCATGCGGGACTGGCCTGCGCCTATCTGGCGGCGCGTGGCCGTCCGGCGAAATCGGTATTTACCGTACATAACCTGGCTTACCAGGGGCTGTTTGCCGCGCATCATATGGAGCAGATCCAGCTGCCGCAGTCGTTTTTTAATATGCACGGGCTGGAGTTTTTCGGGCAAATCTCTTATCTGAAGGCCGGGCTGTTCTATGCCGATCATATCACGGCGGTCAGCCCGACCTATGCGCATGAGATCACCCAGCCGGAGTTTGGCTATGGTATGGAGTCACTGCTGGCGCAACGGTTGCGTGAAGGGCGGCTGAGCGGCATTCTGAATGGCGTCGATCCGGCGATCTGGGATCCGGCACAAGATCTGCTGTTGAGCGCACGCTATAACCGTGACGTGCTGGAAGCGAAAGCGGAGAATAAACGCCAGCTGCAAATTGCCATGGGATTAAAAGTCGATGACAAGGTGCCGGTGTTTGCGGTGGTCAGTCGTTTAACGCGGCAAAAAGGGCTGGACCTGGTGCTGGAGGCATTGCCAGGATTACTGGAACAGGGTGGTCAGCTGGTGCTGCTGGGCGCGGGTGATGCGGTGCTGCAACAGGGGTTCCTTGCGGCGGCGGCGGAGCATCCGGGGCAGGTCGGCGTACAGATTGGCTATCATGAAGCTTTTTCCCATCGCATTATTGGTGGGGCTGATGTGATTTTGGTGCCAAGTCGTTTTGAACCTTGCGGCCTGACACAATTATACGGTCTGAAGTATGGCACATTGCCGCTGGTACGCCGTACCGGTGGCTTAGCTGATACGGTAAATGACAGTTCCCTGGAGAACCTGGCGGATGGTATCGCCAGTGGCTTCACGTTCGAAGACAGTAATGCCTGGTCGTTGCTAAGAGCGATCCGGCGTGCATTTGTGTTGTGGTCACGTCCTTCACTATGGCGTTTTGTTCAGCGCCAGGCGATGGGGATGGATTTTAGCTGGCAGGTGGCGGCCATTGCCTACCGCGATCTTTATCAACGCTTGCTGTAACCAGGATATGGGATACTTGATATGAACGCACCTTTCACCTACGCCTCACCGACACTCAGTGTGGAAGCACTGAAAAACTCAATCGCCTATAAACTGATGTTTACGCTGGGCAAAGACCCCTCTCTGGCGAATAAGCACGAGTGGCTGAACGCCACGCTGCTGGCGGTGCGCGACCGCATGGTCGAGCGCTGGTTGCGCTCCAATCGTGCTCAGTTGTCACAGGATGTGCGTCAGGTTTATTACCTGTCGATGGAATTTCTGGTCGGCCGCACGCTCTCCAACGCGCTGCTGGCAATGGGTATCTACGATGATATTAACCGCGCGCTGGAAGAGATGGGCTTTGATCTCGCGGAACTGATGGAAGAAGAGAACGATCCCGGCTTAGGCAATGGCGGTCTGGGGCGTCTGGCGGCCTGCTTCCTCGACTCGCTGGCGACGCTGGGGCTGCCGGGGCGCGGTTACGGCATTCGTTACGATTACGGCATGTTTAAACAGAACATTATTGACGGACGCCAGGCGGAATCGCCGGACTACTGGCTGGAATATGGCAATCCGTGGGAGTTTCAGCGTTTTAATACCCGCTATAAAGTGCGTTTTGGCGGTCGTATTCAGCAGGAAGGCGGTAAGGCGCGCTGGGTTGAAACCGAAGAGGTGCTGGCAACCGCCTATGATCAGATCATCCCGGGTTACGATACCGATGCCACCAATACCTTACGTCTGTGGGGTGCGCAGGCGAGTAATGAGATCAACCTCGGCAAATTTAACCAGGGTGACTACTTCGCTGCGGTGGAAGATAAAAACCACTCAGAAAACGTGTCGCGCGTGCTCTATCCCGATGACTCAACCTATTCCGGGCGCGAACTGCGTCTGCGCCAGGAGTATTTCCTGGTGTCGGCCACGGTGCAGGACATCCTGAATCGTCACTGGCTGATGCATAAAACTTTCGACAATCTGGCCGATAAAATCGCCATTCATCTCAACGATACCCATCCGGTATTGGCCATCCCCGAGTTGATGCGTCTGCTGATCGACGAGCATAAGTTTACCTGGGATGATGCGTTTGAAGTAACCTGCCAGGTGTTCTCTTATACCAACCATACGCTGATGAGTGAGGCGCTTGAAACCTGGCCGGTGGATATGATCGGCAAAATCTTGCCGCGTAACCTGCAGATTATTTTTGATATCAATGACTACTTCCTGAAAACGATTCAGGATCACTATCCGGACGACTGGGAGTTGCTGGCGCGCATTTCGATTATCGATGAAAATCATGGTCGTCAGGTGCGTATGGCGTGGCTGGCCGTGGTGATCAGCCACAAGGTGAACGGCGTTTCTGAGCTGCACTCCAATCTGATGGTGCAATCACTGTTTGCTGATTTTGCCAAACTGTTCCCTGGCCGTTTTTGCAATAAGACCAATGGCGTGACACCGCGACGCTGGCTGGCGCTGGCGAATCCGCCATTATCGCATGTGCTGGATGAAGCGATTGGCCGTACCTGGCGCACCGACCTGAGCGAGCTGAATGAGCTGAAGCAGCATATTGATTATCCGAGTTTTATCCAGGATATCGCGGAAGCCAAGCTGGCCAACAAAAAGCGGCTGGCGGAGTGGGTGGCGAAAAACCTCGATATTGTGCTGGATCCGACGGCGTTATTCGATGTGCAAATTAAACGTATTCATGAATACAAACGTCAGCTGCTGAACGTACTGCATATCATCACCCGTTATAACCGTATCAAAGCCGATCCGACCGCTAATTGGGTGCCGCGTGTGAATATCTTTGCCGGTAAAGCCGCCTCGGCTTATTACACGGCGAAGCAGATTATCCATTTAATCAATGATGTGGCGAAGGTAATTAACGCCGATCCGCAAGTGAAGAATAAGCTGAAGGTGGTGTTTATTCCGAACTATGGCGTCAGCCTGGCGCAAATCATTATTCCGGCGGCGGACCTCTCCGAGCAGATTTCACTGGCGGGCACCGAGGCTTCCGGTACCAGTAATATGAAGTTTGCCCTGAATGGCGCCCTGACCATTGGTACCCTTGATGGTGCTAATGTGGAGATGCGGGAGCATGTTGGCGAGGAGAATATCTTTATCTTCGGTAATACCACGCCGCAGGTGGAAGAACTGCGCCGTAAAGGCTACAACTCACATCAGTATTATGATGACGATGCGGAGTTGCGCCAGGCCCTGACGCAGATGGCCACCGGCGCATTTAGCCCGCAGGAGCCGGGACGTTATCGCAACCTGTTTGATTCACTGGTTAACCTTGGCGATCACTATCAGCTACTGGCTGATTATCGCAGCTATGTTGATACCCAGGAGCGGGTGGATGAGCTGTATCAGCATCCGGAGGAGTGGCAACGCCGTGCGGCCTGTAATATCGCCAATATGGGCTACTTCTCTTCTGACCGTACCATTCAGGAATATGCTGATGAAATTTGGCATATTTCGCCGATAAGGTTGTAACCCCGGCACATGGGGCCATCAATACCACGGGCGGCATAAATATGCCGCCCGTGGTGTTTCAATGCAATCGCCGGTAACAGCGGCATTGATGCCGCCGGCAGAATTACGACGCCAGAGATAACGCCGGTTTTTTCTGATGCTCAGCCAGCCATTCGCTAACCCGCGCCTGCTGCTGCTGATTCAGCCACATTCCCAGCTTGGTACGACGCCAGATGGCATCATCCAGTTCACGTACCCATTCATGTTGCACCAGGTAACGCAACTCAGCTTCATAGAAGTCGTGACCGAAGTTCTCGCCTAAATCATCAAGACTGCTGGCCGCTTTCAGGAACAGTTCGCTGTTACTGCCGTAGGTATGGGCAAAGTGACGCGCCATGGCTTCGCTGATAAAGCTGTAGCGACGACGCAGGCTGGCGGCGTAATCTTCGCGATTACCGGCGATATTACCGCCTGGCAGCACGCAGTCACGGGTCCAGGCGGCGCCGGCATCAGGATAGTACTTCGCCAGCTTCTCCAGCGCATGCTCGGCCAGTTTACGGTAGGTGGTCAGTTTGCCGCCGAACACCGACAGCAGCGGCGCCTGTCCTTCATCATCATGCACATCCAGCGTGTAATCACGGGTAATGGCTTGTGGTGAGTCGGATTCGTCATCGCACAGCGGACGCACGCCGGAGTAGGTCCAGACAATATCTTTACGCGCCAGATCTTTCTTAAAGTGGGCGTTATACACCTTCAGCAGGTAGTCGATCTCGTTGTCGTCAATCCTGACGTTTTTCGGATCGCCCTGGTATTCAACGTCGGTGGTGCCGATAATGGAGAACTCATCCAGCCACGGGATCACAAACACAATCCGGTGATCTTCGTTTTGCAGAATATAGGCCTGCTTCTGCGTGTGAACGCGTGGCACCACGATATGGCTACCTTTGATCAGGCGGATGCCATACGGTGACTTCAGTTTCAGACCATCGTCAAAGAGTTGTTTCACCCATGGGCCGGTGGCATTCACCAGACCTTTGGCGCGCCAGGTAAAGACTTTACCGCTGTCGATATCTTCGGCTTCCACCATCCACAGCCCGTTTTCACGCCATGCGCGCGTCACGCGGGTGCGGGTACGTACTTCACCACCGCGCTTCACCACTTCCTGGGCATTCAGCACAACCAGGCGCGCATCGTCGACCCAGCAGTCTGAATATTCGAAACCGCGCACAATTTCAGATTTTAGTACCGAGTCCGCGCCAAAACGCACACCGTTACTGCCGGGCAGACTGGTGCGTTTGCCCAGATGATCGTACATAAACAGACCGATGCGGATCATCCATGCCGGACGCAGATGCGGCCGATGCGGCAGACGGAAGCGCATCGGGAAAGCAATATGCGGCGCCATTTTCAACAGCACTTCGCGTTCGGCCAGCGCTTCACTGACCAGCCGGAATTCGTAGTGTTCCAGGTAGCGCAGGCCGCCGTGGATCAATTTGGAGCTGGCGGAAGAGGTCGCGCAGGCCAAATCTTGCGCTTCCAGCATCAGCACAGACAGGCCGCGTCCTGCAGCGTCGGCTGCAATACCGGCACCGTTGATGCCGCCGCCGATTACGATCAGATCTTTGGTTTCCACGTCATCTCCCCCGATGCTCGTAATAGTTCAAATATGTTCGTTTTCGAACATTATATTAATCGTAAACCAACATTGATGCCAGCGTTAACGTAATAAAAACATTTATGCGTGATGCAGGTAACATAATTGGCGTCAGAAAAGAGCGGTAACCTTTCTGTTAATCTGGTTATTGCTGGCCGGGTTCAGGTTACAATATGCTCATTAGTTTAGATATTGACTGGAACCCACCATGGAACAATTTGAATGTATCAACGTACTGCAGGCACAACAGCGTCTGGCGCAGGGCGCGGCACTGCTGGTTGATATCCGCGATCCGCAAAGCTTCGCCCTGGCGCATACCACTGGCGCCTTCCATCTCACTAATGATTCACTACAGCGCTTTATGCAGCAGGCGGATTTCGCTACGCCGGTGCTGGTGATGTGCTATCACGGCAATAGCAGCAGAGGCGCCGCGCAGTATCTGCTTACCCAGGGGTTCGAGCAGGTGTACAGCGTGGACGGCGGTTTTGAAGCCTGGCGCGTGGCGTTCCCGCAGCAGGTTGAGGCAGAAACGCGCTGATTATTTCCGCAAAAACGCTCAATTCAGATAAGGACAAGGGCTGAAACCCACTATGATGCGTATTACTCATTTCACCAATCCGCGTCTGGCACAGGCATTTGTGGATTACATGGCCACGCGCGGCGTTGTGCTGCGTATTGAGCATGACGAGGCCTATACTATTTTGCTGGATGATGATTCGAAAGCCGATCTGGTCGAAAACGAACTTCAGCAGTTTGTGCGCGATCCGCTGCACCCGCGTTATCAGGCCGCCAGCTGGCAGTCGGGCAGCACCACCAGCGGTCTGCGTTATCAGCATACGTCGGTTCTGGCCACTATTCGTCAGCGTGCCGGTCCGCTGACCCTGACGATAATGGTTGCCTGCGTGGCGGTCTATATTCTGATGCAGGTGGTCGGCGATCGTGCGGTGATGTACTGGCTGGCGTGGCCAGCCGATGAAGGACAATATTTCCAGTTGTGGCGCTGGTTCAGTCATGCGTTGCTGCACTTCTCGTTATTGCATATTGTGTTTAATTTGCTGTGGTGGTGGTATCTCGGCGGCGCCGTCGAAAAGCGTCTCGGAACCGGCAAGCTGGTGGTGATTGCGCTGATTTCCGCGCTGCTTAGTGGCTGGATGCAGGCGAAATTCAGCGGGGTATGGTTTGGTGGCTTATCGGGCGTGGTGTATGCGCTGATGGGATATGCCTGGCTGCGCGGCGAGCGCGATCCGGCCAGCGGCATCTTTCTTGAGCGTGGCCTGATGGCCTTCTCTATTTTGTGGCTGGTTATCGGCTACTTTGGTGCGTTTGGTTTATCGATTGCCAATGCCGCCCATGTTACTGGCCTGCTGGTCGGGCTGGCAATGGCGCTGGTCGATACGCGTCAGGTACGCAAATAAAATGCATCTGCCTGCGGGTAGCATGCTCGGAGATTTTTGTGAAGCAAACGCAACGTCACGACGCGATTATTGATCTGGTCCGTCGTCAGGGATATGTCAGCACTGAAGAGCTGGTGGAGCATTTCGACGTCAGTCCGCAAACTATCCGCCGTGATCTTAACGATCTGGCCGATCAGAATAAAATACAGCGACATCACGGCGGTGCGGCTCTGCCTTCCAGCTCCGAAAATACCGCGTGGCAGGATCGTAAGATGATGTGGTCGGCGGAAAAGGCGCGCATCGCCCAACGCGTGGCCAGCCAGATCCCTGATGGCGCCACGCTATTTATTGATATCGGCACCACGCCGGAGGCGGTGGCGCACGCGTTGCTGAATCACAATAATCTGCGTGTCGTCACCAATAACCTTAACGTCGCGATGCTGCTGATGGCGAAGCCCGATTTCCGGCTGATTCTGGCCGGCGGCGAAGTGCGTACCCGCGATGGCGGCATTATGGGGGAAGCGACTCTCGATTTTATTTCCCAGTTTCGTCTCGATTTCGGCATTCTCGGTATCAGCGGTATTGATATGGATGGTTCACTGCTGGAATTTGATTATCACGAAGTGCGTACCAAGCGGGCCATTATTGAGAATTCGCGCTGTGTGATCCTGGTGGCTGACCACTCGAAATTTGGCCGTAACGCCATGGTGAACCTGGGGAATATGAGCCTGATTGATCAGCTGTATACCGACGAGCCGCCGCCGCCAAGTGTGATGAAGGTTATTGAACAGCATGAGGTTCATCTCGAGCTGTGTTGAAACGCCGCGGGATGGGGCGCCGTTCAGGCCACCCCCATTCCCATTAAATGCAGTAACTGCTGCGCCTGCAGTACCGCTTCCTGGCGGTGCATCACGCCCAGTTTCTGATACAGATTACGAATGTGGGTCTTAATCGTGGTGGCCGCCACGTCCAGCTCACTGGCGATCTGATCGTTGCTGTACCCGGAGTAAATCAGTCCTAATACCTGCCATTCCCGCTGCGTTAGCGGACTGGTGCGGATCAGCTCCGGCACCTGCGGGTGCGTCAGTAAACGGGTAACAAAGGTTTCATCAAAATGGGCGAATTTATGCCGGTGATGCTGGTTAATGTCGCGCAGAATACGCTGCGCCCGATGCTGTTCCAGCTCCGGCAGGGTATTCAGCTGCAGTAGCTGACGCAACTGCTGCGCCATCGCTTCCCCTTCAATCACAAAGTGGCTGACAAAGCCGGTGCGATTTGCCAGTGCCAGCGACTCAATCAGCGCTTTTTGCGCCTCGCTTTTACGATCGGTCTGCCACCAGAGGGCATTACTGAGCAACAGATTGCGATTAAGATCGCTGACCAGGCGCAGGCGGCGGGCATTTTCATTCAGTTCCTCCAGCACCACCTCCGCTTCATCATATTGCCCGAGCAGAATCTGCGCGCGGGCAATATTTCGCCATTGTCCCTGCAGGAAATGATTATCGGCATCTGCCGGTTTTGGCGTCAGGCGCAGCCAGTTGGCCGCCGCTACCTTATCGTTGGTCATCTGCCAGTAAATCACTCGCGGTTTGTCGGCGTTGGTGACCCAGTCACTGTGATACTGGCCGTTGCTCAGCAAGTTCTCACAGCGATTGAGGTGGCGGCGGGCATTATCGATATCGCCGCGCGCCAGCGCGCATTTCGCCAGCATCGCCAGACATTGCAGCTGCTGCTGCGGCTGGAAGTTTGCCAGCACCTCCAGCCCCTGGCGTGCTACGGCTTCGGCTTCATCCAGATGCGACCATGACCAGAGTAGCTGTGCGCGAATACGCAGTAAAAATTCATGCATCGGCAGCTGTTGCAGCCCTTCGGACTCGATCAGTTCAAAGGCTTTTTGCTGGGTTTCATATGCGGTTTGCAAAAAGCCCTGGGCAAGCAGAATTTCGCTCTGCTGTAGTAACGCCCAGAGTGCGTAGTGGCAGATATCATGCTGACGCGCCATCTGATCGGTTTGCTGCATCATCGCCAGCGCCTGGCTGAGTTCGCCCTGGCAGTGTAACACCTCACCCCTGACCGAGGTGGCGACAATACGACTGTAATAGTTCGCCAGCGGCAGCATCTTCAGCGCCTGGATCGCCAGCCGTTCAGCCTCTTCCGGCTTACCGGCATTAATAGCGACCTGCGCGCGCAGGGCATCAAACTCGGCGCTCAGTTCGCCATCAATGGCCACCTGCTGCAGCGCCATCTCCTGCTCGGCGCGCGCCAACAGCAGATTGACTTCGCCATAGCGGTGTTGACTCTGCGCCAGCCAGGCCTGTAGCAGGATCAAGCGCGGGTTTTGCACCAGCAACAGCCACGGCAGAGCTTGCAGAGCTTCTTCCAGCAGCGTCAGCTCGCTGTGATTAAATAGCGACCAGGCATGGCGCAGCAAAATATCACGCAATAACAGCGTATCCTGCGCCGCCAGCGCATGATGCAGCGCCTCACCGGCAAAGCCCTGCGCCATCCAGCCTTCGGCCGCCGCATGGTGCAGTTGCTGCAGATCGCTACCCAGTTCCCATTGACAGCGCTGGCGCAGGAAACTGGCAAACAACGGATGGAAGTTAAACCACTCGCCGCTGTCATCCATCCGTTGCAGAAACAGCCCCTGGCGTTCGATCTCTTCCAGACGCAACTGACCATTTTCTTCACCGGTAATCCGTGAAATCAGCGCGTCATTCATTGAGCGCAGCACCGAACTGCGCAGCAGGAAGTTACGGGTGGCTTCATCGACGCAGTCGAGTACCTCGTCAACCAGATAGTCGGACAGATGGCTGGCATTGATACCGGCCAGACGCTGAGCGGACTGGTGGATGGGCGTATTCGACTGACGCTCTGATAGGGCAATAAGCTGTAACGCGGTGGCCCAGCCAGCCACTTCATCGCACAAACGCTGCGAATGGCTGGCGTCAATCGGCTGTAGCAGGCGGCAATCAAAAAATTGTTTCGCTTCCGCATGGGTAAACGCCAGCGACTGACTGTTAATTTCCAGCAGCTGTTCACGTACCCGCAGATTGGCGATCCCCAGTGACGGCAGGTTGCGTGAAAGGATCACCAGCGTCAGATTTTCCGGCTGATGACGAATAAAAAAGCGCATTGCATGATGGATGGCGCTATTGGTCAGCAGATGGTAGTCATCAATCACCAAAAACAGCGGACGGTGCCATTCCGACAGCTCGACAAACAGCTGAGAAAATAGCGCGCTGAGATTGGCATACTGGCGTTTTTGCACCATGGCTTCGCTGCGCAGGCAATAACCGCCAGTGGCTTGCTGAATCGCCGCCATAAAATAGCTGGCGAAGCGTTCCGGGTAGTTATCACTCTCATCCAGCGAGTACCAGCCGAGATCGCTTTGATCCGCCGCCCACTGCGCAACCAGCGTGGTTTTGCCATAGCCGGCGGGACTGGTTACCAGCGCCAGTCGATAGAGATTGATGTTCGCGAGCCTTGCAATCAAACGCTCCCGAACAATGATGTTCTGAAGCCGCGATGGACGGCTGAGTTTCGATGGAATTAGCATGGCTGACACTTCACTGTGTGACTATACCTCTGGAGTTTCCAGCCGCTGGCGTGCAGCGCCAGTATCAGGAAATCTTTGGCTATAGAGAGGAAACAATCGGAATTATTTTACGCTGTGTAATTAAATACATTTAGCCAGACCGGGGATTAAAGCAAGGCGCGATCCGATGAGAATTCATTATGTTGCACCTCATCACACTTCCTTAACGGAAATGTTAATTTTTTAAGCGACGGGGATCACAACAAATTACGAAATAATCAGCCAGGGGAGATGGTTTTTGCGACCTGTGATCTGCTATCGCCTGTGGTCATCGCAGAGCGTTACTGCCATGTGTAGGCTCCCCTGATGATTTTTGTACTTTTTTTTCGTGGAATAGCGTTAACAGGGAGCTTTTTTCCGTATTGCCGTCTTAAATTAACGGTGCTGGCGATCACATTTCAGGCTACGCCCTGCAACTCATCCCCGTCTAAGCCTCTAACAGGATGATGCTGCGCGAGGTTGCAACCGTCAGCATGTGCGCATCAATTTTTGGCGAAACTATTCACTTACCGGAAGAGATTTATGTCGCAGCAAAAATTTAATAAGGCACGTTTTGAGGCAGCGCTTACGCGTCAGTGGCAACATGCAGGTCTGAAATCCGCCGAGGAAATGAATCAGCATCAGTGGTGGCAAGCCGTCAGCGGCGCGCTGGCCGAATTGCTGGCGGCACAACCGGCGGCGGCGGCGGTAAAAAATCAGCGCCATGTTAACTATATTTCGATGGAATTTCTTATTGGTCGTCTGACCGGTAATAACCTGCTGAATCTCGGCTGGTATAATGAGGTGCAGGCGTTGCTGGCTGAGCAGCAGGTCAGCCTGAGTGAGCTGCTGGAGGAGGAGGTGGATCCGGCACTGGGTAACGGGGGGCTGGGACGTCTGGCGGCCTGCTTCCTGGATTCGATGGCTACTGTCGGTCAGTCAGCCACCGGCTATGGTCTTAACTATCAGTATGGCTTGTTCCGCCAGTCGTTTAATGATGGCCAGCAGCAGGAAGCGCCTGATGACTGGCAGCGCCAGTATTACCCGTGGTTCCGCCATAATGCCGCGCTGGATGTCGATGTGTCGATTGGCGGCAAAGTGACGCGTGGCGAAAACGGTGAAATCCACTGGACCCCTGCCCTGGTGATACGCGGCGAAGCCTGGGATTTGCCGGTAATCGGCTATCGCAACGGCGTGGCGCAACCGCTGCGTCTGTGGCAGGCAAGCCATCGTCATCCGTTTAATCTGACGCTGTTTAATGATGGTAAATTTTTGCAGTCGGAGCAGCAGGGTATCGATGCCGCCAAACTGACCAAAGTGCTCTACCCGAATGATAATCATCAGGAAGGCAAGCGCCTGCGCCTGATGCAGCAGTACTTCCAGTGCGCCTGTTCGGTGGCGGATATTCTACGCCGTCACCACCTGGCCGGTCGCAAAATTGGCGAACTGGCAGACTACGAAGTGATCCAACTGAATGATACCCATCCGACCATCGCTATTCCGGAGATGTTGCGTGTGCTGCTGGATGAGCATCAGATGGCCTGGGAAGCGGCGTGGGCGATTACCAGTAAAGTATTCGCCTATACCAACCATACCCTGATGCCGGAAGCGCTGGAGCGCTGGGATGAGAAACTGATGCGCAGTCTGTTGCCGCGTCATCTGATGATTATCCAGGAGATCAACCGACGCTTTAAGAAGCTGGTTGATAAGCAGTGGCCGGGTGATGCAGCGGTGTGGGCGAAACTGGCGGTACTGCACGATAAACAGGTGCGGATGGCAAACCTGTGTGTGGTCAGCGGCTTTGCCGTTAATGGTGTGGCCGCGCTGCACTCCGATCTGGTGGTGAAAGATCTGTTCCCGGAATATTACCAGCTGTGGCCGCATAAATTTCATAATGTCACCAACGGCATTACGCCGCGTCGCTGGCTGAAGCAGTGTAACCCGGCGCTGGCGGCGCTGATCGATGAAACGTTAAATGTCGAGTGGGCCAATAATCTGGATGCGCTCACGGCTCTGGAGCCGCTGGCCGATGATGCCGCATTCCGTCAGCGCTATCGTCAGATTAAATATGACAATAAGGTGCGGCTGGCCAGCTATATCCATCATCTGACCGGCATTACGGTCAATCCAAAGGCGATGTTTGATATTCAAATCAAACGGTTGCATGAGTATAAGCGCCAGCATCTCGGGCTGTTGCATATCCTGCACTGCTATCGTCAGCTGCGCGACAACCCGCAGCAGGAGAGCGTGCCGCGGGTGTTTCTGTTCGGCGCCAAAGCGGCGCCGGGCTACTACCTGGCGAAAAATATTATTTATGCGATCAATAAAGTTGCCGAAAAGATCAATAACGATCCGCTGGTGGGCGATCGCCTGAAAGTGGTGTTTATTCCCGATTACCGCATTACCGCCGCCGAATTAATGATCCCGGCCGCCGATCTTTCCGAGCAGATCTCCACTGCCGGTTATGAGGCCTCGGGTACCGGCAATATGAAACTGGCGCTCAATGGCGCGCTGACTATTGGCACCCTGGATGGCGCCAATGTTGAAATTGCGCAGCAGGTGGGTGAAGAGAATATCTTTATCTTCGGCAATACCGTCGATGAAGTTAAAGCGCTGAAAGCCAAAGGTTACGATCCGCTAAAGCTGCGTAAGAAAGATAAACACCTGAATAATCTGCTGAAAGAGCTGGAAAACGGTTTCTTTAGCAATGGTGATAAACACGCCTTTGAGATGATGCTGCATAGTCTGACCAAAGGCGGCGATCCCTGGCTGGTGCTGGCGGACTTTGCCAGCTACTGCGCGGCGCAACAGCGGGTGGAACAGCTGTGGCGCGATCAGGACGGCTGGACGCGCACTGCGATTCTGAATACCGCGCGTACCGGGATGTTTAGTTCGGATCGCTCCATCAGGGATTATCAGGCAAGGATCTGGCAGGCGAAAAGGCTGGGCTGATTTCCGGCTATTTTACTTGCTGGTCTGACCCGGACAGTGTTCAACAATCTCAGGTACTGCCGGTACGCTGTGGTTTTGCGCGCTGTCCATGTCCGGACTGGCTGCGACAATTACGCCTGACAGGCAAGGTTTATCAGGACGCTCCATGGATTCAAAACAACTTGATAAGGCCGCAACAGCGGCCGGTATTGCATCCAGTTATATTAATGCGAAGGGCCAGCCGGAAGCGATTGCGCCAGAAACCAAACGACGCCTGCTGGCGGCGATGGCCAATCCGCAGCCGGTCAGCGCTGCGCCATTGCCTGCCGCTAAAGTGTTTAGTGGTACGCGCAAGCTGAATTTGCCGGTTGCTGGCAACGGGCGCTTTCGCTGGCATCTGCAGACCGAGAGTGGCAGGCAGTATGAAGGTGAGGTGAAGGGCGGCGAAATGCTGACGTTACCCGCACGTCTGGCTATCGGTTATCACCAACTGACCCTGAGCCAGGATAAACAACAATGGCCCTGCCGCGTTATTGTCGCGCCGAAACGCTGTTTTGAGCCGGAGGCATTGCGCGCCGGCAAAAAACTGTGGGGCGCCTGTGTCCAGCTATATACCGTACGTTCCGGGAATAATTGGGGCATTGGTGATTTTGGCGATCTGCTGCGGATGCTCGATCAGATAGCCGATCGTGGTGGCGCCTTTATTGGTCTCAATCCGATTCACTCGCTCTATCCGGCTAACCCGGAAAGTGCCAGCCCCTATAGCCCTTCCTCCCGCCGCTGGCTGAATGTGATTTATATCGATGTCACGCGGGTACCTGATTTTCAGCACAGTGATGCTGCCCGGCACTGGTGGCAGTTGCCTGCCACGCAACAGGCGCTGAATCAGGCGCGCGGCAGTGAATGGGTTGATTATCAGACGGTTAGCGATTTGAAAATTGCCGGGTTGCGTCTGGCCTGGCAGCAATTCTGCCAGCGTGATGAACAGGATAAAACCCGTCTCCATTTTGAGCGTTTTATCACCCAGGGCGGCGGCAGTCTGTTTTATCAGGCGGCTTACGATGCGCTGCATGGTGCGATGTTGCAGCAGGATGCGCAGCGCTGGGGCTGGCCGGTGTGGCCACAGGCTTATCAGCATGCGGATAACGAAGCGGTGCAGATGTTTTGCCAGAAAAATCAGCAGGAAGTGCGTTTCTGGCTATGGCTGCAATGGCTGGCGAACCGGCAGTTTGATGAGTGCTGGCAGCAGAGCCGGCAGCGGCGGATGCCGATCGGGCTGTATCGCGATCTGGCGGTTGGCGTTGCGGAAGGGGGAGCGGAAACCTGGTGCGACCGTGAGCTCTACTGTCTGAAAGCCTCCGTCGGGGCGCCGCCGGATATTTTGGGGCCGCTGGGACAAAACTGGGGGTTGCCACCGATGGACCCGCATGTGATGGCGGCGCGGGGGTATCAGCCATTTATCGATCTGTTACGCGCCAATATGGCCAGTTGCGGCGCCTTGCGTATTGACCATGTGATGTCGATGCTGCGCCTGTGGTGGATCCCCTATGGTGAAACCGCCGATCACGGCGCGTATGTCTATTATCCGGTCGAGGACTTAATGGCGATTCTGGCGCTGGAGAGCCAGCGTCATCAGTGCATGGTGATTGGCGAAGATCTCGGTACTGTGCCGGTCGAAATTATCGGCAAGCTACGCGATAGCGGCGTCTACTCGTGGAAGGTGCTCTATTTTGAACAGGCGACGGCGGATAGTTATCGTGCGCCTGCTGACTGGCCGCGGCAATCAATGGCCAGCGCCACCACGCATGATTTACCGACGCTGCGTGGTTTCTGGAGTGCAGGGGATTTGACACTCGGTGAGAGTCTGGGGTTGTATCCCGATAAAGTGATCCTGCGTGGTCTGCATCAGCAGCGGCAGCGGCAGCGGCAGGCATTGCTGAATGCACTGCATCAATATGGTTGCGTGCCGCAGCGCACCGGTAAACGCGCGGAAAAGATGGTGATGTCGCCGGTACTGAATCGTGGGATGCAGCGGTTTATTGCCGACAGCGGCAGTGCTTTGCTGGGGTTACAGCCGGAGGACTGGCTGGATATGGAAAAGCCGGTCAATGTGCCAGGCACCACCGATCAATATCCCAACTGGCGTCGGCGGTTGAGTAAAACTCTGGAGGAGATTTTCGCGGATGATTACGTTAATCGCCTGCTAAAAGATATCGACCGGCGCCGGCGCAAAGTATAAACCGCGGCCATTAATGCGCCGGGAGGCATAAATGCGACGGGAGGCATAAATGCCTCCCCTACAGTGTTTCAGTGAGATCACCCGTAGGGGCGGCATTAATGCCGCCCGTGCCAAGTCGCGCGCGCAAAAACTTAATAGTAAGAGTGTTCGCCGCGCTGGTGCTCGGTAAGATCGCGCACGCCTTTCAGTTCCGGGAAAGTCTGCAGTAACTCTTTCTCGATACCTTCTTTCAGCGTCACGTCGACCATTGAACAGCCGTTACAGCCGCCGCCGAACTGCAGAATGGCGTAGCCTTCTTCGGTGATCTCCATCAGCGACACTTTACCGCCATGGCCCGCCAGCTGTGGGTTAATCTGTGACTGCAACTGATACTCGACGCGTTCGATCAGCGGCGCATCATCAGCAACTTTACGCATTTTAGCGTTAGGCGCTTTCAGCGTTAGCTGGGAGCCAAGGTTATCGGTGACAAAATCAATTTCAGCGTCAGCCAGATAGGGGGCACTGAGCTCATCAACATAGGCTGACAGCTTTTCGAACTTCAGTTCGGTATCTGTGGCTTCTACTGCATCGGGCGGACAGTAGGAGACGCCACACTCGGCGGTTGGCGTACCCGGATTAATAACGAATACGCGAATCTGGGTGCCATCTTCCTGGTTTGACAGCAGTTTTGCGAAGTGTTCTTGCGCAGAATCAGAAATTCGGATCATGGCTAGTGCTCAATAGTTGACTAATTCAGTTGGTTATAATACGCCCATCACTGGCGCTCTACAAGGTTCGGCACAGGCAGTAGATCTGCACGCTGGCAGCGCCAGCGGCCTGTAACAGACGACTAATTTCGCTAATGGTACTGGCGGTGGTGACGACGTCGTCAACCAACGCGATATGACGTCCGCGTACCGCTATTTCAAGCTTAAAAGCGCCACGCAGGTTTTTTCGGCGGGCGCTGGCGCTCAGATGATGCTGAACATTGCCTGCCCGTACCCGGCGTAGCCCTTGTGGGTGGTAATCGCAGCCCGTCCAGTGCGCCAGCCGGCGTGCCAGCAGATCGGCCTGATTGTAACCGCGCCGCCATGCCCGCCGCTGATAAAGCGGTACCGCCAGCATCATGTCCGGGCGCACCAGTTGGTGCGCACGCCGTTGCTTTAACCAGCTTAGCAAAATAAGCCGCGACAACATCACAGAGAGTGCTGTTATCTGATGAAATTTGAACTGGTTTACCAGCACACTGAGCGGCGGCTGATAGTCGCTAACTGATATCAGCGCCTGCCAGGGCGGCGGGCGGCGCTGGCAGCGACCACACGGCTGCCGCCCCCCGGCCGACGGTAGTCCGCAGCGCGGGCAGACGGGCGGGCAGGGCGGTAACTGCCGATAGCACAGACTACAGATGCCCTGTTGATACAGCGCCAGCGGCATCAGGCATAGCCAACAACATCCCGGCATTGGTAGCATAGCGACCTCGATAGCAAAAACAGGACAATAACCGATGGCGCAGCTTTACTGGCAGACTACCGGCACAGGAAAAGTCGATCTTGTGCTGTTGCACGGATGGGGACTGAATGCCACCGTGTGGCATGGCATTATTGACCGGCTCAGCCCGCATTTTCGTCTGCACCTGGTCGATCTGCCCGGTTTCGGTCGCAGCGGTGATTTTGGTCCGCTATCGCTGGATAACATGGTGGATAGCCTGCTGCCGCAAATGCCCGAACAGGCTATCTGGCTTGGCTGGTCGCTCGGCGGTTTAGTCGCCAGTCGGCTGGCGCTGCGCTATCCGCAGCGGGTGCTGGGGTTAATCAGCGTGGCCTCTTCGCCCTGCTTTACCGCGCGGGACGACTGGCCGGGGATTAAGCCACAAACCTTGCAGAGTTTTCAGCAGCAGCTGAGCAGCGATTTTCAGCGTACCGTTGAGCGCTTTCTGGCGTTGCAAACGCTGGGCACCGAGTATGCGCGTCAGGATGCGCGCCGGTTAAAAGAGGTGGTGTTATCGCAGCCCATGCCGACAGTGGCGGTGCTGGAGGGCGGTCTGGAGATCCTGCGCACCGCCGATCTGCGCGCTGAGATGTGCGGCCTGACGCTGCCCTTGTTGCGTATTTATGGTTATCTCGACGGGCTGGTGCCGCGTAAGGCGGCGCAGTTGCTGGATGTGCAGTGGCCGCACAGCCGCTCCGCGGTCATCGGCAAGGCGGCACATGCGCCTTTTATTTCGCACCCCGAGGCGTTCTGCCAGCAACTGATCGACTTCACCGCCATGCAGGTGCTGTAACCTGTCGAGATATTGCGGGTATATCGTATATTACGATATGCCCGTTTTGAGCCACAGATAGTGCCATGGCGGCAGCGTAACCGGTTCACTCCCCTCGATAATCTCTTCACGAATAATATCGCGATACTTTCTCTCTTCCGGTAACTGCACTTCGGTACTTTTGCCGCTCAGGTTATAGACACACAGCAGGCTGTGCTGATGGTCGCGGCTGCGGCGGCGCAGCATCAACAGCGCATTGTCGCTGTCGAGAATTTCCAGCGGATTATCAGGATGAAACGCGGGCTGTCGGGTGCGTAGCTGGATCAGCGCGCTGAGATGGGTAAAGACCAGCTGGCGCAAACCTTCACCCGTAGTAAGCTGCCGATCGATGCCGGATACGGCATATTTTTCGCGGTTAATCGCCCGGTTATGTCCGGCGACTTTCACCCCTTCCATATCGTTGCGCGAACCTAAAATGCTCTGAATATAGATCGCCGGTACGCCCGGAAAAGCCAGCAGCAGTGCGTGCGCCAGCATAAAGCGGCGCAGACGGGTTTCGTCGTCGTCATCCTGCTTATTTAACGCGTCCATATAGGTGACGTTGATTTCATACGGGCTGGTGGTGCCATCGGGATTGTTTTTATACGAGATCAGCGCCCCTTCCATCGCCAGATCGCGCACCAGCGCGACAATCTCGACTTCCGGCAAAATACCGCGTGCCGGATTCAGGCCGATGCCATCGTGGGAGGCAAGGAAATTAAAAAAAGTGGTGTTGCCGCCGCCGGAATCGAGTGAGGCGGCCCATTGGCGCAAGGCGCGTGAGGAACCGTTATGAATGGCATGCAGGACCAGCGGCGGTAGGGAAAACTGATACACCATCTGGGCTTCATCGTGGCCATTACCAAAATAACTGATGTTGTCTTTGTGCGGCACATTGGTTTCGGTAATGATCACCGTACCCGGCGCCACCTCATTGGCGATCGCGCGAAACAGTTTTACCAGCTGGTGGGTTTTCTCCAGATGAATACAACTGGTGCCCGGGGTTTTCCACATATAGCCGACAGCATCCAGCCGTACATAGTCAGCGCCTTTTTTCAGGTAATCGAGCAGCACATCCACCATGCGGATCAGCACTTGCGGATTACCAAAGTTCAGATCGATCTGATCCGCACTGAAGGTGGTCCAGATAAAACGTTTCTCGCCGTTGGCGAAATCAAACGGCGTCAGCAGCGGCGAGGTGCGTGGACGCGTGACGCTGCTCAGATCGGTGGCGGGCGGCATGCTGATAAAAAAGTCATCCCAGCCCGGGTCGAGCGCCAGAAAGTGTTTAAACCATGCGCTGTGTGCCGACATATGATTGCAGACGAAATCGAACATCAGCCGGGTATGGCGGTGAAGTTCAGCGATATGCGACCAGTCGCCGCAGATTGGGTTGACCTGGTGGTAATCAATTACCGAAAAGCCATCGTCGGAGGAGTAGGGGAAAAACGGCAGCAGATGGACAAGGTTAAAGGTGTCACGCAGATGCTGTTGATAAAAACGGCAGAAGGTGGCCAGGGTTGGCGCTTCGCTCTCGCGGAACTGATCGGCATAGGTTATCAGCACCACATCTTTTTCATCCCAGTGCGGCTTGCGGGCCATTTTTATCGCGGCGCGCGCCTCGCGGATATGGGAGAACAGCCGCTCACGACTGGCCAGCGGAAAGGTCGCCTGGTAGATCTCATCGATTAAGTTATTGATAATATCCATTTTTATCCAACGGGCCACCGCAGGGAGAATAAAAAGCACTCTTTTTCACTGTAGACCGTTGGACTAAATTCGCAACCTGACTGACGGCTGAAGCCGCTGATTAATGACAGTTTCCACTTTTCGCGCAGCCACGACAGCCGGAGGATGCGAGATTGCTGACCGCAATCCTTTCTGGCGGTAAGCGCAGATGACGCAGCAGGGCGATCACGCCGGCATTAAACAGCAATACCAGCAGTATGGCGATGCCGCTATAACGCGGATGGTCGCTAAAGCTGGCGCACTGATAAAACAGCGTCGCCAGTGAATAGGCCAGGTTTAATCCCCATAAAATGGAAAATGACATCCAGCGGCGGCTGCTTTCACGCGCAATCGCCCCCATCACTGAGACGCAAGGCACGTACAGCAGTACAAATAACAGGTAGCTGTAGGCTGCGGCATCATTGGCGAATTTACTGCTCATCACCCCCATCGCGCCGGAAGCCATTTCCCCTTCGCCTTTGCTGGCTTCGATCGGGTTTGCCAGCACACTGAGCGAGAACGTGTCTTGCAGACCCTGCCAGGTTTGGGTTACGGCGCTGGTCAGTTCATCAGTCAGGCTAAATTTCTCTGGTTCAAATGGGGTTTCGTTAATTGCCGCCGCGGTATACAGCGTATTGAGCGTACCGACCACCACCTCTTTCGCCATCGCACCGGTCACCAGGCCGACCGTTGCCTGCCAGTTATCATTATGCACGCCAATTGGCGCCAGCAACGGTGTCACACTGCGGCTGACGGCGGCCAGCGCCGAGTCATTGATATTATTTACTGGCTCACCGCTAAAAGAAAAGCTGTTCAGCGCGCCAATCACCATGCTGACCAGAATGATCACTTTACCAGCGCGCAGCACAAATCCCTGTAAGCGCTGCCAGGTTTGCAGTAACAAGGTTTTCAGATGGGGGACGTGGTATAGCGGCAATTCCATCACAAACGGGGTGGCTTCGCCGCGCATCAGGGTGTGTTTCAGCAGCAGGCCGGTAGCAATCGCCATGGTGACCCCGACCAGATAGAGGCTGAATACCACCAGTGCGCCATTCTGGCCAAAAAACGCCGCGGCGAAGACGGCAAAAATGGCCAGCCGCGCACCGCACGACATAAAGGGCGCCATCATCACCGTCATTAATCTTTCCCGTGGCGCATCAAGCGTGCGTGCGCCCATGACCGATGGCACATTGCAGCCAAAACCGACGATTAACGGTACAAAGGATTTTCCTGGCAGACCGAGCGCCTGCATCAGACGATCGACCACAAAGGCGGCACGCGCCATATAGCCGGAGTCTTCCATAAAGGAGAGAAACAGATACATCATGCCAATCTGCGGCACCAGCGGCAGAACGGTATTGATCCCGCCGCCGATGCCCTGCGCCAGAAACACCGTCAACCAGACCGGGAAATGCAGACTCCAGCCCAGCCATTGCATACCATGAATAAACAGCGCTGCCGAGCCGACATCAAACAGCGGTTGCAGTGCGCCGCCAATATTGATTGCCAGCAGAAACATCAGATACATCACCAGCAGGAAAATCGGCAGGCCGAGCCAGCGATGCAGCACCAGGCTGTCCAGGCGCTGAGAGAGTCGGTGCGGCAGTGCCTGATGACTGTTACTTACCGCCGCACACAGTTTTTCAATGGTGTGGTAGCGTGCATCGACAATCGCCAGCGTGGCATCCCGGGTGAGGGCAGACTGCAGGACGCTCAGCTGTTGCTGTGCCGCGTGACCGCCCTGGGCGAGACTGAATACATCGCCTTCCAGCATCTGCAGCGCTAACCAGTGACGCTGCTGGCCGGAGTAGTTATCTGGCAGCAGCGGTATCAGTTGCGCAGCGGCGTCGGCAATTTCGCCAGGATAATCGACGGTGAAGCGATGACTACGCAGCGGGTGATCGTCTATCGCCTGTTTTAACTGGCTGATGCCCTGACCGCGGGTTGACACCAGCGGGATCACCGGGCAACCCAGACGCCGGGCCAGCGCCGCAATATCGATGCTGATTTTCTGGCTTTCGGCCATATCCAGCATATTGAGCGCCACAATACAGGGGATGCCCAGCTCCAGTAATTGCAGCGTCAGGTAGAGGTTACGCTCAAGGTTGCTGGCATCCACCACATTGATCAGCAGATCGGCCTCGTCGCTGAGAATGTAGTGGCAGGCAATTTGCTCATCGAGCGAGCTTTGCTGCGAAACGGTGGTCAGTGAGTAGGTACCCGGCAGATCGACCAGTTGTACCCGCTGCCGGGCGGTAGTAAAGCTGCCCTCTTTGCGTTCGACGGTGACGCCCGCCCAGTTGCCGACACGCTGACGGGCGCCGGTTAACTGGTTAAATAGCGTGGTTTTACCCGCATTGGGGTTGCCAATCAGGCCAATGGTGCAGCTCTTCATTGTCTGGCTCCGTTAACCCAATGCTTCCAGTTGCAGCAGGGCGAGATCTTTTCTGCGTAACATCAGGCTGACGCGGCGCGTTTCAATCTGCAGCGGGTCGCCAAGCGGTGCAATACGTACCACGGAGAAAGTGGAACCGGGCAACATGCCCATGGAGAGGAGCTTCTGGCGGTAAGCGGCGCCGACAGCTGCGGTAAAGCCGATAATTTTATACTGTTGCCGGGCAATAAGTTGCACAGGAGCACCTCAGGATTGCCGTCACAGCGGCAGAATAGTTCATATGCTACGAGTGTAGTGAGAATGGTTATTGTTAGAGTTGACCTAAAACAATTTCGTTGTGAACAGGGGAGAAGCGGCGGGCTTAAAGGTCAGGGGCGACGCTGACGCCGCCCCTGCAGGATTAACGCTTTTTGCCCAGCGCGGCGGCCAGCGCATCGCTCATGGCGCTGTTGCCAGCCGCGGCCGGCGCGGCTTTTGGCCGGGCTTTGCCTGGCGTCGGTCGGCCGTTATCGCGTGGCGTGGTTTTAGCCGGGCCGCCCGCCCGGGCGTTGCCTTCACCCGGCTGTTCGTCAAGGCGCATGGTCAGCGCAATGCGTTTACGCTGCAGATCGACTTCCATCACCTTCACTTTGACGATATCACCGGCTTTCACCACCTTGTGCGGGTCGTCGACAAACTTATCGGACAGCGAAGAGATATGGACTAAGCCATCCTGATGCACGCCGATATCGACAAAAGCGCCAAAGTTAGTGACGTTGGTGACGGAGCCTTCCAGCACCATGCCGGACAGCAGATCGTTCATGGTGTCGATACCATCGGCGAACTGGGCGGTTTTAAACTCAGGACGCGGATCGCGACCCGGTTTTTCCAGTTCTTTCATAATGTCGCTGACCGTCGGCACACCAAAGCGCTGGTCGGTAAAATCGACAGCTTTCAGGTTGCGCAGCTCAGACGGGTTACCCATCAGCTCGTTTAGCGCCTGGCGGGTGGCGGCAAGAATGCGCTCCACCACCGGATAGGCCTCCGGGTGCACGGTAGAAGCATCCAGCGGGTTATCGCCGTGGTTAATGCGCAGGAAGCCGGCGCACTGTTCAAAGGCTTTTGGCCCCAGCCGGCTGACTTTCAGCAGTTGCTGACGGTTCTGGAAACGTCCATTTTCATCACGCCAGCTGACGATATTCTGCGCCATCATTTTGGTCAGACCCGCCACCCGCATCAACAGCGCCACGGAAGCCGTATTCAGATCGACACCTACTCCGTTTACGCAGTCTTCCACTACCGCATCCAGCTTTTTCGCTAGCTGACTCTGGCTGACATCGTGCTGATACTGGCCGACACCGATGGATTTTGGATCGATTTTCACCAGCTCGGCCAGTGGATCCTGCAGACGGCGGGCAATGGACACCGCGCCACGCAGCGACACATCGAGATCCGGGAACTCCAGCGCCGCCAGTTCAGAAGCGGAGTAGACCGAGGCGCCAGCTTCACTGACGATCACTTTCTGCGCCTGTACCTGCGGGAACTGTTTTTGCACGTCCAGGAAGAAACGCTCGGTTTCGCGTGAGGCGGTGCCGTTGCCGATAGCAACCAGCTCGACATGGTGTTTGCTACACAGACCGGCAACGGCGACCGCTGCTTTGGCTGCCTGTCCGGTGTGCGGATAAATGGTATCAGTGGCCACCAGTTTGCCGGTGGCATCGACCACCGCTACTTTTACCCCGGTACGCAGCCCCGGATCGAGACCCATGGTGGCGCGCATGCCCGCAGGCGCGGCCATCAGCAGATCGTGCAGGTTACGGGCAAAGACATTAATGGCTTCATCTTCCGCACGTTCGCGCACGCTGCCCATCAGCTCGGTCTCCAGATGCAACAGCACCTTGATACGCCAGGTCCAGCTTACTACCGCTTTGCGCCAGCTGTCTGCCGCGGCGTTATTCAGGCGCAGATTCAGGTGCTCGCTGATAATCTGTTCGCCGTGGCTTTCACGCGGCGGTTCATCAAATTGCGGATCGGCATTCAGCGCCAGCTGCAGCACGCCTTCGTTGCGGCCACGGAACATCGCCAGCGCACGATGCGAGGGCACAGTGGCAAGGGCTTCGTGGTGGTCGAAATAGTCGCGGAATTTCGCCCCCGCTTCTTCTTTGCCTGCCACCACGCGGGAAACAAGGTGGGCGTTTTTCCACAGATAGTTACGCACTTTCGCCAGCAGGCTGGCGTCTTCGGCAAAACGTTCCATCAGAATATAGCGCGCGCCATCAAGGGCGGCTTTAACGTCGGCAACGCCTTTGTCGGCCGCAACATAGTCAGCGGCCAGCTGCTCAGGGTCGTGAGAGGGATCCTGCCACAGGGTATCGGCCAGCGGCTCAAGGCCTGCTTCAATCGCGATTTGTCCGCGGGTGCGGCGCTTCAGTTTGTATGGCAGATAGAGGTCTTCGAGTTCGGCTTTGCTCAGCGTGCCGTTAATGGCCGCCGCAAGCACATCGGTGAGCTTGCCCTGTTCATCAATGGATTTCAGAATGGATTGACGTCGCTCTTCCAGTTCGCGCAGATAACCAAGGCGCGTTTCCAGTTGGCGCAGCTGGGTGTCATCCAGGCCACCCGTCACTTCTTTACGATAACGTGCAATAAACGGCACGGTATTCCCTTCATCCAGCAGGCGAACAGCGGCTTCGACTTGTTCTGGTCGGGCCTGAAGTTCACTTGCAATAATGCGGCTCAGCGAATCATTCATCATTGGTTACTTAGTGGCTTAAAAACAGCGGATAGTTATACGGATTGCAGGGCAAAATTGCCAGTCGCGCGGCGCGGATTGCGCCATAATCCGAATGCATCAGGCGATATATTCGATGGCATTCACATACCACAGCGCTTCGCCCACCGGGGTGACAACGGTAACCGCATCCCCGACTTCTTTCTTCAGCAAGGCGCGCGCCATCGGAGAGTCGATGGAGATATAATCTTTGCGGCCAAAAATCTCATCATAGCCGACAATGCGAAAGCGTTTGGTTTCGCCGTCGTCATTTTCAATCTCCACCCAGGCACCAAAAAACACCCGGCCATCCTGCTGTGGCGAGTAGTCGACAATGCGCAGCGCTTCGAGGCTTTTAGTGATGTAACGCACCCGGCGATCGATTTCACGCAGGCGTTTTTTATTGTACTGATAGTCGGCATTTTCGCTGCGGTCGCCGAGACTGGCGGCCCAGGTGACTTTTTTGGTGACTTCCGGCCGCTCTTCGCGCCACAGATAGTCCAGTTCCTGTTTCAGCTTATTGTAGCCTTCGCGGGTGACAAGTTTGGTTTTCATTGGCATCTCGTCCTGCAGCCTGAGGTATGACGGGAATATAGCCGGGATTTTGCGGCATCGTGGCCTGCGGTTCAACCTTGATAATTCTCATTACCCGTAGCCGGGAAGATTATTTATCAACGGACGTAACGAAAAACATATAGATGTTGTATATAAATCCGCTGCGCAAGTTAAATTTTTAACTGTGCCGGACTAACCAAAGATAAAATACTATATTATGGGTAAAGTCACTGTTTATTGATAATTTTACAGGATAAATTACTGTGTAACATCTTTTGTTAGTAATTTTTTCCTTTCAAAAGTCAAATTAATGTGATAAAAAACCGCGCATAGCCAATGTCTGAAAAACAGTTGCCTCCACTGCTTTTTTTTCTCCATAGTCTATAATTTATTTAGGAATTTAGATTATTTCTTTTTGGATTTTTTGGGATATATTTTTAAGTAGCTATAAACATTATGCCCTGGTGACCGATACTGCTGTGAAGGGAATCAATCTGCAATTAGTTTGCATGCAATTTCAGTATAAGCAGTGATGAGGGCTGAAATGAGTAAAAGAAGAAGCAAAAAAAAGTTGAAGGAGAGCAGTGAAAACATGACAGTATCTGTAATGAATGTGCCGCCAATAGTAGAGAAAACGGCAACAAGACTCGCCTATATAACCCATAAAGATGAAGATGAAATGATGGAGTTGCTGGCACTCCCTTATCGTTATGACTCTGAATCTTTAACGGTTGACCATTATGAGTTATTAACTGCGCTATCTCCTTTTCTGCCTGAATTACGACCTGGCATCCGCGTCGAAGAGTTTACCGTTATGCTGGCCAGCGTTTATTTTAAAATTAGTATGCTGTATGGCAAGGGCTACCTCTCTCCCCATGAGATCAGAGCACAGTTTTAGATAAAACCCTGAGCTTCCAGCGGGGTGATGTACTCTGGTGGATAACGGCGGCGTACTGAGAGGATCAACTTTGCAACCCTGACTAAGCGGTTGCATCGAGATAGGGTATTGCTCTGTTCATAGGACTGGATTGAGTGTCCCATTGTAGTCAGTGATAAAAATCGCCATCATGCGCCTGAAGGCTTCATAACTTTTGCGCATCGAGTCTCCCCGACGAAAAAGCATCACCACTTTGCGTGCCGGTACCGGATTAACGCAGCGAATATACTTTATTTGACTCTGATTCTCCCCACGGGTAGCTAACAGGGGGAATAAGGCAATGCCGCGATTACAACTGACACCCCGACGCAGGGTTTCAAGATGCATAGCGACAAACCGTTTATCCTGTTTTATATCATGCTTATAAAAATATTTTAAAATCTGATCGTGAAGACCATTATTTTTATCCAGCATCAGCATCGTAGAGTCTTTTAACTGCTCCATAGAAATCTCATCAAGCCTGGCGAAAGGATGATCAGGGTGAACACCTAAAACCAGAGGCTCTTCAAACAACGGCAGTTCGACATAATTTTCCAGATTGTATGAATCAGCCACAATGGCGCACTCAATTTCTTCTGACTTGAGCATTGAGACTAAGCGTTCAGCATCCGCCTCATAGATTTCCAGCTGCATTTTCGGAAAACTTTCGCTGAAGTACGCATGGATCTGATCGAACAAATAGGGTGCCAGCGTGGGGATAATCCCTATATTTAAGGTATCAGCGGTACTTTTCTGACCGGTATGAGCAATATTTTTTAATACACTAATCTCACGCAAAACGGTTCTTGTCTGCTCAACAAGCTGCAGTCCTATTTGAGTGAAATGTACTTTCCGTGTTGTTCTCTCAAGCAGAAGCAAACCCAGCTCATTTTCCAGCTTACGCAGTTGCGTACTTAGTGTAGGCTGACTGACATTACATGCTTCAGCCGCCCGCTGAAAATGGCGATATTCGGCCAAAGCTACCAGATATTCCAAATCACGGATATTCATTATTTTTCCTGGTTCAAGATTAACCTGCCCCGAATTAATTGTTGTGTAGTCTCTTCTTACTAAATTTTACATAATCCTTACGGCGTCCTGCTAAATAGATATGTTAAAGAAAGTAAAGAAGTATTTTTTATAGTGTTTATAACGTTATGTTTTATCTCCAAACGCTTAATGTCTGAAGCGAAAAACCAGCGACAGACAGTCGGCAAAAGGGAATCTAGCAAAAAAAAATATTATAAACAATAACTAACCGCTTCCTTGTCTTTTTTGTGCCTGCAACGCTAACAGGTGTAATACCGAAGAGTAGTAACCTTCATCCGGAATAATCGAAGATTCCGCTGGTTTAGGATCTTTCATGATTAAATCGCGTATAGCCAGCCCTCCGCCAGATAAACTATAGCCGGCAGCCTCGCCGCCGGAAATATTGATCCATGCCGGGGTATTATTGCGATCGTATCTGGCCCAAAAATGCTGGAAAGCAATTAACTGTGACGCGCCCGGATCGCTCCAGCTCAAATAGAGGGGGATGCGAATCGCATCATAGCTAAAACGGGTTGGCCAGCCCTGAGCTGGTTTCACCTCGCCAGCATTATTCACCCATAACCAGTCTGCCGGTAATTTTGCCTCGCCAAAATGCGCTTTGTCCAGGATATGTAGTGCACCTTTACGCAATGCTAACCATACCGGGTCATGACTTTGCTCATAGAAGCTCTTCCATGCGGGGAAAATAAAGTATGACGGGTTGATAATATAACCATCATCTTTGCTAAAACCATACACTCCCGGCAGCAAAATTTTGTCATCACCCAGTGGGATCACCAGGTTATGGATAATTGCCTTCTGAATATTCGTGGAGGCAGCAATATAATCCAGATTATGCCACTTTTGCCCGGCCTTTAATAATGCCCAGGCAATCAGCGTATCACCGTCACTGGCGTTGTTGGTATCGGTCACTTTCCCGGCTGACGGATCATAACGCCAGGAGAATAATCCGATATCTGGCCGAAACAGCGTCCTTGCTGTCCAAAGCCAGAGTTCGGCAAAGGTGGCCGGATCATCATTATAGACCGCCAGCAACATGCTATATCCCTGACCTTCCGAATGGCTTATGCCATTGGTCTTATCCATGATACGTCCGACAGGGCTGAGATAGTTCTGTTTAAATACACTCCAGTTATCTGCTTGTGCGGGCAATGTCATAAATAATACTGATGTAAGAAAAAGAAATATGACTGATAAGGGCGCATTTGATTTTTTCATTATATTTCCTTTCTCTATAAAGCAGACAAACAGACTTTTGTCTGGCTCAATCAGAAGGTAGGATTAGTTAAAATCGTTATTCTTCTACCAGTGCGGGAACTGCGCCGAGCCAGTGACGAAAATTTTTGCCGATAACAGCATGACGGGTGCCGTACTCCACGAAAGCTTTTACATAACCGATCTTGTCACCGCAATCATGGGATTTTCCCTTCAGGTGATAGGCTTCCACCGGATGTTGCTGTAATAACATTGCCAGGGCATCGGTAAGCTGTATCTCATCACCTGCGCCAACCGGCGTTTTTTCCAGCAATGGCCAGATATGACGTGACAGCACATAACGGCCCACCACCGCCAAATCTGATGGGGCTTCAGCAACCGGCGGTTTTTCCACTAAATTGTAGATACTGCAAAACTCACCGCTGGCCGGATGTTCGCCGCCGCAGTCGACCACGCCATAGCGTTCGACATCGGCATGAGCCACTTTCTCAATCAGTAGCTGGCTTTTCCCGGTTTCGCGAAAACGACGCAGCATCGCTGATAAGTTATCCTGACTCAGGTCACTGTAGTGATCATCAATCAGCACGTCCGGCAGAATGACAATAAAATCATCGTCACCGACCAACGGCTGTGCGCAGAGCACCGCATGACCCAGCCCTTTCGCCTGACCCTGACGGACATGCATTATTTTCATATCTGACGGACAAATCTGACGAATTTCTTCGAGGATTTGATTCTTTACTCTTTTTTCCAGCAGTGATTCCAGTTCGAAAGAGGTATCGAAATGATTTTCGATAGCATTCTTTGATGAGTGGGTCACCAGAATCACTTCGCGTATTCCGGATGCGTAACACTCCTGAATAATGTATTGGATTAAAGGTTTATCAACAATTGGCAACATCTCTTTGGGAATCGCCTTGGTGGCTGGTAACATGCGCGTTCCAAGCCCTGCCACAGGGATAATTGCTTTAAACATATCTGACCTCATGAATTATATGGTTTTATTTGTTGTGTAACATGTTCTTTGCATTTCTATGGCAGCAAACTGGCGGGCTGAGCATTTTTATCTCTTTGCCTTATCGTAATGAATTTTTATAGTAAAATGAGTTGTTTCCCCCGAGGGATTTGACCCGATAAAGCGCCATATCCGCTGCGCGCATTACCGATGAAAAGTGAGTTCCATCGCGTGGATAATGGGCATAGCCGATGCTGACTGAGGGAAATATCGTTTTCTCAATGTTGCGAATGAGTATTGGTTTGTTAACCTGATCAACAATACGCGAAAATAACGCTTCGCTCTCCGCGCCCTGCTGTTTTTCAATAAAGGTTAAGGCAAATTCATCACCGCCGAGACGACCAAAAACCGCGTCATCAGGAAGACAGGATTTTACCCGTAAGGTAAAGTCACGTAGTACTTCATCACCGGCGGCATGCCCCAGCTCATCATTGATTTTTTTAAAGCCGTCCAGGTCGAGAATTGCCACTGCCACCAGACTCTGAAGGCCTTTAGCCACATTAATGATCTTCCGGCTATGGATATAATAGCCCTGCCGGTTCAGGGTTTTGGTTAGCGCATCATTATGGGCGCGGAAATGCAACCGCTCACGGATCAACACCTGACGGGTCACATCAAAGCAGATCATACTGAAGCCGACAATTTCATCCTGTTTATCGCGCAGTGGAACCAGGGTGATATCCAGCCAGAATATATCGCCATTTTTTTTGCGCTGACGTAACTCGAGGCGCTGGTTCCCTTCAGGATTAGTGATTTTTTCATCGCGCCATTTCTGCAGCAAGACGATATCATCGTACAATCTGAAGGGTTCGCCAATCAGCTCTTCACAGGAATAACCACTGCACTGGCAATATAATGGATTTGCATAGCGGATCCCACCATGCAAATCCAGAATCAGCGACATAAAAACATTGCCTTCCACCGAGTGGATATCAGTAAGATCGAGCTTCCTGCCAGAAATCATAATTTCATTTAACATATCTGTTTCCTGTAATCTTAATATCAGAGCGGCAAGAACAATGCTTTACGTGTCAGCTGTTATTCAGCAAGGGCATAACGGAACAGTAAAACATCTTCCGTGGCATTATCTTTCCAGCGCACCGGGACATTGCCACCGCCCTGTGACTGTAACCACTGAGAGTAGGCGCCTTCCAGCATACAGGCGCTGGCTTTTCGCCAGCTTGCTTCATCGCGTGATGCCGGGGCATGTGGCCATGCGCAATGCATAATTATTAATTCGCGCTGCGCCGGCGCCATTCTGACAAATCCCCAGTTAAATAACTCAAGGACAGTATTAATGTTGTTTTCCAGGATCGACACAGTGGTGACCCGGTCGACCGGATACCACTCAGCCAGCATCCGGCCGATGCGACGTAATGTTTCACAGCCCTGTTCGGTTTCCCCGGCAGAAAACTCGTTGAAAAACAAATTCACTAAATCGTGCCAGCCTGCCTGATAAGAACGTTGTAAATAATGGTCATGGTCATTAAACATGATTTATTCCACAGATGATTTTTTGGAGTTGAAATAATACCTGAAATAAAATAACGCCTTACCTTCATTATAATTACCGAAGGTGTTATACCCTATGTTGGTACCAAGCGCCATAGAAGAATTTAAATTATATTTTGTGTTGATCCCAACAAGATAGTTAATACCATTCTTAGAGGTGGATTTATAAACGCTATCTATATTACTGTCGCTGCTGGCATATTGATCCAGTTGAGACTGCAGACTTTCATGGCCAGGGAAATAGTCACTTTGACTTTGTTTATAGGACTGATATCCCACTGAGCTACTGAGCGATACATCCCAGTCTTTCCAGTGATAAGTCAGCTCAACAGGCAGTGACAGTGCCAGATAATTCTGCGGACTAAAATATCCCCCTTGTCCCAGAGTGAAATAGCTCAGGTTTTTGTCAAAATCCATATAATGCATATTGACGCCGACTTTTAATTCGCTATTTTTCGTTTGATACGGACGAATATAACTGCCGGCAACCGTATCCACCCCATGGTTGGTCGGAACGTTTTCACCAATATAGGTATCAAACCCGAGGCGCGCATACAGGCCAACCAGATCATTATCCCAGGCATATTGCGCTGATACGCCGTTGCGGGTGATCGCCCCCCAGCGTTCTCCGGTGGCCGCGTCCTTTGCCCCGACATAAGAAAGCAGACTATCGGTCACCGCGCGTCTTTCTGCCTGCAGGGTCAGGGTGCTGTTTTGTGTCAGCTGCGGTTGCCATTTGATGCCGCCAACGACCCGGGTGAACTCGCCACCGGTCGGTGTACTGCCAATATCCAGTTTATAGCTATCGCCGCTCAGGCTCAGACCACTTTCCACACCATTAACCTGTTGCCCGCCTAAGCTGTCGGCGTTAATGCTGGAGAGGTCAGTACTGGTTGATGCGGCGCGTCGTTCCGCGCGGGTGATTGCGCCACTGCCGAAACGGCTGGCGGATTCCGCCGACATATCGCCAGCATTCAGCGTGACCGGAGTGACGGTCACGTTTAGCCGTCCAGCGTCGCCCGCCGCGGTGGAGAGGGTCAGCGGGGTTTTGATCTGCGACAGTGAGCTCAGCCCGCTTTCGCCGGAGTGCTGATCAACGGCAAAACTCGCCTGTGCGGTGGTTGCCGTTTTCTCCTGCAAATCGGCCAGCAGGCGATCGACATCAGTGCGGGTGCTTTGCTGTACCTGCTGTGCAGAAGAGGGAACGGAGAGGACCCGGCTTAATGCATCGTCGGTAGTGATCGCCGTCAGCGGGTTGCTATTTTGCTGTAAACGCCACTGCGCCGAGCGTAACAGCGCCATGGCTTGCGTATTGTTGCCGTTGGCGGCGGCGACGCGGGCGGACAGCAGGAAGTAATCCGCATCCTGGCTTGGGTCCAGCAGCCGGAAGCTTTGCTGTGCGGCTTCGGCATCATGGTTAGCCAGCGCCAGGTTGACCGCCCCATACAGCGCTTCGCGATTGCGCGGATCGCGACGTAAAATATAGTGATAAATCTCGCCAGCTTTATCCGCCATATCATCAGCCTGATAAATACGTGCGGTCGCCAGTAGCAAAGCGGTATCGGTCGGCGTGGCTTTTAGCGCCGGCATAATGATTTGCCATGCTCCGGCGATATCTCCCTGCTGACGTAATAAATCTGCGCGACTGATCAGATATCCGCTCTGTACCTGCCTGATCTGCTGCTCGCTGGAGGTATTCAGCAGCGCCGGTGCGTTGATGACGCTCTCCGCTTCGGCAAACCGGCCCGCCTGATTCAACACCTGGATTTGGGTGGCGTAATCCGCGACCGAACCGTGCAATCCCTGCGCCTGATTGCGGGAAATCTGGCTCAGAGCGGAATTACTGTCGCCGGCTTTCATCAGCAGTTCGGCCAGCCGTCCGACATCGCGCGGATCATCAGGTGGCGTGGCGGAGAGAATATGCAGTGAGTTCAGCGCTGCCACCTCATTGCCGCGATTAAGATAATTTTCCGCGACATCCATTTGCCGGTTCACTTTCGCCCGTGCTTCCAGCGTAAGCAGCTCTTCATTGCGCGCCTGCGCTGGCGCCTGCGCCACCACCGCCATGACTTTCGGCCAGTTCTTATCGCTGTCGGCATACAGCGCGGCGGCATGCCAGGCTTCAGGCTGCGGGCGGGACTGGCTAAGTAGCGCATTGATCAGATCATCCGCGCGCTGTTTTTCTCCGCCGGCGCGCAGTGCACGGGCGTAGTCATAACGGAGCCAGACACTGTCCGGATATTTCGCTACGCCATCCTGTAGTAACTGCATGGCGCGGACACTATTTCCGCCCTGCAACGCAGCCGCTGCGGCTTTGCGTACCGGCTCACTGTTATCAACCACGTTGGCATAACGGCTACGAAGCGCGGCGGGAAGGGTGGCAAGCAGCGCATCGGCTTCAGCCTGTTTCTTTTGCTGCCTTAACACCCACAGCAGCCCGCTTTTGATCTCCACGCTGGCCGGGCGTTCGCGCAACAGCTGACGATACAGTGTTTCCGCCTGTGCACTTTGCCCCTGACGACGATAGATATCGCCCTGAAGTAATCCGGCCGCGAGGCGTTGATCCGCAGTACTGGCCTGCACGCTATCCAGCGCCTGTAGCGCCTGATCGTACTGGTTATGCTGGCTCAGCGTCCGCGCCTGATTCAGGCGGGCATAAAAATGCGCATTATCCGCATCCTGCAACCAGCGCTGTCGCTGTTCATCGCTACCGCCCTGTGCCGCATGACGCAGCTGTTGCTCGGCCTGGTCAAAATTGTTTTTACGCAGCGCAATATAGCCGAGGCCAGCGAGGGCATTGCTGTCATCGGGATGGGTTTTCAGCACGGTATTAAATTTGTCGACCGCCTGCGTGAGTTCACCGTTGTTCAGCGCGTTAAAGCCGGTACGCACCATGTCGCCATCCACCTGCTGGCGAAAATGCGCCACCAGGCTGTTGTCTTCCGGATGACGGCTGAGATAGCTGCTGTAGAGCGGTAAATCCTCTTTTTTCGGTTCCAGCCACAACAGCGCCTGTTGTAAGGCTTTGTCGGAGGCGGCACCGGCCGGCAGTGTTTCCAGCAGTGCAATCCCTTCGCGCCTTGTCTCACCTTTGTAGGTCAGCACCGTCGCCAGTGCCTGTTTGGTAGTGCTATCGCCCGGCTGTTCGAGCGCACGCTGGCGTAATCCCTGCGCCGCTTCAGACCATGAAGCGTCATCCCCGGCCAGCGTCTGGTAATATTCCAGCGCCAGATCTGCCGGTGGTTTTTGGCCGGAAAATAACGCTTTATAAGCGACAATCGCTTCTTTTGTGCGCCCGCTACGCGCCAGCTCACGCGCCGCACTTAGCTGCGGCGGTGAAATATTTTGCATATGCTCAGTGCTGTTCAGCGCATTGAGCAGCGGATCCTGTGGCGACAGCGCGCGGATTTTGTCGCTCCAGATATCGGCCTGCTGCTTGTTGCCCTGCTGTAACTGATACAGCGCCATCAGGTACATGGCATTAATATTGTTCTGGTCTGCCGCCAGTACTTTTTGCAATGCATCTATCGCCAGCTCGTCATGCGCTTTGCTGTGCCAGTAGCCAGCCTGCGCCAGCAGGGTGGTGACCGCCGCCTCGTTGTCTTTGGCCACTGCATTGTGGGCCGCGCCCAGCAGACAAAGCAGATATAAGGAGCGTCTCATTGGCTTATGGTTGGCTTTATTCATGATGTCGTGGACCCTGTAAACGCTCTGCGGCGTGCTGTTTTAAATACGCATATAAGGAAAGGCTGGCGCTACGCGCTAACAGGCAAACCACCAGTAACAACGCGAAAATATGCTGGCTGGCGAACCACAGAACATGCAGCCAGAGCGGCAAATCGCCGGAAGTAAATGTTTCACCAACACGCCAGCTTTTGCTTTCACCGCTGTCGCTAATTAACAGCATGTCGCCACTGCTGGCACTGCTCACTGCGGGTTTGTTCATATCGTCAGTTAGCAGCCGGAGTTGCGCTTCATCATTTGCGGTGGCCAGTACCACGACATGGCGGGCATCCCATGGGGAGCGAAAGCTGACCAGACCGCGCCAGCGTGGGTTGCTGGCAAAGAAATCCGCGACATCATCAAACTGAAATTTCCAGTTGCCATTCAGTAACGCCTGCAGGTGAGGCATCAGCCCGCTATCTTTGACATTCAACATGTTGCCGTTGCTGGTAAAGGGGCTCTCCTGTAGCAGCTGTTGCATCAGGGTTCCGCGATTAATGGCGCCAATGCCGATCACATCGCTATCGGCCAGCAGGTCGTTATCGGCTGATTGCGTCGGGAAACCGGTAAAGATATGCACATAGTTAGCCGGCACGCCGGTGGCATTGCCCGCCCGCGCCATTAAATTCAGCAGTACTGAAACGTCGCTGACTTCTGGCTGGGACGGCATCATCACTACCGTTTTCGCCAGGTCGGCATAGCGGGTAAACGGGAACAGGGCGCTGGTAAACCAGGTGGTGTTTGGCAGTACGCCAAAATGCCAGGAGTGGCGCAGATCCAGCGTCGAGTCACCGCCAATCTGGTTACTGCTATTGTCATTCGCCATTGACTGGCAGGAGACGCCGCTTTTCGCTTTCAGGTCGTAATAAAACGCCAGCCGGTTGCTGCCATAAATGGTTTGCGGATCAATATTGACCACCGCATGTTGCTGGTGCTCACCATCGGCAATACCTAAAAAGGAAAACAGCGGGGCCAGTAGCCGGTTACGTGAAGTCGGCAGGCTTTTCAGGAACTGCCCGTTCAGCGACACGTTAAGGAACGAGTGGCCACTATCAAGCCAGCTTTTCTGTGCGAAACGGTAGTTAAGTTCCAGCGGTACCAGTTTACCGTCCCACATAAACAGGTCAGGGGAGGCGCGGAAAATAACCTGATTCTCACCGTGCCAGATCCCCTGGGAAACCAGCGCCTGTTTATCTTCGGTTAACGAATCAAGCGATACCCGCTGACGGGTGCTAATCCAGCGCGGCGCATCGTATGGCTGCCGCATCGGCACCGACAGCGACGCAACCTGCAAATTGTCGCTGTCCGGCAGATTGGTCTGCGCCAGCCGCATCGCCGCCTGACGAAGTTCCTGACCATTACGACCACTGACAATCAGCAACTTATACAACGGGTTAAGCGGATTATCGATAATTTGCAATCCTGAGCCAGTGATCTCAGGCAGCGTTAGCGCGCCGATTTTGTCGCCGGGTTTACCAAACAAGATACCGTTTTGCGGCGGCAACTGGTCGAAGGTGGCGTTAAAGTGGCTGTTTCTGTCGCGATTGATTACCCCAAACATCGACGCCACAATCGCGGAGGCGGTTAATACATCCGCCGCCGGCTGGGCGCTATAGGCGATATTGAGCGTAGTCTCTTTCATCTGCAGCGGATCGAAGAAAGGACGCGGGAAATCGGCGAGGGTTTTGCGCGTGTTAAGCCACAGTCCGGTTAATTCGATCGCCGAGGATGACTGCAGTGTGATATTGCCCTGGGTTGCCGAAGGCTGCTGGCAGCTCCAGTCGTTATTGATCAAATCATCACTGCTGCGTAATTGAAAACTCAGGTTATTTTTTGAGGCAATCATCGACGCCGGAACATCGAGCGTATAGGTGTTGTTATTACCGGCAGAGCGATCGAGCGGGAATGCCCCGAGCGGCTGTCCATTCAGCATCAGTTGCAGATTTTGATCGCGCTGCTGGGGAGCAAAGCTGCGGATTGCCAGCTTCAGACGCGCGGTGGTGATCACCATATTATGCGGCAAGGTAAAGGCCACGCCGGATTGTAACTGCTGACTGTTCAGTTGCAGACCCTGGCGGGCGCCCATATCGGCAAAAGTGATGGCGCCGGAGATCGCCTGATTCTTATCATCGCTGGCTGCCGGATTCGCCGCTGCCGGGTTGCTACTGGCGCTGGCAGGCAACAGTGAATTTGGCACCGGCAGTGACGGCAGATCATCCGCCGGGACCGGCGGTTGCGCCATAAGGGGGATTACCGGCAGTACCGCACACAGCAGCAGCGCCGCAGCGATCGAGGTTTTACAGCTCATGTTTAACCTCGCTGGCAGGTTTTGCCACCACTGCCATCTGGCTTTTAAAGCCGCCGCTGCTTTTACGGCGACCAAATAACAGCTCCCAGACGCATTGGATGATGCCGAGAAAGGAACGCAGAGGTTTATCCGGCTGATAGGGAGGTTTTATCCAGGCATCGGCGCGGGTTAGCACCACACGTACCAGCTCGCGTCTGATATCGACGTTCATCTCATCAAACTCAACCCGCAGGTCGCCCAGCCCGCTGCCTGCGGATCGGATCGGCATCCGGACCTCATCTTTGCCCAAACCAAGCGACATGCTGATCGGCGATTTTCGTGACAGATCGCCCCCCTTCTGCAGGGCAACGCGCGCGCCGCCCATCGAGAGATCGAGGGTGTGAGAACGCATTTCCGTCTTATCGGAGAAGTAAACGGTGGTCGGCAATTTGGCAAAGATACGAATGGTTTTGCGTATCTGTTTGGTCTCTTTTGCTACCGAAATAGAGGCCAGCAGGATCAACAGGCTAAAGCTACCCCAGGTCAGATTGAGAATAATTACCCAGGGATCGACGCCGGTAAAATCATTAAAGTAATAGCGCACAATGACCCAAATCATGCTGCCCGCCATCAGCAACGCTGCAATTATCAGCGGACGCACGGTATGGACATCAAAGTAATCCCGATCGGTCAAATCCCCTTTATCGGTCACGTTAAACTTGCCCAGACGCGGCGAAATCATACTCAGCATGGTGGGCAAAATAAGGTGAAATGCCATTACCGTTTCGTATATTTCGCCCCAAAAAGCGTAGCGATGACGTCCGGTCAGCTTTGAGCTGACATAGCTGGACAGGATCAGGTGGGGTAGCGCATAGGAAAAGATCAGGGTGGCGGATGAGGCAATAATGTTCTGATTCAGCAACATAAACACCAGTGGCGCCAGCAGGAAGATCGCGCGCGGCAAGCCATACTGGAAATGCATCATGGCATTCAGGTAGCAAATGCGCTGGGTCAGCTTCAGCCCGCGGCCCAGCATGGGGTTATCAATACGGAATATCTGGGTCATGCCGCGCGCCCAGCGAATACGCTGGTTCACATGCAGCGCCAGACGTTCGGTCGCCAGCCCGGCCGCCAGTGGAATATCGAGAAAAGCGGTATTCCAGCCACGACGCTGCAGTTTCAATGCGGTATGGGCATCTTCCGTTACCGTTTCCACGGCGAATCCGCCCACCTCATTTAATGCCGAACGCCGGATAACCGCACAGGAACCACAAAAGAAGGTGGCGTTCCAGTTGTCATTACCCTGTTGTACCGGACCGTAAAACAGCGCCCCTTCATGCGGGATATGGCGGGCGGCGGTCAGATTGCGTTCAAACGGGTCGGGCGAATAAAAATAGTGGGGAGTCTGGATCAGCGCAAGTTTCTCATCGCGCAGGAAAATCCCTACCGTTGCCTGCAGAAATACCCGGGTGGCGACGTGATCGCAGTCAAACACGCAAATTAACTCTCCCTGCGTCTGGGTCATCGCATGATTGAGGTTACCGGCTTTGGCATGGCTGTTATCCGGGCGCGTCAGGTAGCCGACACCGGTTTCGGCGGCAAACTGGCGAAATTCCTCGCGTTTACCATCATCAAGAATATAGATGGCCATTTTGTCATGCGGATATTCGATACACTGAGCCGCCAGTACCGTATCCCGCACTACATCCAGACTTTCGTTATAGGAAGGGATATAAATATCGACCGTCGGCCAGAGAGAAATATCAGCCGGTAATGGCTCGATACTACGCTTTAATGGCCAGCACATCTGTACATACCCCAGCACTAAAATCAGCCCGGAGTAGAGTTCTGCCATAAACAGCAGCGAACCGAGCACCGCTTCCAGTACGGAATCGAAATGCAGCGTAGTAGTCGCGCGCCACCAAATGTAGCGGCCCGACATCAACAGCGAGAAGACCAGTAGCGCCAGGGTAGATTTTTTATTATTAAAACGCCCGACGATAAGTACCACAGCGACGATCGAAAGACCAAAAATATACTGCTTATCGCTGCTCATGGGGGTGATGATGATGAGCAGCGAACAAAAAGCCAGTAGTAACAGAAGGAAAAAATTAAATAATTTTCGCATATCCACAGGGCTTTAATAAGAAATGAGATTTGCGGAGAAAAATTCCGCACCATTCAGAAAAGGCAGAGCCTGGAATTCAGAAAAAGGAAACCCGCCAGAACAGAACACTGGCATTGCGTATACGCCAGTATCCCTTTCCGGAAAGGCTTGTCTCTTTATAGATGAGTTGCTCGCTAGAACCTTTTTTGAGCAATCATTGAAAACAACATATCAAGACGAACGGGTTGCTTTTCATTCTGAACCTGCGGACTTTTCTCTAACATGCCCGCAACGCTGCTCAGAATATTATTGCGGCTGAGTTCCCCGCCAGTCGGCGCATTAGGGAAAAAATTATTGTCATTATTTGATGCTGGCAGTTGGCCGGCGCCAGACGTCGCAGGTTTGCGGTAATCGGCTGTATGCTGCCGGGCATCATCAGTGGTGGACTCATCGCTGATGGCCGCAGCTTTACTCACTTCTTGCAGTGGCGTTGCAGATATATCCTGGGTTTTTTCTGTGTTTTTTTTCTCTTTCATTATTTCCTGAAATGAGAAACTGGATATCTGCAACTTTTCACTTAATGAACTCATATCATCGTACATAATATTTATCATCCCCGGAACATTAATTTAACAGATAAAGAACTTTCAGGTGTAAAAGTACATGCTCGTTATTGATATAAAGTGGCAATTTCTGCAATGCAGCATTGATGTAAATCGGAATCAATCCCCATTAAATGGCAAGATTTCATTCCACATCAAAAGCAATAAATCGACGCCATTCTGTCGGGGAAAAAAAGAAAAATCAATAGAGAAAATAAATAAATCACATCCCAAATATTAGTCATATCAATAACCGGAAAAAGTAATTTAAATAGCCTGCATCAATAAAAGAGTCAGACTCATATTCTCTATCTATTAAACTGGCATATAATGAAATCTGTACATTTTTATATTGAACACTCTCTGGTCTTTTATTACCATCGGCGCCTGACGAAATTTTATTCTTTGATGAAGAAAACATGTTAAAAAATAATTACAATCTTGTTTCACTGGATCTATTTACGGTGATCGACAAGGTTCATGATGCGGTATTACTTACAGATGAAGCCGGTTGCATCACTTTTTTTAACCAGGCAGCTGAAAAATTATGGGGCTATCTGCGCTGGGAAGTGATTGGGCGCAAAACAGCTGAGGTTCCCTTATTTCCTGCCGAAAACAGTCAGCATGAGGAAATGAACAACGCCGATGCGCTACTTACCATTGTGCAACGGGATGGCGCTCTGCTGGATATTCCGGCGACGCTGCATACTACCGACGAGAAGAACAGCAGATTGATGGTGTTACATGTCGATCAGCAAAAAATCTCGCAGGTCACCAATTATGATAATCTGACCGGCCTGGCAAAACGTGTGGCGATGTACCGCTATGTCGATGAACTACTCAGCCAGGCCCCTTCCTCCCCCTTTGCGCTCTTCTTCCTCGATCTCGACCATTTTAAAGGTGTTAACGACGCCTTAGGGTATGAAGCTGGCGATCGGGCGCTGGCGAGGATTGCCGGACGGCTGGTGGACAAATTTGGCCAGCGGGCAGGCATTTACCATGCTGACAGTGATTCGTTTATCCTTGCGGTCCCGCAGTGTCAGCGTGAAGAAGCGGCCACTATTGCAAAAGATATTCAGATGCTGTTCCGCACCCCCTTTGATATTGATGGTATCGCGCTGAATGTGACCGTCAGCACTGGCATCAGCCTCTACCCGGAACAGAGTAAAAAGCGTGATTTGCTGCTGCAATTCGCCAACCATGCCTCTCATCTGGCAAAACAGAAAGGCGCAGGGCACTGTCTTTTCTATAGTGAAACCATGCACCAGGTGGACCAGGATCGTCTGCGTGTCGCGAATGCGCTGAAAGTGGCCATCGATAACAATCAACTGGCACTGCACTACCAGCCTCAGGTGTGGCTGAAAAAAGATGAGTTATATGGTGTCGAAGCTCTGGTGCGCTGGACCGATCAACAGATGGGCGAAATATCACCTGGTATTTTCATCCCGATTGCCGAAGAAACCGGAGATATTGAAGCTATTGGCCGCTGGACGCTGAATGAGGCCTGTCGGCAAATGGCGAAATGGCGTAACAATAATATTGATGTTCCGGTGGTGTCGGTTAATCTCTCCCCGGTTAATTTTTATAACAGCACCCTGGCGCCGTATATCAGTTACTTACTGACGCAATACAATCTTCCGCCAGAATGTCTCACCATTGAGATAACCGAAGGCGCGATGCGCGAAAAAAGACCGGAAACCATGGAAGTTATCTGCGCCATTCGCGCGCTGGGGGTCGGTCTCTCGATTGACGATTTTGGCACCGGCTATTCCTGTCTGGCACGCCTGGCACATTTACCGATGACCGAATTAAAGATCGATCAGAGCTTTGTGAAAGATCTGAATAACGATAAGAAAATGAAAGCAGTTGCCAAAACCGTAGTGCATATGGGACAGAGTCTGAAGCACAAAGTGATCGCCGAAGGGGTGGAAACACGGGAGCAACTGCAACAATTACATATCTTAAAATGTGATATCGGCCAGGGGTTTTTCTATTCGAGGGCGCTGAACGCCAATGCGCTTGCCAGCTGGCTGGAAGAACGCAGCCTGAGCCATTAATCCATTTTTTTTTGCGCTGTTACTTGAGAATTTCGACATGGTTGAACTATGGCACATTTAATAGAGGATTAGCGATGTTGTTATTATCGACCCGACAAGGCGCCTGGATGGTGATGCTCATTTTCTGCTCACTGTTCTGGACGGTAGTAATAGGGTGGTTCCTGTGGTGAAAAAAGTGGTGATACCAGACGATACGGCACTGCCGGTACAGCGGGAGAGTGGTCTGTTATCTGGATGGATTGTCAACAACGCGCAAAAAGCATTTATTGACTCTTTATCTGAAACAACAGCAGAGATAAATACCGTGTCGGATTCTCCTCCTCACTATCGCAGTAAGCATAACCAGCATCGGCTGCAGTCAGCACTGCGGACGACAGCTGTTTAGCAAAAAAAAGAAGCAGGGAATAATAGCTTTTTGAAATAAAGCTGTGGTGGTTATTATTCCCCGCAGGCAAAGGCGGTAACGCGCAGACTGTTATTCAGTTTTGCACTGAATATTTATAATAAATAACCCCGGAGAGGGAAGTAACCTGGCAGGTTACAAATTTATTTCGCTGAAGTAGTGGAAGTGGTAGTGGTGGTGGATGCGCTATTGGATCCATTGCCACCGCCCGCAGTCAATAAAGCAATGGCGGTAATCGCCGCCATCACGCCAATACCTCTGGCCTGAGCATTGCCCTCGGATGTAGCGGCGGCAACACTACCGGCGGCGGTGCCTGGCGCAGCGGTGTCAGCATGGGCGGAACTGATTGCCGTGCATGCCAGAACGAGAGAAAATATTATTGTCTTTATCATAATTAATCCCCGGTGAATTAAAATAACCTTCGGTGCGAGGATGAATATAGAATTATTTAATTTCTGTTGGAAAGCGCTGTTTTATGCTATTTCGCTGGAACTTTAATTACGCTGGTATTGTTATTTCCCTTCCTGAATAAATTCCTAATTAACCCGGCGGGTAAAATATTTCATAACGTTATTTTATGCTGCTAATTGACCAAAACGATGTATATTCTGATTTGGCCTGCTGTGGGTTAAGACTAACCGCAATGACTTTCGCACTGATTGTTATCTAAATTATTGATATTTAACTATAGTTTGTTTTTATCTGCTGCTGCGGCCAGAGATAATCAGAAACTGCCGAACGATTTAAGATAAGACGCAGCACCCAGCGAAAGGCCACTGACCTGCGGGTCCGCGGCAGGCAAAAATGGTGAAAAAATGCGCAATTAGCGTAAAGTATGAAGGTTAAGCTGCTGTTTAATATGCTTTGTAACAATTTCGGCTACAATATAAACCATTAATGACTGTCACACTACGGCAACTTTTTTAAAAATATCGTCTCAGGCAATAGCGCCTTTGGGAGTATCGAAAATGCAAGAAAACTACAAAATTCTGGTCGTCGATGATGATATGCGTTTACGTGCGCTGCTGGAGCGTTATCTGACCGAACAGGGCTTTCAGGTGCGCAGCGTGGCTAACGCCGAACAGATGGACCGTCTGTTAACCCGTGAGTCTTTCCATCTGATGGTGCTGGATTTGATGCTGCCTGGCGAGGATGGTCTCTCCATCTGCCGTCGTCTGCGCAGCCAGAGCAATCCGATGCCAATCATTATGGTCACCGCCAAGGGTGAAGAAGTGGATCGTATCGTTGGTCTGGAAATCGGCGCCGATGATTACATTCCAAAACCATTTAACCCACGTGAACTGTTAGCGCGTATTCGTGCGGTGCTGCGGCGTCAGGCCAATGAATTGCCGGGTGCGCCTTCGCAGGAAGAGGCCGTGATTGCCTTTGGTAAATTCAAACTGAATCTCGGCACGCGCGAGATGTTCCGTGAAGATGAGCCAATGCCATTAACCAGCGGTGAGTTTGCGGTGCTGAAAGCGCTGGTCAGCCATCCGCGCGAGCCATTGTCGCGCGACAAGCTGATGAACCTGGCGCGTGGCCGCGAATACAGTGCCATGGAGCGTTCGATTGACGTGCAGATCTCTCGTCTGCGTCGTATGGTCGAGGAAGATCCGGCACATCCGCGCTATATCCAGACCGTCTGGGGCCTGGGTTACGTCTTTGTTCCGGACGGCAGTAAAGCATGAGGCGATTCCGCTTCTCTCCGCGCAGTTCGTTTGCCCGAACGCTGTTATTGATCGTTACTCTGCTGTTTGTCAGCCTGGTAACGACCTATCTGGTGGTGCTTAACTTCGCCATTCTGCCCAGTCTGCAACAGTTTAATAAGGTGCTGGCATACGAAGTCCGTATGCTGATGACCGATCGACTGCAGCTGGAGGATGGTACGCAGCTTGAGGTGCCGCCGGCGTTTCGTCGGGAAATTTATCGGGAACTGGGTATTTCGCTGTATACCAATGCAGCGGCGGAAGAGAGCGGATTACGCTGGGCGCAACATTATCAGTTCCTCAGCGAACAGATGGCGCAGCAACTGGGAGGGCCAACCGATGTCCGGGTCGAGGTAAATAAAAACTCGCCGGTGGTTTGGCTGAAAACCTGGCTGTCGCCGGATATCTGGGTACGGGTGCCCCTGACCGAGATCCATCAGGGTGATTTTTCTCCACTGTTCCGCTATACGCTGGCGATTATGCTGCTGGCGATTGGCGGCGCGTGGCTGTTTATTCGCATCCAGAACCGACCGCTGGTCGAACTGGAACATGCCGCGTTGCAGGTGGGCAAGGGAGTGATCCCGCCGCCGCTGCGTGAGTATGGCGCATCGGAAGTGCGTTCGGTAACACGCGCTTTTAATCAGATGGCCTCGGGCGTGAAGTTGCTGGCGGATGACCGCACGCTATTGATGGCGGGCGTCAGTCATGACTTGCGTACTCCGCTGACGCGTATTCGTCTGGCGACGGAGATGATGGCGCAGGAGGATGGCTACCTTGCCGAGTCGATAAATAAAGATATCGAAGAGTGCAACGCGATTATCGAGCAGTTTATCGACTATCTGCGTACCGGCCAGGAGATGCAGACCGAACTTGCCGATCTTAACAGCGTGCTGGGCGAAGTGGTTGCCGCTGAGAGCGGTTACGAACGGGAAATTGAGAATCAGGTGTTGCCGACCGAACTGATGGTGGAAATTAATCCGCTGTCGATCAAGCGGGCGGTGGCGAATATGGTGGTCAATGCTGCGCGCTACGGTAATGGCTGGATTAAGGTCAGCAGCGGCAGTGAATTGCAACGCGCCTGGTTCCAGGTCGAAGATGATGGCCCGGGGATCAAACCAGAACAACTAAAACATCTGTTCCAGCCGTTTGTGCGCGGCGACAGTGCGCGCAGCACCAGTGGTACCGGGCTCGGGCTGGCCATCGTACAACGTATTATCGATGCTCATCAGGGCTCGCTGGATATCGGCGTCAGCGAACGTGGCGGATTGCGGATTCGTGCTTACTTGCCGTTACCGCAGCTGAGCGCCGCGCCAGTGCCGCCGGCAGGCGGCCAGGCGTAGCCGGGTAGCGGCATCGTAGAAAGCGTATGCCGGGCGGGAGCTTTCACTGCTCCCGCCCATGGCATCAGATTTGCGGACCGGCCTGCACCAGTGCGGCGCCCGCTGGCGTATCAGTATATTTATCGAAGTTATCAATAAAGCGTTGCGCCAGATCCCGGGCTTTCGCTTCCCACTCTTCCCCATTCTGGTAGGTATTGCGCGGATCGAGAATATGGCTGTCGACCCCCTCCAGCGCTACCGGCATTTCCAGGTTAAAGATCGGCAAGGTGCAGGTTTCTGCGCTGCTGAGTTCCCCCTGTAAAATCGCATTGATAATGGCGCGGGTGTCTTTGAGGGAAATGCGTTTGCCGCTGCCATTCCAGCCCGTATTCACCAGATAAGCTTCCGCATTGGCGTCCTGCATGCGTTTCACCAGCACTTCGGCGTATTGTGTCGGATGCAGCGTCAGGAAGGCGGCGCCGAAACAGGCGGAGAAGGTTGGCGTGGGTTCCGTTACGCCACGTTCGGTTCCGGCCAGCTTGGCGGTAAAACCGGAGAGGAAATGATACTGCGTCTGATCGTGAGTGAGGCGTGAAACCGGGGGCAGTACGCCAAAGGCATCAGCGGTAAGAAAAATGACTTTTTGCGCGTGACCCGCTTTTGACACTGGCTTAACGATATTATCGATATGGTTGATCGGATAGGAGACGCGGGTATTCTCGGTTTTGCTGTCGTCATCAAAATCAATCGAGCCATCGCTGCGTACTACCACATTTTCCAGCAGCGCATTACGGCGGATCGCATGATAGATTTCCGGCTCGGCGTCGGCGGAGAGCTTGATGGTTTTCGCGTAGCAGCCGCCTTCAAAGTTAAACACGCCGTCATCATCCCAGCCGTGCTCATCATCGCCAATCAGCTGGCGGCTGGGGTCGGTTGACAACGTGGTCTTACCGGTGCCGGACAGACCAAAGAACACCGCCACATCGCCTTGTTCGCCGACATTGGCCGAACAGTGCATCGCCGCGATGCCTTTCAGCGGCAGCAGATAGTTCATTACCGCGAACAGACCTTTTTTCATCTCTCCGCCGTACCAGGTGCCGCCAATTAGCTGTATGTTTTCCGTCAGGTTAAAGGCAATGAAGTTCTCCGAATGCAGTCCCTGCTGCTGCCAGTTCGGATTGGTGCATTTGGCGCCGTTCATTACCACAAAGTCCGGTTTAAAGCTGGCCAGGCTGGCCGCATCAGGCTGGATAAACATGTTTTTCACAAAGTGCGCCTGCCAGGCCACTTCGGTAATAAAGCGCACGCTGAGGCGGCTATCCGCGTTGGCGCCGCACCAGGCGTCGATAATAAACAGGCGTTTGCCGGAGAGCTGCTCTGCCACCAGCACTTTCAATGCGTCCCAGGTCTCCTGTGACAGTGGCTGATTATCATTTTTACCGTTTCCCTGGTCGCACCACCAGAGGGTGTCGCGCGTGGTGTCATCGCGCACAATATATTTATCTTTTGGTGAACGGCCGGTAAAGATGCCGGTATCAACGGCTATCGCACCGGATTGAGTCTGAACGCCGCGCTCGTAACCTTGCAAGCCGGGTTTAGTTTCTTCCTGAAAGAGGGTTTCGTAATCGGGATTATAAACCACCTCAACCGTGTCAGTGATGCCATAAGCGACGAGGTCCTGGGGGGTCAGGCCGTTAGTGCGCATATTACTGCTCCTTTCGGTTTTTTGACTGCAACTGAGTTTGGGGTATTTCACTTTTGACGATCGTGATCATGGACAAATAAGCCACAATAAGCAGGGAAAATCACAATCGCGCGCAGTGTACACCTGTCTCTGCATAGCGGAAGAGCGAAACGGCAGAAATGAGACACAACACGATTTAATGATGCTTTTCAGGGGGGGATGGCGGTTAACTGCGGGCTAACTGGCTTATTTTTCAGGGTAAAATATCACTGTGGCGGGGAAAATCGGCATAAATGCCATGGTTACGACCGGTGCGTACCATTGATACGGGCGGCATTAATGCCGTCATCATGGTCGGTGCAAATCATTGGCACGGGCGGCATAAATGCCGTCATCACGGTCGGTGCAAATCATCGGCACGGGCGGCATTAATGCCGTCATCATGGTTGGTGCAAATCATCGGCACGGGCGGCATAAATGCCGTCATCACGGTCGGTGCAAATCATCGGCACGGGCGGCATAAATGCCGCCCCTACAATGGGTTATCTGAAACACTGTAATGCCGTCATCACGGTCGGTGCAAATCATTGGCACGGGCGGCATTAATGCCGCCCCTACAATGGGTTATCTGAAACACTGTAGGGGAGCCATTAATGGCTCCCGTCACATTAATGGCTCCCGTCACAATCCCGCCACATTAATGCACTTGCTCACTGCCTGACGCAGAGTCATTGCGGATGGCGGCAATATCTACCGCATCATATACATAGTGGCTGCCACAGTAGTCACAATGCATATCGATCTCGCCATCTTCCTCAATGATTTCATCTACTTCGGATTGTGGCAGGGTTTTCAGTACCTCACCGCAGCGCTCACGCGAACAGGTGCATTTGAACATCACGTCCTGCGGGTCATAAACCGTGACCTCTTCCTGATGGTACAGGCGCCATAACACTTCATTAGCGGGCAGGGTGATCAGTTCGGCGGTTTTAATGGTTTCGGTTAAGGTTGCCAGGTGATTAAAGTCATCACTGTTGGTTTCCTCCGCCGGCAACACCTGCAGCAGAATACCGCCTGCGCCGCTCTGGCCTTCCGCTTCGCCGGTTCGCAGGAACAGACGCGTTGGCAGCTGCTCAGAGCGCATAAAATAGTCTTCCAGACAGGCGGCCAGCGTGTCGCCTTCCAGCCCGACAACGCCCTGATAGCGTTCACCCTGCTCCGGAGAGATAGTGATCACCAGGTAACCGTTGCCCACCATCTCTTTCAGGGTGCTGCCGGCGGCAATTTCACCCTGAACACGCGCCACGCCACGCATCTCCTGACGATGATTACCATTAATCACCGCCAGATTCAGTGCGCCGTCGCCCTGCAGCTGGACCGTGATATCGCCATCAAACTTCAGCGTAGCCGTCAGCAGGCTGGTGGCTACCAGCAGCTCGCCAAGGAGTTGCTGAACCGGTTGCGGGTAATCATGGCCGGCAATAATTTCGCGCCAGGTATTGGATACGTTTACCAGTTCACCGCGTACGGCATAGTTTTCAAACAGGTAACGGTGCAGTTGGTCTTGGGCCATAGTTTTCTCTCGTCATAACGACTTATTCATCGCCAGAATGTTTAAATTTCATCAGGTCGCGGCGCTCTTTCTTATCAGGGCGGCGGTCAGGATGGGGCATGGTCAGCGCATTCATCTTGCGTGCCAGCGCCACTTTTTCTCTTTTTTCAATGCTTTGTGCCGTTTCGATATACAGCTGTTGCGCCTCGGCGGCAGGGCGTCGCTGTTCGCTGATCCCCTGGATCACCACCGTGCGCTCATCATTACCCTGACGTAGCGTCAGTTCGGCATTTAGCTCAACCAGTTTGCCCGGTTTACTGCGCTGGCCGTTGTAGTGAACCTTGCCGCCTTCGACCATTTCACGTGCCACCGCGCGGGTTTTGTAAAAGCGCGCCGCCCAAAGCCACTTATCGAGCCGCACGCCCTCGCTGCTTTTCTCTTTCATTGCTTATCTCCCGGCATTATAAGGCGATAGCGGATACCAGACTGCGGTAGTCGCTGACCACCGGATGACGCGCGAAACTGATATCCGGTCGCCCTGAATCAGGATTGCTGACACCCAGGCAATAACCGACTCCCCAGCGCTTTGCCGCATCGAGAATCACTTCGTTATCGTCAATAAACAAGGTGCGCGGGTTGTCAAAACCGGTGTGTTGTTGAACCGCCTGCCACAATCGCTGATCTTCTTTCGGATATCCAAATGTGTGGGTAGAAAGCAATAAATCAAGATGGCGATCGAGGCCAGTTTGCGCCAGTTTCACTTCCAGGTTGTAGGGGTGCGCATTAGTCAGCAGGATGGTGCGTTTGCCGCTGTTGCGCAGCGCTTGCAGCAACGGCAGCGTATCCTCACGCAGGCTGGCGCGTTCGCGTAGTTCCCAGGTCATGGCGCGGATATCCAGATCCAGTTCCCGGCTCCAGTAGTCGAGACAATACCAGTTTAGCGTATGTTGCACGGCGTGGTATTTATCGCCAATTATCTGGCTGGCGGCGTCAATGCTAATGCCACGCTTAATACTGAGCGTTAGCGGCACGTGCTGTAGCCAGAAATGGCTGTCAAAAGCGAGATCGAGCAGGGTGCCGTCCATATCCAGCAGGACGGTGTCAATTTCAGACCAGTTCAGTGCATCAGACATGCAGGACTCCGCGCGAGGTAAAAACCGGGCGACAGGGTAGCACAGTTATGCAGCGGTCAGAACATCGGTCGTACTGCCTGGATTGAGGTCAGCGAGTGGTTAAAACAGTGATCGTAGTAACGCTGAATCTCAATGATACGCGTGCGGTTACGATGGATACGTCTTAAGGCCAGTAGCCCGTTGACCAGCAGAAACAGACTGACAATCACTAATAGCAGGCTGGTGGCAAGATAGCGCCACAGGCTGATAGCATCCGGCTCGCTGTGCAGCGTCACATGCTGGGTGCCATTCGCATCGGTGCTGATATTAGTAATAATGCCGCTGGCGTTAAAGCGGGTATGCAGCAGCATTGATGCCAGGCGCTGTAATTCGCCCCACTGCTCCGGCGCATTGTAATCAAATAGCGAGATTATCGGTTGAGGTTGACTGACCAGCTGGCGACCTTCGTCGCTGATTATCAGAAAACCACCCGGCGGCGGACTGTTCAGCGCTTCCGCCGCGCGGCGCGTTTCACGATAGAAAAACGAGGAGGTGGCGGTATTTACCAGATTCTCCAGCGCTTCGGCGCTGACCGGACGCAGCAGTACATTCATACCGTTTAAGGCCCCTGAATTAGCCCGGCCTACCAGCGCTTCCCAGTCTTTGGCGTTGCCGAGATTGACCAGCGCATTCTTCAGGCGCACGCAATCCTGCTCCTGATTGCAGAGATCCTGGGTTTTCAGCACCAGATCGGAAAAGTCATCCAGCAGGATCATGCCCGATTTTTGGATCGCGGTAGCCAGTTGCGGGTTCAGTTTCGGATCGGTGCTGGTCTGCGGATGCAGCTGCTGATTGGTACTGATTTGTAATGCGGTCGCTTTATCAATGATATCGGACTGTGGTTCGGGCAGCGGGGCGGCGTTATTCCAGTAGATCGCCGAGCAGTCGAACGGCATAAACGCATAGGCGCGATTGCTTTGATAATCTGCCGGCACGGAACACATACCCGTACCGCTTACCTGCAGGCTGTCGCCCACCCGCAGCGGAATTTTCCCCAGCTCGTCAACTGTGGTTACCTTGATGCTTTCGGTGCCTTTAATCCATGCCATGCTCAATTTCAGCGGCATGCTCAGCGGGATCCAACTGACCAGCAATACCAGCACCAGCAGAGAACCGCAGGCCAGAACCAGATTCTTGCGCCAGAACTGCACCGGGAAGTTACGCACTTCATCCTGTAGTGACAGAAAACGTCCCTGGCGTACCACCTGGCGATTGAGATAAATATCGACGTCAGTGGTTTGCCCTAAATCGTGCGCCACATAGGGTTGCCAGTGAGCCGGATAGATCAGATCGATAATGCCGAGAGAGATATTGCTGATTTGTCCCTGATTCGACTCGCCAAACAATCCCCAGCGCTTTGGCGCGCCGCGCAGACAGTGAATTTCGCGCAGATCCTTTTCCGTCGGGCGCCGGTAAAGGAACCAGCAACTGACGATAATCACCGCGATACCGGCGCCTATCAGCCATGGCATCAGCAGCGGCGGTGAGATCAGGCTGATAAAAAAGAGTAACAAGGCCGTACTGATCGCCACCGCTTCACGCATGCCGTCAGGCCGTGACAGCGCGTACTCTTCCGGCGTCTCTTTACGCACGTTAAGCAGTTCAATATTTTCGCCTTCTTCTTTACGAATGGAGGCATTAGGCGCCAGCGGACGCACCATCGGCGGCAGCGTCGGTTGTTCGTACGCGTAGCTGGCCAGCGAATGGCCGTTGAGTGAAATCACCAGCGGGATGGATTGGGTTTTGATCAGCTCCACATAGTTTTCGTCGGCGATGTACTGTTCCCACAGTGGCGGCAGATGAACTTCAACCGCATCAAGATAATAGCGCCATTTATGCGGTTCATCGGTAGAGAGGCCATAGCGGGTAATGGCGCGGGTTACCGGATAGACATTATTACTTTGTGAAGTGAGCGTCAGCTTAACCGAGGCGGTGCTGGTTCCGCCGGGCAGTACATGGTGGCTGCTTCTGGCGAGGGATTCGACGTAGCGTTCAACGGCGACACGTTCTTCATCGGTGAGTTTGCGGTGTGGGGGACTAATAAACGGCAGTGGTTTCGCCAACGGCGGACGATGCCGCATAGCGTACCAAAAGAAACAACCTGCTATGATCGAGCAGGTTAGCATTACAGCCAATATGAGAATTATTGTGCTCATGCTTCGCTCATCCCAGCCAAAGTACTCCGGTCACAATCTCGCAAACTCCAGAATGCCATATCCCGCGGATAACTGAAGCGACTACTGTACCAGCAGCGTTTCAATGACTTTAGGGATATATCGTTATGCTAAATGATGCTAAATGCTAGTTTTGGCGGGACAGGGCGGAACTGGCAACCAGCCATACATACAAAAATAGCGCACAAAATCAAAACTTTATAAATATTGCATAAAAAGCCTTGCGCAGATGTTACCGGGATTATTTTCATTTAAATATCGGCATTGTCCTATTTTTATCACCTGCGGCGAAGTTTTATGCAATTTTTTATTAACATAAACAATCATTTGTTATAAAAAAGTAAATTAAAGCATGCAATGATTGGATTCCACAGGCGGCTATCGCACAATGGCTGCCAGTCACGCGTTGCGCCTGGTTTGCTGAACCCAGGTTGCGCCTTATCCGGCTTTTTCCTGGGGCCATTATGACCAGACAATTACAGAAACCTGAAATACTCAATGTTGAAACTGTGGCCCGTTCACGGTTGTTTACCGTAGAAGCCGTTGACCTTAGCTTCAGCAATGGCGCGCGTCGGGTATATGAACGTATGCGCCCTTCCGGCCGTGAAGCGGTGATGATTGTGCCGATTATCGACAATCACCTGATTTTGATTCAGGAATATGCTGTCGGGCTGGAGTGTTACGAGCTGGGCTTTCCCAAAGGATTAATCGATCCGGGTGAAACGGTATTTGAAGCGGCAAACCGTGAACTGAAAGAAGAGGCGGGTTTTGGCGCGACGACGCTGGAAGCACTGAGTAAGCTGACGATGGCGCCATCCTACTTCTCCAGCAAAATGAATATCGTGGTGGCGGAAGGATTGTATCCTGAAAAGCTGGAAGGGGATGAGCCTGAACCGTTGCCGGTGTTGCGCTGGCCGCTGGAGAATCTGCTGGCACTACTGGAAGAACCTGATTTCTGTGAGGCGCGTAATGTCAGCGCGCTGTTCCTGGTGCGGGAATGGCTGGTGAAGCAGGGACGACTGCAATACTAAAACACTGCCGGAGGAGGAATTAAGCCTCCCCCGGCAGTGTCGCTTAGAACAACTCTTTACTCTCGCCGTTATCCATCATAGTGGTGCCGACATCATGTACCGAGTACTCGGTGGGCTGAGTGCCATCGATAAAGTATTCGGCGCGGCTGTTGCCACCGCCATTGGCCAGCTTGCCGGTACTGCGATCGATATTCACCGTAACCACGCCGGCTGGTGGCGTCAGCGGCTGAACCGGTACGCCATTCAGTGCCGCCTGCATAAAGTCATCCCAGGCTGGCTGGGCGCTTTTCGCTCCGCCTTCATAGCCGGAAATCTGATCCGGAATAGCACCGGATGCCGTGGTGCGGCCCAGATCGCGGCGATGATCGTCAAAGCCAATCCATACCGAAGTGACTACCCCCGGACCATAGCCGGAGAACCAGGCATCTTTAGAGCTGTTAGTGGTACCGGTTTTACCGCCGATATCATTACGTTTCAGGTCGTGCCCGGCACGCCAGCCGGTCCCCATCCAACCTGGCTCACCAAAAATATTGGAGTTCAGCGCGCTTTTGATCAGGAAAGAGAGCGGCGTATTGATGACATGCGGCGCATATTGCTGGTCGCCTGACGGTTGCGGAACGGCAGGCACCTGTTCCAGCTCCGGTTGCGGCACTGCCACGTTGCGACCTTCCTGTGAAACCGCGACGTTTTCTACACTGTCTTCGCTCAGCGCCACCGCTTTCCTGGTTTCGCCATAAATCACCGGCAGATTACAATCGGCACAGGCAATTTTCGGTTTTACTTCGAATAGCGTATCACCCTGCTCATTTTCGATTTTACGAATAAAGTAAGGATCAACCAGGAAACCGCCGTTCGCCATCACGGAGTAGCCGCGTACCATCTGCATCGGGGTAAAGGACGCGGAGCCAAGAGCCAGTGATTCGGTGTGCACGATATTCTGTGCCGGAAAACCGAAACGCTGCAGATATTCAGCGGCGTAATCGACGCCCATGGCGCGCATGGCGCGCACCATCACGACGTTTTTCGATTGTCCCAGCCCCTGACGCAGACGGATAGGGCCGTCATAGGTCGCCGGTGAGTTTTTTGGCCGCCAGTCGGAACCGGCGCCAGCGTCCCAGCGGGAGATTGGCACGTCATTCAGAATAGAAGCCAGGGTCAGCCCCCGGTCCATGGCTGCGGTGTACAGGAACGGTTTAATGTTGGAACCCACCTGACGCAGCGCCTGGGTCGCGCGGTTAAACTTACTTTGATTAAAGTCGAAGCCGCCGACCAGCGCGCGAACCGCGCCGTCTTGCGGATCGAGCGAAACCAGCGCGGAGTTCACATCCGGTACTTGCGCCAGCCACCAGTCATTCGCCACTTTGCGTACCCATATCTGCTGGCCGGTCTGGACCACCTGAGCTACGCTGCGCGGCGTGGCGCCTTGCAGGGTGTCGGATTTATACGGACGAGCCCAGCGCATGCCGGCCATACCCAGCGAGACATGACTGCCGTCGCGCATCAGCGCGGTGGCTTCATCGCCGCTGACGCTGGTGACGACCGCCGGGAATAGCGGGCCATATACCGGCAGATCTTTCAGCGTTTTGAGGATTTCACTCTCTCCCCAGCCGGATTCGCCGACTTTCCACAGCACGTTAGCCGGTCCGCGGTAACCATGACGCATATCGTAAGCGAGCACGTTATTTCGCACTGATTCCTGCGCGGCGGTCTGCAATTTACGCGTGACGGTGGTGTAAACCTTGAAGCCGTCAGTGTAAGCATTTTCACCGTAACGCTTGATCATCTCCTGGCGCACCATCTCTGTCAGATAAGGCGCAGAGAAGGCGATTTCAGGACCATGATAGGTGGCTACCAGCGGCTCAATACGCGCTTCGGTATAGCGTGACTGGCTGATGTAGTTCTGATCCAGCATACGCGACAGCACCACATTACGGCGTGCCAGCGCCCGATCGGGCGAGTAAAGCGGGTTAAAGGTCGACGGCGCTTTTGGCAGGCCGGCAATCATCGCCATTTCGCTTAACGTCAGCTGATCGACATTCTTGCCGAAATAGACCTGTGCCGCGGCACCGACACCATAGGCGCGGTAACCGAGATAGATCTTATTCAGATACAGCTCAAGAATTTCATCTTTGCTCAGCAGCTGTTCAATACGGATCGCCAGGAACGCTTCCTTAATTTTACGCATCAGTGTGCGTTCCGGGCTCAGAAAGAAGTTACGCGCCAGCTGCTGGGTAATGGTACTGGCCCCCTGCGAGGCGTGACCAGAGATCAGCGCCACGCTGGCTGCACGGAAGATACCGATAGGATCAACGCCATGATGATCGTAAAAGCGGCTGTCTTCGGTAGCAATAAACGCTTTGACCAGTTCTGGCGGCAATTGCTGGAGTTTCAGCGGCACACGGCGTTTCTCGCCGTACTGGGCAATAAGTTCGCCCTCAGCGCTATAAACCTGCATGGGTGTCTGCAGTCGGACGTCCTTCAGCGTATTTACATCGGGCAACTGGGGCTCAATATATTTATACAAGCCATAAACCGAGCCGGCTCCCAGCAGAATGCAACACACTGTAAGAATCAAAAAATACTTTACGAACTTCACCTGAGATTTCCCATTTAATGTCGTTTGGGCAGTTTATAAACAATCGCGCGGTAGTATAAAGGCAAGCCAGTAGCTTTGATACCTCCTTCGCACTGACGGATAGCATAAATATCGCCCCGGCGAATTTTTTTCATAACGATATGGAGATCGCGCGAAAATGGCTTTTCAGACATGGCAAATTGGACTGGATATCCAGAACGGACAACTCTGCGCTCTTGGCATCCAGCGCCGTCGTAACGGCTGGCAACTGCGCCACTGGTGGCAACATGCGCTGCCGCAAGATACGTTAAGAAATGGCGTTCTGCAACGTCCCGCCGAACTGACGGCAGTACTGCGCTGCTGGCGTAAACATCTTCCACGTCAGGTCTCGCTGCGGGTGGGGTTTCCTCCCCAGCTGGCGCTACAGCATCATCTCGATCTTCCGCGCCAGCGGCTATCCGAGCCGGAGCGCAGCAGCTATGTGCGGGCGGCGGCGCGACAGTTTTTCCCGCTGGAGCCGGATGCCCTGACGCTGGATTACCGCGAGTTATCAGACTCACCCGGCCAGATCTGCATTACCGCCGCCCGGCGAGAAATGCTTGAGCAGTGGCTGGCATGTTTTAGCCGCGCCGGGTTACTGCCACAGATTTTTGAACTGACGGCCACTGCGCTGCGCTCATTGTCACTGGCGCTGGCGCTGGAACCTACCGCCACGCTGGTTCATCGTCTTGCCGACCACTGGCTGTGGTTCGCGCCGCAGAATACCCGGCAGCCTTGCGGCTGGTGTAGCTACGCCGAAGCCGCAGATTACCCCACCCTACGTATGCGCTATCTTCCCGCCAGTTCGGTGATCTATTACAGCGCCGTGGATGCCGATTTATTGCCGGAGAACGCGCGTGATCTGCTGCCGCTGGACGCCCTGCAGCTAATGCAGGCGCCACTCCCGCGCTGTAGCGGCTGTTTTGCGCTGGCGGCCGGGCTGGCGCTGCGTCCGGAGGATCACTAATGGTGTGGGTCAACCTGTTGCCATGGCGTGAACGGCAGCTGGCCGCACGACAACGCGGCTGGCTGCTGGCTCTGCTGGCAATATGGTTGCCGGCAGCAGGCGTACTGACCGCGCTTTATCAGCAGCTGGCCGCGGATAACCTGCGCGGCCAGCTGCGGGTTGATCAGCGTCAGGCGGCAATATTGCAGATCGACGGGCTGGCGCAGGCACTGGCGCAGGTACAGCAGCAGCGCCACTCGCTACTGGCACGGCAGCAGCAGCAGCAACGACAACAGCGCCGTAACCAGCAGTGGCAGCAGTTTGCACAGGTATTGCCGCAACTGATGCCGCCGACTTTGTGGCTGACCAGCCTGCAGCAGGCGATATCGGGTTTCCATATTAGCGGCTTCAGCCTTGAGGTGGCCGACGTGACGCAGTTTCGTCAGCAGTTAAGCCGTCAGCCGCTGTTTCAGCAGGTGAGTCACGGCAGTATTGAGCGTCAGGCGGGCGGCATGATGGGATTCAGTTTACTGGCCAGCCTGCGGGAGGATCTGAGCGATGAGTGAGTGGTTACTACGCTGGCAATATGGCCCGCGATACCGGCAGTGGTTAACGCTGGCGGGCGCAACGCTGCTGTTGCTGTGGTTAATTGCATGGTGCGGGCTGCAGCCACTGCGCAGCAGCCGCCAGGCATTGGCGCAGCAATATCAGCAATTGCAGCAGCAGTATCAGGCGCGTATGACGCAGCTGCTGCGTCAGCCGTCGCTGTTAACGCAGCAGCAGCAAAATCAGCAACTGCTGGCGTCACTGCAACCCGTTGACGGCACAGCTTTTTCCCTGACAACACTGATGCAATATGGTGCGGCGCTGGAAAAATGGCAGCCTGCGACGCAGGGCGGCGAACTGACGTTGCTGGTCAGCTGGACGCAGTTTCAACGCCTGCTGGCGTATCTGGCGTCACGGCAGCCACCGGTAATGATTAACGGATTACTACTGCAGCGCAACGGGGAAGGTCTGCGGATGACGCTTAGCCTGGGAGATGCTGATGAAGAGTAACCCGGCAGGATGGCTACTCGGTCTGTTGTGCGGCGCTGTCGATGCGCGTGACCCCTTTGTTCCGGCGGTATCCGCCAGCTGTCTGCGCGAGGTGCCAGCGCCCAGCCAGTGGCGTCTGCAAGGCATTATTGGCCGGGAAGCCGACTACCACGGCTGGCTGCTGTCACCGCAAGGCGAGACGCTGGTGGTGGCGAACCGCGGGCAGTTTCCGCTTTATCCGTGGCAAATCGGGGATATTCAAAGGCTGAGTATCCAGTTACAGGCCGCGCAAAGCTGCCAACCCCGGCAATTCAGTCTGCAGCTAACAGGACGGTTATATGAAATGGATGCTCATCGCGCTACTGCTGCTCAGCCCAACCGCGCGCGCCAGTAACGCGCCGATCTCGCTGGCTTTTGATGATGCGCCGGTCGGGCGGGTGTTGCAGGCGCTGGCGGATTATCAGCAACTGAATTTAATGGTAGCGCCCGGCGTCGGGGGGACGCTATCGCTGCGGTTACAGCAGGTGCCCTGGCAGCAGGCGTTGCGCCTAATCACCCGTATGACCGGGCTGACCATTGAAACCGAGGGCAATGTGATGCTGGTGTGGCCGGAAAGCTGGCAACAAGAGCGGCAGCAGCGTGAAGCGGTGCTCAGCGAACAGCGGCAACAACAATTATCGCTGGAGACGCGTACCCTGACCCTGCTGCATGCCGATGCGACGATAGTCCATCAAAACCTGCTGGCGCAGCAGGCAAAATTAATGACACCACGCGGCAGCGTGGCGGTGGATACCCGCACCAATGCCTTACTGCTGCGCGATATTCCTGCCGCGTTGCAACAAACGGAACAGTGGCTACGGGCGCTGGATGTACCACTGGATCAGATCGAACTGGCGGCGCATATTGTTACCATCAGTGAAGAGAATCTGCGCGAGCTGGGTGTCAGTTGGGGAATGAGCAGTGAGCAGCAGATCAACCGCGCGCTGCGTACCAGCCAACTGGGTATCGACCTTGGCGTGACGAAACCGACATTCACCGCCGGGTTTCATCTTGCACGCCTTGACGGGCGTCTGCTGGATCTGGAACTGAGTGCGCTGGAGCGTGAGAACCAGATTGAGATTATCGCCAGCCCGCGTCTGTTCACCGCGCACCAGCAGCCTGCCAGCATCAAACAGGGCACCGAAATTCCGTATGAAGTCGCCAGCGGTAGCAGTGGCGCCACCACCATTGAATTTAAAGAGGCGGTTCTGGGGATGGAGGTGACGCCGGCGGTGCAGGGCAATGGACGGATTATGCTGAAATTGCGTATCAGCCAGAATGTGCCGGGGCGTAATCTGCACAGCGGCGACATTGAGGTGCTGACGATAGATAAGCAGGAAATCGAAACGCAGGTAAGCTTAAAGAATGGTCAAACGCTGGCGCTGGGCGGTATTTTTCAGCAACAGAACTCAACGGGACGCGATAAGGTGCCATTACTGGGCGATATTCCGTGGTTGGGGACGCTGTTTCGCCATGATGTGCGTCAGCAGAAGCGGCGTGAGCTGGTGATTTTTATCACGCCACGACTAATCCGTGACGAATGATGCTTTTTTGCCAGGAAAGCATGCAACCTGGACGTTTTTTCGTTGATTGCTAACATATGCGTTTGACGCAAGGGCGGATTTAGCTTACAAGGTTTAGCGATTTTGAATATTAGGCCATCGCGCCTGTTGCAGAGAATGCAATATACCCAAAATACTTCGAGTGGCATCGGGGTGGCAACTGAGCGAATCCGCGCGAGCATAGATAACAATGTGTCGGGCTAAGCAAAGGGAGCCAACAAAGAAGCAAATTTGAAGCAGGAAGGGTATTAACCGTTTTATATCGCGCTGAAGTAGCGTTCCGATGCATGTGAAATCGGTCAGATAAATAAAGCGGACTGAAACGCGCCGATGTAAGCGCGCAGTGAGCAGGCAATTTATTCGGTTGCCAAACTACCTTGAGTGTTGAGATAATTTTCAGTCTGACTCTCGAACTATCGCTCATGAGGTTTCAGTTCATGTCCCGCCAGCGGCAGCATCGTTGAACGCGGGGTATCATCAACGAATTGTCTTAGTAATACCGAAAAAATGGCAGAGAAACGCAATATCTTTCTGGTTGGGCCTATGGGTGCCGGCAAAAGCACTATTGGTCGTCAGTTAGCTCAGCAACTCAATATGGAGTTTTTCGACTCTGATCAAGAAATTGAGCGACGTACCGGAGCGGATGTGGGCTGGGTGTTCGACGTTGAAGGCGAAGAAGGCTTTCGTGATCGCGAAGAAAAAATCATCAATGAACTCACCGAAAAACAGGGCATTGTGCTGGCTACTGGCGGCGGCTCTGTAAAATCACGTGAAACCCGTAATCGTCTGTCCGCCCGTGGCGTAGTGGTGTATTTGGAAACCACTATTGAGAAACAACTGGCACGTACGCAACGTGATAAAAAACGTCCGCTGCTGCAGGTTGACTCGCCACCGCGTGAAGTGCTGGAAGCTTTAGCGAACGAACGCAATCCTCTGTATGAAGAGATTGCGGATGTTACCATTCGCACCGACGATCAGAGCGCCAAAGTAGTGGCTAATCAGATCATTAATATGTTGGAAAAGAACTGATTAGTGAAAACGCGTTGAAAGGGTGACGTGCAGCGTCAGAGACGGTCAGAGCCAGCAATAGTGCGCGGTTTATCCCGCTGGGTGCGCATTTGACGCTGGTTTGCTGCCGGATTGATACGCGCGGCCGATTTCAACTCAGTTGTAAAAACCTGCCCATGTTATGGGCAACGCATATAGGGTTATACAGCGTCATGGAGAGGATCACCGTCACACTGGGGGAGAGAAGTTACCCCATCACCATCGCTGCCGGACTGTTTAACGATCCGGCTTCTTTTTGGCCGCTGAAAGCGGGCGATCAGACTATGCTGGTGACTAACCAGACGTTGGCCCCTCTCTATCTGGACTCGCTGCGTAACCTGCTGGAAAGCGCGGGTATCAAGGTCGATCAGGTTATTTTGCCTGATGGCGAGCAGTATAAAACCCTGTCCGTAATGGACCAGGTGTTTACCGCGTTACTGGAAAAACCGCACGGTCGTGATACCACCTTAATCGCCCTCGGTGGCGGGGTGATTGGCGACCTGACCGGTTTCGCCGCCGCCAGCTACCAACGCGGCGTGCGCTTTATTCAGGTGCCGACCACGCTACTCTCACAGGTCGACTCCTCGGTGGGAGGCAAAACTGCCGTCAACCATCCCCTTGGCAAAAATATGATCGGTGCTTTTTACCAGCCTGCATCGGTGGTGATCGATCTCGACTGTCTGAAGAGTTTACCGCCGCGCGAACTGGCGTCAGGTATGGCGGAAGTGATCAAATACGGCATTATTCTCGATGCTGACTTCTTTGACTGGCTGGAACAACATCTCGATGCCCTGCTGGCGCTGGATGGCAATGCGCTGGCGTATTGCATTCGTCGCTGTTGCGAGCTGAAAGCGGAAGTGGTGGCGGCCGACGAACGTGAAACCGGTCTGCGTGCCTTACTTAACCTTGGTCATACGTATGGCCATGCCATTGAAGCGCATATGGGCTATGGCAACTGGCTGCATGGTGAAGCGGTAGCGGCCGGAATGGTGATGGCCGCACGTACTGCAGAACGTCTCGGACAGTTCAGTGCGGCGGATACCGATCGCATTATTGCGCTGCTGCAGCGCGCCGGATTGCCGGTTAATGGTCCGGAAAGCATGCGTGCGCATGACTATTTACCGCATATGCTGCGTGATAAAAAGGTGTTAGCCGGCGAGTTACGGCTGGTATTACCGTGCGCAATTGGCAAAGCCGAAGTGCGTGGTGGTGTCGCACATGATATCGTGCTGGCAGCAATTGAAGATTGCCAGAAATTTTAAGCTGAAGTCGGCGTTGCCGAACTGAATGAGTTGTAAACGCCACCCCCGGATGTGGGCGGCGTATGCCGTTAAACGGGAGGAGGTTGTAATGGACGAGTTTAAACCGGAAGACGAGTTAAAACCTGACACCAGTGACCGCCGTCCTGTGCGGTCACGCAAGGCGTCTTCGGCGCCGAAGGTTGCGGTTTCCCGTCAGCATATGATGATGGGTATTGGTATTCTGGTTCTGTTGCTGTTAGTCATTGGCATCGGTTCGGCACTGAAAGGCCCGGGCGATGAGCAGAAAGCCCCGCAGTCGGTCAGCGGCAATACTGCCAGCAGCGGCGAAAAGAGTATCGACCTTTCCGCATCTTCATCAATCAGCGGTCAGCCGGATCAGACGCAGTCTGCGCCGGATGCGGCAGCGAGTTCATCTGCCCCGCAGCCTGCGGGCAGCGATCGGCAGGTTAGCGTACCGCCAATTTCCCCAACGCCAACGCAAGCCGAGCCGGTGCCAACACCACCAGGCCAACAGCGTGTGGAGCTGCCGGGTGATCTGAATAATGCCCTGTCGTCACAGCAGGATCAGGTGAATGCCGCAGCCCAGGGCGCAGCAGGAAGCAGCAGTTCATTGCCAACCGCACCGGCAACGGTCAGCGGTCAGCTGAATACGCCGGCCGCCGGCAAATCTGCTCAGCATCAGGCCACTAACAGCGCGCCGTCGCATAAACCGACCATCCATAAACCGGTAGTGACCAAACCTGCGGTAATCCAAAGCAGCAAACCAGCCGCCACTGCCAGTCACGCGCCGTCAGCTCCGGCAGCGTCTGCTGCCAGCAGCGCCAGCGCTGCCACCCCTGGTGGCAATTATACGCTGCAGCTAAGCAGCGCTTCACGTTCTGATACCTTGAATGCCTGGGCGAAAAAACAGAGTCTGACGGGCTATCACGTGTATAAAACCACGCGCAACGGTCAGCCGTGGTATGTGCTGGTGAGTGGCTCGTACGCCACGCCGGCGGATGCTAAACGTGCTGTCGCTTCGCTACCCGCTGAGGTTCGCGCCCAAAGTCCATGGGTGAAACCAGTCAGTCAGGTGAAAAAAGAATCCGTTAATTAATCTGTTGGGGCCGTGATGACATGGCCCCTGGATCAAATTCAAGCGCAGATATGCTGTCGGTAAATCCTGAATAATTCGGGTTGTAGCAAGGTGGCAGAACGCAATTCTGCTGAGCGGGGCTCCCCCTACGGTGTTGCAGATATCGCAACGTAGGGGCGGCATTCATGCCGCCCGGCAGCCAGGACAGATGCAACCTGAAGTATAACGGCTATCAATCCACAGCCAGAAGAGTACAAAAATAACGACGGCATGAAAAAAAATCGCGCTTTTTTGAAATGGGCGGGGGGGAAGTACCCGCTGCTGGACGATATTCGACGCCATCTTCCGCAGGGAGAGTGTTTAGTTGAGCCATTTGTTGGCGCTGGTTCGGTGTTTCTGAATACCGATTATGAGCGCTATATCCTGGCGGATATCAACAGTGACCTGATTAATCTGTATAATATTGTTAAAACCCGCACGGTTGAGTTTATCAATGACGCGCGCCAGCTGTTTACTGCGGAAGCTAATGACGCGGAGTTTTTCTATGCCCGGCGCAGCGAGTTTAATCTCAGCCAGGATCCCTATCGCCGCGCGCTGCTGTTTACCTATCTGAACCGCCATTGTTACAACGGCTTGTGCCGCTATAACCTCAGTGGCGAATTCAATGTGCCTTTTGGTCGCTATCGCAAACCTTACTTCCCGGAAGATGAGTTGTACTGGTTTGCCGAGCGTGCGCAAAAAGCCACCTTTGTCTGTGAATCTTACGATGTTACCCTGAATAACGCAGGGGCGGGTTCGGTGGTGTATTGTGACCCGCCGTACGCGCCGCTGTCGGCCACCGCGAATTTCACCGCGTACCATACCAACAGCTTCAGTTTGCGTGAGCAGCAGCATCTGGCAGAGCTGGCGTCAAAGTTGTCGCAGGAAAATGGTATCCCGGTGCTTATCTCGAATCATGATACGGCGCTGACGCGTCTCTGGTATCAGGATGCCGAACTGCATGTCGTAAAAGCGCGGCGGTCAATCAGTCGCAGTATTAGTGGTCGCAGTAAAGTGGACGAAATACTGGCGCTATACAGTTAGGTTATTTCGTCCGCGACCTGGGAATTAACGCTGTCTGTCTGTCTGTGCCTGCCACAGGCGCACAAATTGGGAGAAACGGATGAAACGATTTTTGCTGGCCCCATCAATTCTGGCCGCGGACTTTGCCCGTCTGGGGGAAGATACCGCGAAAGCATTGGCTGCGGGTGGTGATGTAGTGCATTTCGACGTGATGGATAATCACTACGTACCCAATCTGACGATGGGACCCATGGTGCTGAAAGCACTGCGCGATTACGGCATTACTGCGCCAATCGATGTGCATCTGATGGTGAAACCGGTGGACAGCCTGATCCCGGAATTTGCCAAAGCCGGCGCCAGTTACATCACTTTCCATCCTGAAGCCTCGGAACATGTCGACCGCTCACTGCAGTTGATCAAAGAGCATGGCTGTAAAGCCGGGCTGGTGTTCAATCCCGCCACGCCACTGAGCTACCTTGATTACGTGATGGATAAGGTGGATATCATTCTGCTGATGTCGGTAAATCCGGGCTTTGGCGGTCAGTCGTTTATTCCGGCGACGCTGGATAAACTGCGCCAGGCGCGCAAGCTGATCGATAACAGTGGTTACGATATTCGTCTGGAAGTGGATGGCGGCGTGAAAATCGATAATATCGCCGAAATCGCTGCCGCGGGCGCGGATATGTTTGTCGCCGGTTCGGCCATTTTCGGTCATCCTGATTACAAAAAAGTGATCGATGATATGCGCAACGAACTGGAGAAATCGCACCATGGCTCATTTCACTGATATTCGCGCGCTGGCGTTCGATCTCGACGGCACGCTGGTAGACAGTGCGCCGGGTCTGGCAAGCGCGCTCGATCAGGCTTTGCAGGCGATGCAGCTGCCGGCGCCGGGCGTCGGACGAGTCTGCACCTGGATCGGCAATGGCGCGGATATTATGGTCGAACGTGCGCTGAGCTGGGCGTTAAACCGTCAGCCGGAAGCGGATCAGATCCGTGATGCGCGCGCCCTGTTTGATAAATATTACGCAGACACGGTGGAAAGCGGCAGTACGCTATTTCCCCATGTCGCCACGGTACTGGCGGCACTGGCGGCGCGCAATATTCCGCTGGCGGTGGTGACCAATAAACCGACGCCTTTTATTGCCCCATTACTGCGTTCTCTGGGCATTGCCCAACATTTCTCGCTGATTATCGGCGGTGATGATGTGGTCGCGAAAAAACCGCACCCGGCGCCGCTATTTTTAGTGCTGGGCCACTTTGGTCTACTGCCGCAGCAGTTGCTGTTTGTCGGCGACTCGCGCAATGATATTCTGGCGGCGCAGGCGGCGGGCTGCCCCTGCGTTGGCATGACCTTCGGTTATAACTATGGTGAGTCGATCACCACCAGCAATCCGGGGCTCGCTCTGGACGATTTTAACGATCTTCTGCCCGCATTAGGGCTGTAAATATCAGGATAGCAAAGCATGAGCAAACCCATCGTATTTAGCGGCGCACAGCCTTCAGGTGAACTGACCATTGGTAACTACATGGGTGCGCTACGTCAGTGGGTACAGCTGCAGGATGATTTCCACTGCATCTACTGTATCGTTGACCTGCACGCCATTACCGTTCGTCAGGATCCGCAAGCCCTGCGTAAAGCCACGCTGGATACGCTGGCGCTGTATCTGGCTTGCGGTATCGATCCGAAGAAAAGCACCATTTTTGTTCAGTCCCATGTGCCGGAGCACACGCAGCTGAGCTGGATCCTGAACTGTTACGCCTATTTCGGTGAGTTAAGCCGCATGACGCAATTTAAGGATAAATCCGCGCGCTATGAAGAGAACATCAATGCCGGTCTGTTTGATTACCCGGTACTGATGGCGGCAGATATCCTGCTGTATCAGACCAACCAGGTGCCGGTGGGCGAAGATCAGAAGCAACATTTAGAACTGAGCCGCGATATTGCCAGCCGTTTTAACGCCCTGTACGGCGATATCTTTCAGGTGCCTGAGCCATTTATTCCCAAATCTGGTGCGCGCGTAATGTCGCTGCTGGAACCCACCAAAAAGATGTCCAAATCCGACGATAACCGTAATAACGTGATCGGCCTGCTGGAAGATCCGAAAGCGGTGGTGAAAAAGATTAAGCGTGCGGTAACCGACTCGGAAGAGCCGCCAGTGGTGCGTTATGACATTAAACAGAAGGCGGGGGTTTCCAACCTGCTGGATATTCTCTCGGGTGTGACCGGCCAAACTATTGCTGAACTGGAGCAGGAGTTTGCAGGCAAAATGTATGGTCATCTGAAAGGCGCGGTAGCGGATGCTGTTTCCGGCATGCTGACTGAGTTACAGGATCGTTTCTATAAGTTCCGTAACGATGAAGCCTTCCTTGAGCAGGTGATGCGTGAGGGCGCAAGCAAAGCCCGTGCGCTGGCGCAGCCAACGCTGAAGAGAGTGTATGAAGCGGTAGGTTTTGTCGCCCAGCCGTAAGCTCCACGGATAGCAAAATAAAGCCCGGTGAATACCGGGCTTTATTATTTCTGCGACGGTCTGCGGCAATTTATGCCAGGATAAAAATCTGTCCGCTTATTTCTATTTCCTCAGGAGATTTTACATGCGCTCTGGTCAGCTGAAAGGGATTAATAATCTGCGTTTGCCGGGGCATGACGGCCTGTGGCACATTGCCATCAACGACGGCAAAATCACGCATATTACGCCGCAGCCGCATAACACTGATGCAGGCGCCGATGTGCTGGATGCGGCAGGCGGGCTGGCGTATCCGCCGTTTGTCGAACCGCATATTCATCTGGATACCACCCAGACCGCGGGTGAACCGGCATGGAACCTGTCCGGCACGTTATTTGAAGGTATTGAGCGCTGGGCCGAGCGCAAGGCTACGCTGAGCCATGAAGACGTTAAACAGCGGGCGAAGCAGACCCTTAAATGGCAGATCGCCAATGGTATTCAGTATGTGCGTACCCATGTTGATGTTTCCGATCCGACGCTGACCGCGCTGAAAGCGATGCTGGAGGTGAAAGCCGAAATGGCGCCGTGGGTCGAGCTGCAGATTGTGGCGTTTCCCCAGGAGGGTATTCTCTCTTACCCGAATGGCGAAGCGCTGCTGGAAGAGGCTTTGCGCCTGGGCGCTGATGTGGTTGGCGCGATCCCGCACTTTGAATTTACCCGCGAATATGGCGTTGAGTCGCTGCATAAAACCTTTGCGCTGGCAAATAAGTACCAGCGGCTGGTGGATGTGCATTGCGATGAGATCGACGATGAGCAGTCGCGCTTTGTTGAAACCGTCGCCGCGCTGGCGCTGCGTGATCAGATGGGCGCGCGGGTGACCGCCAGTCATACCACCGCCATGCACTCCTATAATGGCGCCTATACTTCGCGCTTATTTCGCCTGCTAAAACTTTCCGGCATCAATTTTGTTGCCAATCCGCTGGTCAATATCCACCTGCAGGGACGCTTTGACAGCTATCCGAAGCGCCGCGGCATTACGCGGGTGAAAGAGATGCTGGAGGCGGATATTAATGTCTGTTTCGGCCATGATGATGTCTTTGATCCCTGGTACCCTCTCGGCACGGCCAATATGTTGCAGGTGCTGCATATGGGGTTGCATGTTTGTCAGCTAATGGGATACGGCCAGATTGATGCCGGTATTAACCTGATCACCCATCACAGTGCAAAAACCCTGCAGCTGGACGATTACGGTATTCAGATCGGCAACAGCGCCAGTCTGGTGATTCTGGCTGCGGACAGCGGCTTCGATGCGGTGCGGCGGCAGGTTGCCACGCGCTATTCGGTACGTCACGGGCGGGTGATCGCCGCCACCAAACCCGCGCAGAGTGAGATCTTTCTGCATGAGCCGGAAGCGGTAAATTTCAGGCGCTGAATCTCAGCGGGGCGGCATAAAGGTCCCTGAATGCCGCCCGCTTATTACCGCTTAATGCGTGACATGTCCATGGCTGCGGTGCTTAGTCACAAAGCCCAGCAGCAGACACATGACAAACACCACCGCATACAGACCATTTGCGGTGGCCAGCGCGGCATGGGCGCCGCCCTGGGCGACAATCGGACCGGTGACCACAAAGGTCAGCATGGTGCCGACGGTACCGCAGGTGAGGATAAAGTTGACCAGTTTCGGTGAGGAAACCCGGGTCTGCAGGGAGCCAAGAGTGATGATGGTGGTGTAAATCGCGCTGGAGCTAAAGCCCAGAATCATAATGATCCACTTCAGCATTGAGGCATCGTTACTGCTGACAAACCAGTACATCAGCAGCGTGGCCAGGCCAGCCAGCACCATCAGAATACGTTGCAGATCAAAGAAACGTAGCACCACGCTAAATACCCACATGCCTACCATATAGGCGGTCCAGAAGTTGCCTACCAGCTGACCAGCACTGACGATATCCATACCCATCGTTTTGGTGGCGTATTCCGGTACCCAGGAGATAAAGCCCAGCTGACCGAGAATGTAGCAGAGGGCGGCAATTGACAGGAACAGCACGCCAACACCCCATTTCTCTTTCGCCACTGGCTTATTGATCTGCGCCTGTTTGCCCAGCGCCGGGAACTCAGTGTTCAGCGTCAGCAGGAAAATCGCTACATAAATCAGACCAATACAGGCGTATACCCAGTACCATGGCAGATGACGAGCCAACAGCACCCCGGCAATAATCGGGAAGATCGTCCCCGCCATGCTGAAGAAGGAGTCGGTAAACAGCAGGCGCGAGCCACGCTGACGCCCTTCATACAGATGGGTGATCAGGAAGGTGCCGATCGACATCGTGATACCGCTGACCACGCCCAGCACAAACATACAGAGCGAGAAGATGCTCAGGCTGTGGCTGGTCATCAGGCCGGCAACCGCGAGGATCATCAGCACAAAACCAAAAATCAGCTGACGTTTAAGCGGAATAATTTCCATCAGCCAGGCGTTCAGGAAGATAGCGACCAGAATACCGGCATTGAGAAAAGTAAAGGTATTGCTCATTTGCGATACCGGCATTTGAAAATACTCTGCGATATTGCCCATCACCATCCCGGTGACAATCACCAGTGCACCGGTTAGTGCATAGGAGAAAAAGCTGATCCAGGTAAGCACGATTCGATTGCGATTTGTCATTTTGGAAACCTGTGAGTCAATGGATCCTGTAGCCCGTTAGCCCAGGGAGACGGCTGAATTGTAAAGTTATATGTGACCGGTTTAAACATATATTGAAATATATGAAATCTATTGCAGTTGAAATGTGATTAATATCACTATTCATTGCTGTTACAACGCGTCTGATTGACTCTGTGGGCTAAGTAAATATAGGTAAAACGCTGGCTCTTACATAACAGCCTCTTTACAATCAATCTCGATTTTTAAGCTTGTGGCCCCCAGTAAGGAATCTTTCATGTTGAAACGTACTCTGACAGCGGTTGCGACCGTTTTCGCGCTGTCCACTATTTCGGCCTCGGCGTTTGCCGCTAAAGGCGATACACACGTGCTGTTAACCACGTCGGCTGGCAATATTGAACTCGAACTTGATAACCAAAAAGCCCCGGTGTCGGTGAAGAACTTTGTTGATTACGTCAATAATGGTTTCTATAACAACACCACGTTCCACCGTGTGATCCCTGGCTTTATGGTGCAGGGGGGCGGCTTTACGGCTGATTTACAGCAGAAACCCGTGAATGCCCCGATTAAAAACGAAGCCGATAACGGTTTACGTAACGTACGTGGCTCAATTGCCATGGCGCGCACCGCCGAGAAAGATAGCGCGACCAGTCAGTTTTTTATTAATGTCGCGGATAATGCCTTCCTCGATCATGGTCAGCGTGATTTCGGTTATGCGGTATTCGGTAAAGTGATTAAAGGCATGGATGTTGCCGATAAGATTTCCCAGGTTAAAACCGATAACGTTGGCCCTTATCAAAATGTGCCAAGTAAACCGGTGGTGATCCTTTCCGCTAAAATTCTGCCTTAATGCCTCTGCCGCCGCCGCCCGGCGGCGGTTTGCCTGCCGTCTCCCTGCAACCTGAATTATTTTGCATATACTAAGGGAAGAAGCGTGCGGCGACGGACGACGGAGGCGCTATGAAGCAGAAACTGACCGACAAACAGAAAGCGGCGCTGTGGTCGCAGTATCACAATGCCAATTTTCAGGCCAGCAGCCGTCTTGAAGGCGATGAAATAGAGCAGGTCAATCTCGCCCCACAAGAGGTGGCGGAACGCCTCAGGGCGCTGAGGAGGCATTATGAGCGCTAATGCCATGTCCGAACACGACCCCTATTTCTGGCAGGATATTAAGGTACTGAAGAACCGTTTGCAGATCCGCGAAGCCCATCGTCTGCATCAGGCTGAGCTGGAGTTTACCGCGCTGCGTGCGGCGACCATTGGCCCTGGCGTGCCCAACCCGGGTTTTCCGCATCTGCGCGCGCTGCACCATACGCTATTTCAGGACCTCTATGACTGGGCCGGTGAGTTACGCCGTATTGATATCTGGCTGGACGATACGCCATTCTGCCATTTTGAGTATATCGAAAAAGAGGGCAATGCCCTGATGGCGGCACTGGAAGCGGAAAATGGCCTTGCCGGCTTACCCGCGGATCAATTTGTGGCCCGCCTGGCGCACTACTATTGTGAGATCAATATGTTGCACCCATTTCGCCACGGTAACGGGCGTGCGCAGCGACTGTTCTTTGAACAACTGGCGCTGCATGCGGGCTATCTGATTAACTGGCAACCGGTGGATCGTGAGAGCTGGCTAAAGGCTAACCGTGATGGGGTGAGTGGCGATCTGCGCGGATTAATCGATATCTTCGGCAGGGTGGTAAGCACCCCGGCGTAAGATGCTAGAATGGCGGCGTCGCAATTTCGCCATCCGGCCCGGAACCAGAATGCTGCTGCTTATCGATAACTACGATTCCTTTACCTGGAATCTCTACCAATATTTCTGTGAACTGGGCAGTGAGGTCTGTGTCCGCCGCAATAACGAGATTACCCTGAGCGAAATTACCGCACTGCAGCCGGACTATCTGGTGATCTCGCCCGGTCCCTGTACTCCGGATGAGTCGGGTATCTCGTTGGCGGCTATCAGCCATTTTGCCGGACGACTGCCGATTCTCGGTGTCTGTCTCGGACATCAGGCCATCGCCCAGGCATTTGGCGCCCGGGTGGTACGTGCACGGCAGGTGATGCACGGTAAAACCTCGGCCATCGAACATAATGACGCTGGTGTTTTTGCTGGTTTAAATCATCCGCTGACGGTGACCCGCTACCACTCGCTGATTGTCGAGCGGCACTCGCTGCCGGACTGTTTTGACATTACTGCCTGGAGCCTGCGTGACCAGCAGCCGGACGAGATTATGGGGTTTCGTCATAAGACGTTGCCGCTGGAAGGGGTGCAGTTTCACCCGGAAAGTATTCTCAGTGAGCAAGGGCATCAGCTACTGGCTAATTTCCTTAAACAGTAAGTTTATATTTGCCTTTGCGTGATTTTTTATGCATATTTTGTGATTATTATTTCACGTATCCATAACGTAGAATCAGACGAGGTAGTGAATGTCAGCGGAAAAAATGGCGGTAACACGCGCAACATTTGATAAGGTTATTTTGCCTATTTATGCACCAGCGCAGTTTGTGCCGGTGAAAGGTAAAGGCAGCCGCGTGTGGGATCAGCAGGGTAAAGAGTATATCGACTTTTCCGGTGGGATCGCGGTAACCGCTTTGGGTCACTGCCATCCGGCGCTGGTTGAAACGCTGAAAACCCAGGGCGAAACCCTGTGGCACACCAGTAACGTCTTTACTAACGAGCCGGCACTGCGCCTTGCCAGCAAGCTGATTGCCGCTACTTTTGCTGAGCGTGTATTCTTCGCTAACTCTGGTGCGGAAGCTAACGAAGCCGCATTTAAACTGGCGCGTTATTATGCTTCCTCCCGTCACAGCCCGTACAAAAGCAAGATTATCGCTTTCCATAATGCTTTCCATGGCCGTACGCTGTTCACCGTTTCTGTCGGTGGTCAGCCAAAATATTCCGACGGATTTGGCCCGAAACCGGCTGATATCGTGCATGTGCCTTTTAACGATCTGGCGGCGGTAAAAGCGGTGATCGACGATCATACCTGCGCCATTGTGGTGGAGCCGATTCAGGGGGAAGGCGGCGTGATGCCGGCTACCGCTGAATTTATTCAGGGGCTGCGCGCACTCTGTGATGAGTATAAAGCGCTGCTGGTATTTGATGAAGTGCAGAGCGGTATGGGACGCAGCGGCAAGCTGTTCGCTTATGAGCACTACGGGGTGGCGCCGGATATTCTCACTACCGCGAAAGCGCTGGGTGGCGGCTTCCCGATCAGCGCCATGCTGACTACCGACGAGATTGCTTCAACCATGGCGCCTGGCGTTCATGGCACCACCTATGGCGGCAACCCGTTAGCCTGTGCGATTGCCGAAACCGCACTGGATATTATCAATACCGAGGAAGTACTGACTGGCGTCGAAAGCCGTCGTCAGCAGTTTGTTGCCGCACTGAAAGCAATTGATGCGAAGCTGGATGTATTCAGCGATATCCGTGGTAAAGGTTTGCTGATTGGTGCTGAGCTGAAACCGCAGCACGCCGGGAAGGCTCGCGATATCCTGAATGCGGCGGCGGCCGAAGGGGTGATGATCCTGAATGCCGGGACTAACGTGATTCGTCTGGCGCCGTCACTGGTTATCGAACCGACCGATATCACTGAAGGTATGGCGCGTTTTGCCCTGGCAGTTGAAAAGGTGCTGGGTAAATAACTTCCCAGCGGCATTAACCGGGTGGCATAACTGTCACCCTGATATTATGACGGTTTGCGCAATTTCCTCACCAGCCACTGTCCGTGCTGTGGTCGCTGGCTCCACGCCAGCGATGAGATGGTATGCATTACGCTCAGATGGCCGAGAATGCGCTTTACGTGGCGCTCCATAATGGTCTCCGGCCCCTGCTGCAGTCCCTCCTGCTCTTCCAGAATATTGCTATCCGACCCCGGACCGTCATACTCCAGTCGCTGCTGACAGCGTTGCAGTGCAATCTCGCAGGATTGCAGCCAGCGTTCAGCCAGCGTTGGCGTCAGCATGGTATGTTCACGCGCCAGAATAGTCATGGCGTTAATATGCTCGACGATAAACTGACTGTGCGTTACCCACAGCTTCATATCCGCCAGGTAACGGTCATTAAACCCGGGTTCCTGCATTGCCTGATTGAGCGAGTTAAACAGCGCATTATGGGCCTGATTTACCCGGATACGCTGATAAGCCAGTTTATCCGCGCTGTGTTGACTGCCAAGCAGCATTTGTAATGCATCCTGATAGGCGCCCAGCGCGTCGTGGGCGTTGCGCCGCATTAAGCCGCTCTGCCACTGCGGCCACAGCCAGACCATACCGCCAAAGGCGATCAGGCAACCCATCACCGTATCCATTAAGCGTGGTAGCAGGAACTGCGAGCCATTCAGCGTCAGCAGCTGTAATGAATAGACGGCAGTCACGGTAAAACCGACGGTGGCCCAGCCGTAAAATTTGCGGATAAACAGATAGCTCACTAGGGTAATCACCAGCATCGCCAGTAACACCCAACCTTCCGCCACGCTGAAACGCAAGGTTGCCGCGGCGATGACCAGTCCCGCCAGCGTGCCTAAGGCACGGTGTTGAATACGCACGCGCGTTGCACTGTAGCCATTCTGGCTGACAAACATAATTGTCATCAGGATCCAGTACGGTTTAGGAATATTAAAAAATAGCGCCATCGAGCTGCCAAACATCAGCATGACCGCGAAGCGTCCGGCAGTGCGCAGCGCCGATGATTTGAATGACAGATAGCTTTTCAGCGCCGGGATCAGCGGCAGGCGGCGTTGTCGATCGGCCATCAGGTCGCGTTGATAGAGTGGGCGCTGAGTACGCAGCACCCGTGCAATACGGCTGAAATGGTAATAGCAAAAGTTACCTACCGGGTTATCGCTGTGCTGGCGCGCGATTTTCTCCAGCGCCTGCAATTGCTTCTCCATACTGAAGCGGTCGGGCAGTTTATGGTAAAGGATGTCATCGGCCAGCTGGCGCAAGCGTGCGGCGATCACCTGCGCATTCCAGCGGATGACGGCTTCGGCATGACTCTGCTCCACCAGTTTCTGCACCTCTTCGGGTTGATGCAGACTGACCGAGATATGTTCCTGCAGATCCAGCGCCACCTGAAAGGCGCGCGTCAGGCGTTTATGGTGGTTATCACGGTTGGCCGCCAGCATATGCATCTGCTGATAGCAGGTAGTGATCAGGTCGACAGCTTTCTGCTGACGCGCCAGCAACGGTGGCAGCGCTTTTTCCGGGTCGGTCAGTTTGGTCAGCAGGCTATACTTGGCATCGCAGTAGTCTGCCAGCTCGCGATACAGCAAACTCAGTGACTCGCGCAGCGGCTGCTCTTTCCACAGCCAGAACCAGAACCAGTTAAATACCCCATACCAGATGGTGCCCAGCACATAGAGTAATGGCGGCTGCCACATCGGCATATGACCGGCAAGGCTCAGGGTAAAAATCCCGGCAATCAGTGAGGCTGGCAGCAGGCGGGCATGTAGCGGGCTAATTTCACCGGTGACGCCAAGCAGCATCGCCATAGCAAACAGGATCGCCGGCAACGGGATGCTGTGTTGCGACATCCATTGAATCAGAAAGCTGCTGAGGGCAAACAGGCTGCCACCGATAATCAGACGCTTGAAAAAGCGTTTATGGGGGGTATCAAGACCAGCAATATTGCAGCAGGCAGGCACTAACGAAAACAGTAAACCCTGTTGTAAACCGCCAAGCAGCAGACCAACCGCCACAGGTAAGCACAGCACCAGCGTTTGCCGCAGCGCGTAGTTTACTTCCGGGTGATAGATAATTCTCCGCCACATCAGATGATCACAACATAAAAAAACGGCGCGATCGCGACTGCATCACGCCGTGGTTTCAGGCTGGCTTAACGAGTGCCATACACGACAATAGTTTTGCCGTGTGCGGAAATCAGGTTCTGATCTTCCAGCATTTTCAGAATACGACCGACGGTTTCACGTGAACAGCCAACGATCTGGCCGATTTCCTGACGGGTGATTTTAATCTGCATCCCATCCGGGTGAGTCATCGCATCCGGCTGTTTCGCCAGATTAAGCAGGGTTTGTGCGATGCGGCCAGTGACATCAAGGAAAGCTAAATTGCCGACTTTCTCTGAGGTTACCTGCAGACGGCGAGCCATCTGAGAGGAGAGACGCATCAAAATATCCGGGTTAACCTGAATCAGCTGACGGAATTTTTTATAAGAAATTTCAGCCACTTCACAGGCAGTTTTTGCCCGCACCCAGGCACTACGTTCCTGACCCTCTTCAAACAGGCCAAGTTCGCCGATGAAGTCTCCCTGGTTAAGATAGGAGAGGATCATCTCTTTGCCTTCTTCATCCTTGATCAGCACAGCTACAGCGCCTTTTACGATGTAGTAGAGCGTTTCAGCCTTTTCACCTTGGTGAATCAGCGTACTTTTGGATGGATATTTGTGAATATGGCAATGTGACAGGAACCATTCGAGAGTAGGGTCTGTTTGCGGTTTGCCGAGAACCATTCGCTTTTATCCTCTGTTGTAATCGTGCCCTAAAAACAGGGGGATTCGTTCCCTGCAGGCGTTGAAATATTCAAGCGTTTTCCCATCAGGAAAGTTGTCCGGGCTTCTGTTCAGAGCTTAGCTCATAATGTCGTCCCGCTTCCGTCGTGCTTATCGATGCCGACGAAAATATTACAGCTTTGTTTGTAGCACAGCTTGCAGCAAGTGTCTCCTGTTGTCTCGCTTCAGCATGATGTGAATCGCTCGCCGTTGCCGTTTTTCCGCTTACAGCGTACTCTGAAGTTAACTGAATGAATTAGGGGATAATGTTATGCAGGCGCGAGTTAAGTGGGTAGAAGGGCTAACATTTTTAGGAGAATCCGCATCCGGTCACCAGGTGCTGATGGACGGCAATTCCGGTGATAAAGCGCCAAGTCCGATGGAAATGGTATTGATGGCGGCGGGGGGCTGCAGCGCAATTGATGTGGTTTCCATTCTGCAGAAAGGGCGTAACGATGTGACGGACTGCGAAGTGAAACTGACTTCTGCCCGTCGTGAAGAGGCGCCGCGCATTTTTACCCATATCAACCTGCATTTTGTGGTCAGCGGGAAAGCATTATCCGACAAAGCAGTCGCGCGCGCCGTTGATCTGTCCGCGGAGAAGTACTGCTCGGTGGCGATTATGCTGGGCAAAGGCGTCGAGATTACTCACAGCTACGAGGTTATCGCGCTGTAAGCTGTTCTCCAGGCCCTGCGAAGTGAACAGGACCTTCTTCAGGTCCTGTTGCGTTCAGATGCTGTCCGCAGGCTAGCGAAGCTTTCGGATAGCGCCACTTTTATTGTCTTTGATATATTTATTATCCCAGTTATTCAGGAGATAAATAGTTTCATCTGTATATTTTGAAAACCAAATGGTCATTGGTTGATTATCCTTAGCTATACAGTTGTCCTTACTTTGCATATCGTCAAAACACAACAAGTCACTATCCTGGGCTGTCCCTGAATCAGACCTATACTTCCCAATCCAAAAGTTTATGGCATAGCCATTTTCATCAACAGGGATATGGAATAGCTGTTTAAAATGTGGCTTATTATTTTCCCACCATTGAATTTTTCTTCGATCGGTGAATGGAAGATTTTTAACAATAATGTAGTAGCTCCTGATGTCACTTTTGTAATGTACGTCAATGATTTTAGTCGGTAGTATCAGCCACCAAGTGAGCATACCTGTTGAGATACTCACTGTCATAATCAGCCATTTAAATTTTGTCAAAACGGCTGCCCTCAATAGTTTTTATTGTATTCATCTCACTGATAAACGGGCGAAAGCCATAACCCTCCCAGCGTTGCAGAACAAACCAGATGCGGAAAATACGGAACTGACGGTATAATCGGTGAATAATATCACTGTCATCAAGACCGAAGTGATCCTGTATGCGGTATTGCAATTTTGCATGGTAGCGATCACCATTAATTCCCAGTGACTCAAGAGTGATGTGTGTTGCCCAGGTGTCATGCACACTAATAGTTAGCCCATTAATATTATCTATCCAGCGGTTAAATTTTGGTAAATATGATGCATTTATAGCTACGCCGAATTGATTGAAATTGTCTCGGGGATAATATTTTTTATCCCAATGTGAATGTGAAATGATAGTTTCTCTGATTTTATTTAATGAGTTGTTTATTGAGAGGTGTTCGGCAAGCGCTTTGTTCAATAAATAATCGGTAAATTTTTCACCATTACAAAATTGCATATGATTAATCATTTTGCGGATAATCGGTTGATACTCACCGATAAAAGAGAATGTATCGGATAACTGGCGAAATTCCTCAAATAGAACGCGCGCACTATGATCGCGATCTTTATAAGTAAAAGGATTAATGCGGGTCGAAATATCCCTTAATCCGAAGTGCTGTTGCAGACAGTGCTGCGACAGATCGCCATAGCGCATATCGGCTGCATAATAGTCATCCATCTTTTTTTGCGTGGCAAACAGACGGGTGGGAAGCCGCAGGGATTGCGCTTGTTGCTGGTTATTCATAAATAACATCCTGTTTTTATGATTCGTCCATAGTTGGCATAAGCAGGGCCTCGGCGCGACCCTGCAGTTAACGACTCAGGTTTCACGATGCTGTTTAAGATCCCAGCCCGAGGCGGTTTCCGCACCTTTTCCGCCTCCGGCCTGGGTCTCCCAGTATTGCTGTCTGACTTTTGCTGCCTGAAATTTGTAATTTATGGCAATTTTACCGATTTGGCTGGCGCCCTGATAACTGGCGGCGGTAATAAGTACTTCTTCCAGCGTGATGCGCAGATATTCAGCTTGTCCATCCGAAGCGTGACAGGCGGCGAGCTCCACTTTATTTATCGGCTTGCCGTTCGACAGATAGCGCATAATCGCCGGTGTGGCTTTATCCACCAGCGTATGCACCTGCATATCCTCGTATTCCACCCGCCCGCTGCTGCCACCCTGGTGGCTGGTGGTTGGCTGCAAGGCTCCCCAGTAAAATGAACTGACATTAATCCAGCCTTTATGATTAGCATCCTGCGACTCACCCTGAATACCATCGATTTTCAGATATATTTCGCTGCTCATCCATGCTCCTTATCTTTTCTCTGCGTTACGGTTAATTCACCTGCCGTATCTGGCCTGTCTGCGTATTTTTATAGTATTTTGTTTTGCCGTTATTAAGAAAAAACACCATATGATGCACATCATGGCGATACCATACGGTTAATGGATTATTCTCTTTGTCAATACAGTTGGCGCTGGTTGGCATATCCTCAAAACAGAGCAGGTCACCCCCCGAATCCGTTTGGTAATCAGCAACCCAAAAGTTAATGGCATAATCTCTTTCATCCAGTGGAACATGATATTTTTCTTTTAATGTTACCTTGTTATTCTGCCACCATTGCATCATCCCTTTATCAGTGAGAGGAGGGCGTCTGATAATGGCATTAAAATTCGATCTTCTTTCATTGGCATGGATGGAGATAATTTCTGTTGGCTGTAGTAAGCGCCAGATAACCACAATGCTAATAATTATTAATATTGCAGATAACCCTTTATATTTTATCAAAACGGCTACCCTCCAGCATTTTGCTGGCGCTCATTTCACTGATAAACGGGCGAAAACCATAACCTTCCCAGCGTTGCAGAACAAACCAGATGCGGAAAATACGGAACTGACGGTATAACAGATGGGTAATGTCATTGTCATCAAGACCAAAATGATCCTGGATGCGGTAATAAACCGTTGCTTTATAGTCATTAGCGTTAATTTTCAGTGATTCCAGAGTAATATGTGTGGCACTGGTATCATGTACGCTGATGGTAAGGCCGTTAATACGATCCATCCAGTTATTAAATTTTGGTAAAGCTGAGTCGCTAATCCTGAGTGTTAAATCCTCAAATCCTGTTCGGGGAAAATATCCCTGCTGCCAGTCAGTATTACTGGTGAAAGCCTCTCTTATCTTTCCTAAAGAACTCTCCATCGAACTATGCCCGGCCAGTGCCTGATCCAGTAACGGGTCGGTAAACTTTTCCCCATAACAATATTGCATATGATTAATCATTTTACGGATAATCAGTTGATACTCACCGATAAAAGAGAATGTATCGGATAACTGGCGAAATTCATCAAATAGAACGCGCGCACTATGATCGCGATCTTTATAAGTAAAAGGATTAATGCGGGTCGAAATATCCCTTAATCCGAAGTGCTGTTGCAGACAGTGCTGCGACAGATCGCCATAGCGCATATCGGCTGCATAATAGCCATCCATCTTTTTTTGCGTGGCAAACAGACGGGTGGGAAGCCGAACTGGGTTATCCATAAATAACATCCTGTTATAAATTGATTCCGTTGTTGATAGATAGTAAAGGTTGCTTTTGGTGGCTGGAAGAGGATATTGCAAAAAATACCTGTGACTTCACAAAATAATAAAGCCATCGTCTGAAAATATTAGGGGTTTATTTAATTTAAAATAATTAAGTGAACCCCGCTAATCAGGAGTTCACCGGCTGCGTTATTCGATCTTTTTCCCTTCCATCAGGCGTTTTACCAGCGGCGCCATAATCAGTTCCATCGCCAGCCCCATTTTGCCGCCCGGTACCACCAGAGTATTAATATGCGAGATAAACGAGCCCTGCAACATCGCCAGCAGATAAGGGAAGTCGATATCTTCCAGCCCGCGGAAGTGAATCACCACAAAGCTTTCATCCAGCGACGGAATATCACGTGCGGCAAACGGGTTGGAGGTATCCACCGTCGGCACGCGCTGGAAGTTTATATGGGTGCGTGAGAACTGCGGGGTAATGTAGTTGATATAGTCTTCCATTGAGCGCACGACCGAGTCCATCACCGCTTCGCGTGAATGGCCGCGTTCACTGGTATCGCGCACCAGCTTCTGAATCCACTCAAGGTTGACAATCGGTACCACGCCCACCAGCAGATCAACCTGCCCGGCGACATTATTCTGCTGAGTGACCACACCGCCGTGCAGCCCTTCATAAAACAGGATATCAGTCGGTTCCGGCAGCGGCTGCCATGGCGTAAAGGTGCCCGGCACCTGATTCCAGGGTACCGCTTCATCATAGGTATGCAGGTATTTACGTGATTTCCCGCTGCCGTTACGCCCATACTCGGTAAAAGTCTGTTCCAGCAGGCCGAAATCATTGGCTTCCGGACCGAAATAGCTGATATGACGCCCTAAATCACGCGCTTTACGAATCGCCATATCCATTTCTGGCCGGGTAAAACGGTGAAAGCTATCGCCTTCAAGCTCAGCGGCGTGCAGGTTTAACTGCTGGAAAATTTTACGAAAGGCGAGGCTGGTCGTGGTGGTGCCCGCACCACTCGAACCCGTAACGGCAATAATCGGATGCCTGGCTGACATAATAAGCTCCCTGGGAAGATTGCGGGCGATGTGCATTGTTAGCACGATTTGTACCGTAAAGTCATCTGTACCGCTTGCCGGTGCCAAAAAAGCAACGCTCTGCCACAATTTTGTTGCTTCAATCTCAGCGCATAATTGGCGAGACTGAAAAAAATCATTCAGGAGGTTAGCAATGAATATGCCATCGTCACCGCTGGTGAACAGCACGACCCCCATTTGCCGGCACGGGTGGGTGCGGCCGCTGGGGACGGTATTGGTAAGCTGATATTCCGGAACTCACACAGCGGACAGCCGCAGTTAACCGGGATGGTCTGTCGTCAGCCTTTTAACGACGCTATTCATCGCGTAACCTTCCGCGCGGCATGATATTCACCGTCTCATGTAGCTCGGACCATACCAGCACCGCTTCACCGCTTTTCAGCTGGCGGCGCACATCTTCCACTTTGCCTGCCAGCGAGCGCTCCTGTTCGCCGTAATCGGTGCCTTCGCGTAATACAAAGGATTCAATCAGATTGTCCAGCGCCTCAGGCGTCAGGTCTTGCCAGGGAATAATCACAGCTTAGTTATCCAGATAGTGAGAGAGCCAGTGCGGAATACGCTGTTCCAGCCACATTGTTGGTTTGCGCAGGGTGCCTGCGACAAAGCCGACATGGCCGCCATTTTCCGTCAGTTGATACTCAATATTAGCAGGTAGCGTGGTGAGATCGGGGATCACTTCGCCGGTCATAAACGGGTCGTCTTTGGCATGAATAATCAGCAGCGGTTTGCGCACGCCGGTTAGTCGTGGCAATGCGCTACAGCGTTGATAATAGTCGCTGGCGTCGAGAAAACCGTGGGCGCGGGCGGTAATCACGTCATCGAAATCCCGTAGTTTTTTTAACGCCCGCAGCTGTGCCAGATCCACCGGTAATGTACCGGGCCAGCGCAGTAATTTACGTTCGGCATTCTGTTTCAGTAGATTAAGTAAATAGCGCTGATACAGCCGGGAGAGCCCCTGCTCCAGCCTGGCGCTGCAGGGTTCCAGCATCAGCGGCGCCGAGACCACCACGCCGGCATCCAGCAGGCACGCATCGCCCTGTTGCGCCATCAGGCAGGCCAGCATATTACCGCCGAGCGATACTCCGACGGCGGCGGTCGGCACTTTGCCCCAGTTATCGCGCAGCCACTGCAGAAAGTAGCTGGCGTCGCTGGTTTCGCCAGAATGGTAAATGCGCGGCATGCGGTTAGGTTCTCCGCTACAGCCGCGAAAATGCATCACTACCCCGAGCCAGCCGCGCGCTTTCCATGCCTGCAACAAACCGTGGGCATAGGGGCTGTGAAAACTGCCTTCGAGGCCGTGGAATAATACGACGCGTGGTTTATCACGCGCTGCGGCCGGATCTTCACTCCAGGCTAAATCGACAAAATCGCCATCGGGCAATTCCAGCCGTTGCCAGTGGGGTTGCAGGGTAATCCGTCGCCGAATCAGGCGCGGTAGCAGCGTCTGCAGATGCGGATTGGCCATGCCGGATAGCGGGACAAACGCATCATCACCGTGGTGATCAATATTTATCTTCAGGGGGCTTGTACGATCCATATCACACTGTTAGCTTCGATGCGTTTGCAATTGTTTGGGGGGTGAGGAGCACCCGTTTCATGGAACTGAGTCTTTTTTTGTCAATGTTGGGATTTTTATGGGTCGCCGCGATTACCCCAGGCCCTAATAATATGTTACTCACCGCTTCCGGCGCCAATTTCGGTTTTCTGCGCTCCCTGCCTCTGATGATTGGCATTATGATCGGTATGCAGGTGATGCTGTTGCTGGTGGCGTTTGGCGTCGGCGGCTTGTTGCTGCTCTATCCTGCGCTGCATCTTATCCTGAAAATCGCCGGTAGCCTCTACCTGTTATGGCTGGCGTGGAAAATTGGTTCGGCGAGTTACGAAAAGCTGGAAACCGGGGATGTGCCGCTGGCGCCGATGCCATTCTGGCAGGGGGGCTTACTGCAGTTGATCAATCCGAAAGCCTGGCTGATGGCACTGGGCGCAGTGGCCAGCTTTAGTCTCGCCGGTGATGCCTATCGCAGTTCGGTAATGGCCATCAGTATTGGCATTGTGACGGTGAATATTATTTCCGGGGCGATCTGGCTGGGTTTCGGCACGCTGATTGGCCGCATCTTACGCAGCCGTCGCGCCTGGGCGATATTTAATATCTCGATGGGGATGCTCACTGCCGCCTGCGTGCTATTGATCTGGCACTGAGTCAGGCGTACCAGGTTCCTCCGGCACTCCGCCACGTCCTTTATCAGCCACCGTTTCGCGGTGGTTTTTTTATCCCCGCGGCAGTCCGATCACGCCGGCGCTTTGGCGAGTTTTTTCACCATTGTTGTTTTTCACTTTTCGCATGTAGAAAGCCGAATTATTTCTTAGGTGATTTTGTGATTAAAAATAATTTTTAATTACTTTTAGCCTTTGGCTCTGTCGGTTAAAACTGGCTGTCAGTGAGCAGTTAACCACAATCAGCGGAGTGAAACATGGCGGGAAAATGGCGTTTATCTTTAGTTGCGGCAGCATTGTCTCTGGCAGCGCTGAATGCGCAGGCCGTCGATGTCACAGTCGCTTATCAGACCTCGGCTGAACCGGCCAAAGTCGCGCAGGCCGACAATACCTTTGCCAAAGAGAGTGGGGCAAAGGTTGACTGGCGTAAATTCGACAGCGGTTCCGGCGTGGTGCGTGCGCTGGCCTCCGGCGATGTGCAGATTGGCAATATCGGCTCCAGCCCGCTGGCGGTTGCCGCCAGTCAGCAGGTGCCGATTGAGGTGTTCCTGCTGGCCTCTCAGCTGGGTAATTCCGAAGCGCTGGTGGTGAAAAAAACCATTACCAAACCGCAGGATCTGATCGGCAAGCGCATTGCGGTGCCCTTTATCTCCACCACCCACTACAGCCTGCTGGCGGCCCTGAAGCACTGGGGGATCAAACCGGATCAGCTGCAGATCATCAACCTGCAACCGCCAGCGATTGCCGCCGCCTGGCAGCGTGGCGACATCGACGGCGCCTATGTCTGGGCGCCAGCGGTGAATGAACTGGAGAAACAGGGCCATGTGCTGACCGACTCGGCGCAGGTGGGACAGTGGGGCGCGCCGACGCTGGATGTCTGGGTGGTGCGCAAAGACTTTGCCCAACAACACCCGGAAGTGGTGGCCGCTTTTGCCCGTAGTGCGCTGGCGGCGCAGAAGGCCTATCTGGATAACCCGGAACAGTGGCTGCAGCAGCAGGATAACCTCAGCAAGTTGTCGCGCCTGAGCGGGGTACCTAATGAGCAAGTGCCGGATTTAGTGAAAGGCAATACCTATCTGACCGCTGCCCAGCAGGTTACCCAGCTGGCGCAACCGGTCGATAAAGCGATTCTCGACACCGCGCAGTTTCTGAAACAGCAGGGTAAGGTGCCGCAGGTCGCCAGTGATTATCGTGATTACGTCACCGATCGTTTTGTTAAACCTCTGGCTGAACAGTAAGGCGCGCTCGTGCTATCCGTCTCTCATTTGCATGCCCGCTACGACGGCCTGCTGGCGCTACAGGATATCAATCTGTCGATTGATTCCGGCGAGCTGCTGGTGGTGCTGGGGCCATCAGGCTGTGGCAAAACCACGTTGCTGAATCTGATCGCCGGTTTTTTACCGGCAGAGTCCGGCAGCATCATACTGGATGGCAAAGCCATCAGCGGTCCCGGCGCTGAACGGGGCGTGGTATTCCAGCACGAAGGATTACTGCCATGGCGCAACGTGCTGGATAACGTGGCTTTTGCTCTGCAACTGGCGGGTACAGGTAAAGTCGAGCGACGCGCCATTGCGCAACGGATGCTAAAGAAAGTCGGGCTGGAGGGGGCGGAAAAGCGCTTTATCTGGCAGCTTTCCGGCGGTATGCGGCAACGGGTCGGCATTGCCCGCGCGCTGGCTGCCGATCCGCAGTTGCTATTGCTCGATGAACCTTTTGGCGCCCTTGATGCTTTTACCCGCGAACAGATGCAGGAGTTACTGCTGACGCTGTGGCGCGATAGCGGCAAACAGGTACTGCTGATCACTCATGATATTGAAGAGGCGGTGTTTCTGGCCAGCGAACTGGTGCTGTTGTCGCCAGGGCCGGGGCGCATTATCGAACGGCTGTCGCTGGATTTTGGTCGTCGCTACGCTGCTGGCGAATCCTGCCGGGCGATTAAATCCGACCCGCGTTTTATCGAGCGGCGGGAATATGTGTTGAGCCGGGTGTTCCGGCAGCGCGAGGTGTTTATATGAGCGCATTGATTAATGATCAGCCTGCGGCACGCGCGTCGCGCTGGCGCTGGCCTTTGTCGCGTCAGCTGACCCTCAGTATCGCCACCTTACTGGTGCTGTTAGCCATCTGGTGGGGCGTTACCGCCCTGAAGCTGATTAGCCCGCTGTTCCTGCCGGCGCCGCAGCAGGTGCTGCATCAATTATTGGTGGTGGCCAGCGCGCAGGGCTTTATGGATGCCACGCTGTGGCAGCATCTTGGCGCCAGTCTGACGCGTATTCTGATTGCACTGTTTGCCGCTGCGCTGTTCGGTATTCCGATTGGGATTGCCATGGGGCTCAATGCCACGGTGCGCGGCATTCTCGACCCGCTAATTGAACTCTATCGTCCGGTGCCGCCGCTGGCCTATCTGCCGCTGATGGTGATCTGGTTTGGGATTGGCGAAACCTCGAAAATTTTACTGATTTATCTGGCGATCTTTGCTCCGGTAGCGCTGTCGGCGCTGGCCGGGGTCAAAAGCGCTCAACAGGTGCGACTGCGCGCGGCGCGTTCGCTGGGGGCCAGCCGCTGGCAGGTGTTGTGGTATGTGGTATTGCCGGGGGCGCTGCCGGAAATTCTTACCGGGTTACGTATCGGGCTGGGCGTCGGCTGGTCGACGCTGGTGGCGGCGGAACTGATTGCGGCCACGCGCGGGCTGGGTTTTATGGTGCAATCCGCCGGCGAATTTCTCGCCACTGATGTGGTGCTGGCAGGTATCGCGGTGATTGCCGTGATCGCCTTTACTTTAGAATTGGGTCTGCGTGCGCTACAGCGCCGCCTGACGCCCTGGCATGGAGTTACGCAATGAACGAACGTCTGACTATCACCGCACTGGGCCCTTATATCGGGGCGCTGGTCAGTAATCTGCATCTGAGCCGTCCGCTGGGTGACGGTCAGTTCGAGCAGCTTTATCATGCACTGATCCGTCACCAGGTGCTGTTTTTCCGCGATCAGCCGTTAACACCGCAACAACAGCGGGCGCTGGCGATGCGTTTTGGCGACCTGCATATTCATCCGGTCTATCCTCAGGCAGCAGGTGTGGAGGAGATTATCGTACTGGATACCCATAACGATAATCCGCCAGATAACGATAACTGGCATACTGACGTCACTTTTATCGCCACGCCGCCAGCCGGCGCGATTCTGGCGGCGAAACAGCTGCCAGAAACCGGCGGGGATACTCTCTGGGCCAGCGGTATTGCGGCGTATGAGGCCCTTTCCGCTCCGCTGAAGACGCTGCTGACGGGTTTGCAGGCGGAACATGACTTCACCAAAGCGTTCCCGGAGTATAAATATCAGGGTAGCGAAGAGGAGCATGCGCGCTGGAAAAAAGCGGTGGCCAGCAACCCGCCGGTACTGCATCCGCTGGTGCGTACCCATCCGGTAAGTGGCAGAAAGGCCCTGTTTGTCAATGAGGGGTTCACCACCCGTATCGTTGATTTAACCCGGAAAGAGAGCAATGCGTTGCTAAATTTTCTGTTCGCGCATATTACCAAACCGGAGTTTCAGGTGCGCTGGCGCTGGCAAAAGGATGATGTGGCGATTTGGGATAATCGGGTGACACAGCATTACGCCAACGCGGATTATTTGCCGCAAAGGCGGGTTATGCATCGGGCGACGATTGTCGGCGATAAACCTTATTAAAATGTCCGTACCGGGCTGCGACTGCGTAGCTGCGGCATTTCGTACCGAAGGGCGAGTGAAAATCATCAGTATGGGAGCCAGTGATGGCTCCCATACTGCATAAGACGGTGGGCGGAATAAATCGCGCCCCTACGACTATGATGCCAGCATATTTTCCAGCTGTTGCTGGGCATCCAGCCACGCCATTTCACACTCTTCCAGCGCTGATTTGCTCTCTGCCTGACTTTGCAGCGCGGCGGTTAAATCCGCTTTGCGGCTTTGTTCGTAAATGGCGGCGTCAGCCAGTTGCTGTTCGGCGGCAGCCAGCCGGGCGTTCAGCTTCTCCATCTGCTTTTCCAGTTGAGTAATCTGCTTGCGCAGCGGCTGCGTTTGGCTACGCAATTCCGCTTCGCGCCGCTTCTGATCTTTACGCGCCTGGGCGCTATTGGTGTTATCCAGTTTCGGCGCCGCATCCTGCTGCGCCTGCTGTTTTTGCAGGTCGCTCAGCCACTGCTGATAATCTTCCAGGTCGCCTTCGAAGGTTTCCACCTTACCGTCATGCACCAGATACAGATCGTCAGTCGTCGAACGCAGTAAATGACGATCGTGCGAGACGACTACCAGCGCGCCTTCGAAGTCGATCAGCGCTTCGGTCAGCGCCTGACGCATATCGAGATCGAGATGGTTGGTTGGTTCATCAAGCAGCAGCAGGTTAGGGCGCTGCCAGACAATCAGCGCCAGTACCAGCCGCGCTTTTTCGCCGCCGGAGAAGCGTTCGGTGATTTCCGTCACCTGATCGCCCTGAAAGCCAAAGCCACCGAGATAGTCACGCAGCTGTTGTTCCAGCACTTTCGGCGCCAGACGCGCCAGATGCTGTAACGGAGATTCATCTGCGCGTAAGAATTCCAGTTGATGCTGAGCGAAGTAACCAAGCTTAATACCTTTAGCCAGCCCGATATCACCCTGCAGTGGCGCCAGTTCACCGGCCAGCATTTTGATTAGCGTCGATTTACCCGCGCCGTTGCGCCCCAGTAAACCGATGCGCGAACCGGGCACCAGATTGAGCTTGATGGAGTTCAGGATGACCCGTTCGCCATAACCGGCGCTCACCTTTTCCATCTTTAACAGCGGATTAGGCAGGCTCTCCGGGGCGCGGAAGCTGAAAGTAAAGGGGTTATCGACGTGGGCCGGGGCGATTAGCTCCATGCGTTCGAGCATCTTGATACGGCTCTGCGCCTGTTTGGCTTTAGTGGCCTGGGCGCGGAAACGGTCGATATAGCTCTGCAAGTGCGCCACTTTTTCTTGCTGATGCTCAAACAGTGACTGCTGTTGCGCCAGCTTGGTGGCGCGCTGACGTTCAAACGAACTGTAGTTGCCGGTGTATTCAAACAGAGTTTGCTGTTCGATATGCAGAATTTTATCCACCACCGGGTCGAGGAAATCACGGTCGTGCGAAATCAGAATCAGTGTGCCGGGATAGCTTTTCAGCCAGCGCTCCAGCCAGATCACCGCGTCGAGATCGAGGTGGTTGGTTGGTTCATCGAGCAGCAGCAGGTCGGAACGACACAGTAGGGCTTGCGCCAGGTTCAGACGCATCCGCCAGCCACCGGAAAAGTCGCTGACCGGGCGCTGTAGCTGCTCCTGACTGAAGCCTAAACCATGCAGCAGGCTGGAAGCGCGCGACTGAATAGTCCAGGCCTGAATCGCATCAAGTTTGCCATGCAGGGTAGCGATAGCATGGCCATCATTGATGTCGTTAGCCTGTTGTAATTCAGATTCCAGCTGACGATATTCACGATCGCCATCGATAACATACTCAATTGCCGGCACGTTCAGTGCCGGTGTTTCCTGGTTTACCCAGGCCAGCGCCCAGTTAGTTGGAAAGCTGGCGTTACCTGCATCGGCGCTAATCTCGTTCTTCAGCAGCGACAGCAGGGTAGATTTTCCGCAGCCGTTTTTACCCACCAGCCCGACTTTTTGGCCCGGATTGATGGTGGCAGTAGCATTGTCCAGCAGCACGCGGATGCCGCGGCGAATTTGTAACGAGGAGAATACAATCATAAGCGCCGTATCGTCAGAATATGTTAAATTATTGCATCTAAACCCTAAATGCCGCGGGTTGCAGATAACTATGAGAGCGGCTGAAGCCAGCGTACCTGCAGCCCGAAGTATCACGGGTATAATCATAATTTCGGAATGACCAATTCCGTTGCGACGTGCATGGTAGCGGAAAACGCGCACCATGACGACGACTGGAGGGGAATAGATGTCGCAGCCAGTTAAAGTTTTGCTGCTTTATGCCCACCCGGAATCACAAGATTCGATTGCCAATCGTGTTTTGTTGCAGCCGGCCAGGCAGTTAGCCAATGTCACCGTGCACGATCTCTATGCACACTATCCTGATTTTTTTATTGATGTGAATTACGAACAACAACTGCTGCGTGAACATCAGGTGATAGTCTTTCAGCATCCGCTGTATACCTACAGCTGCCCGGCGCTGTTAAAAGAGTGGCTGGATCGCGTTTTATCGCGTGGCTTCGCCAGCGGCGTTGATGGCAACGTGCTGGAGGGCAAATACTGGCGTAGCGTGATTACCACCGGTGAGCCAGAAGCGGCCTATCATCAGGATGGGCTGAACCGCTATCCGATGTCCGAAATTATGCGTCCCTTTGAGCTGACGGCACAGCTGTGCCGTATGCACTGGATGACGCCGATGATCATCTATTGGGCGCGTCGTCAAACGCCAGATATGATGAAAAATTATGCGCGTGCTTATGGTGACTGGCTGGCGTCACCGTTGCCGCACGGAGGTTTATAAATGGAAGGACAAACCCTTCTGACTGCCGGCGTTCTCTATCTGTTTGCCGCCGTAGTCGCGGTGCCGATTGCCGCGCGACTGGGGATTGGCGCTGTACTGGGCTATTTACTGGCCGGCATTGCCATTGGCCCCTGGGGATTAGGATTTATCAGCGATGTTGATGAGATCCTGCACTTCTCGGAACTCGGCGTGGTGTTCCTGATGTTTATCATTGGCCTGGAGCTGAACCCCGCCAAGCTGTGGCAACTGCGCCGCTCGATCTTTGGCGTAGGCGCGGCGCAGGTGATTTTCAGCGCCGCGGTACTCGGCGGTCTGTTGTGGCTGACCCATTTTTCCTGGCAGGCGGCGATGATTGGCGGTATTGGTCTGGCAATGTCGTCAACGGCGATGGCGTTACAACTGATGCGCGACAAAGGGATGAACCGTAGTGAATCCGGGCAGCTCGGCTTTTCGGTGCTGTTATTTCAGGATATCGCGGTGATCCCGGCGCTGGCGCTGGTGCCGCTGCTGGCAGGCGGCGACAGTGGTCATATCGACTGGATAAAAGTCGCCATGAAGGTGCTGGCATTTGTCGGCATGCTGATCGGCGGTCGCTATTTACTGCGGCCGATCTTCCGTTATATTGCCGCTTCCGGGGTACGTGAAGTATTTACCGCCGCCGCGTTGCTGCTGGTACTGGGCTCGGCGCTGTTTATGGATCTGCTTGGCGTCTCTATGGCACTCGGCACTTTTATCGCCGGGATCCTGCTGGCGGAGAGTGAATACCGCCATGAGCTGGAGATCGCCATTGAGCCGTTTAAAGGATTGCTGCTTGGCCTGTTCTTTATTTCAGTCGGCATGGCGCTGAATCTCGGGGTGCTCTATACCCATATTATTGAGATCCTGCTTGGCGTTATCGGGCTGGTGGCGGTGAAAATTGCCGTACTGTATCTGTTATCGCGTATTTACGGCCTGCGCAGTTCGGAACGTCTGCAGTTTTCCGGCGTGTTAAGCCAGGGTGGGGAGTTTGCCTTTGTGCTGTTTTCGGCGGCTTCGTCAGCCGGGCTGTTTAGCGGCGACCAGCTGCCACTGCTGTTGGTGACGGTCACCCTGTCGATGATGACTACGCCGCTACTGATGCAGGGGATCGACCGCATCCTGATGCGCCGCTTTAATGAAGTGGATGACCACGATGAGAAACCCTTTGTTGAAGATGATAAGCCACAGGTGATTGTGGTGGGTTTCGGCCGCTTTGGTCAGGTGGTTGCTCGTCTGCTGATGGCGAATAAAAAGCGGATTACGGTGCTGGAACGTGATATCAGCGCCGTAAGTCTGATGCGCAAATATGGCTATAAAGTATACTATGGGGATGCCACGGAACTGGAGCTGTTGCGGGCGGCCGGGGCGGAAAGTGCGCAATCGATAGTGATTACCTGCAATGCGCCGGAAGATGCGATGACGATTGTGCATCTGTGTCAGCAACATTTCCCGCATCTGCAAATTCTTGCCCGGGCGCGTGGGCGCGTAGAAGCGCATGAACTGTTGCAGGCGGGGGTGACGCAATTCTCCCGTGAAACCTTCTCCAGTGCGCTGGAGTTAGGGCGTAAAGCGTTGATGACTGTCGGTATGCATCCGCATCAGGCGCATCGCGCGCAGTTACACTTTCGCCGTCTGGATATGCGCATGCTGCGCGAACTGATGCCGAACCATGGCGACAGCGCGCAAATTTCCCGCGTGAAAGAAGCAAGGCGCGAGCTGGAGGATATTTTCCAGATGGAGATGCAGCATGAGAAGCGGCAGTATGACGGCTGGGACGGCTTTGAATAATGTTGGCTGACGCCAAAAAATGTTGATGGGTAGACATAATGCGTAAACGCTTTATCGCCGGTGCGGTTTGTCCGCATTGCCAGCAAAAAGATACACTCGCGCTGTGGCGCGAAAACAATGTTGATGTCGTTGAGTGTGTGAAGTGCGGCCATCAAATGCGCGAAGCGGATAAGCAGGTACGCGATCAGGTTCGCACTAACGAGCAAGTGATCGGTATTTTTCATCCTGACTAGCGTAATACCCCAGCTTTTTTTAAGCTTAAGCGTACAGCGGGGTTGAATTCCGTTACAATCGGCGCAATTAAGAACCTTTCTGGTTGGTATTATTGCACGCAAAAATAGACCAATGAGGCAGGATCTCAGTTCTCAACGGTTAGGAGATATCATGAAAGTAGCAAAAGACCTGGTGGTTAGCCTGGCCTATCAGGTACGTACAGAAGACGGTGTATTGGTTGATGAGTCTCCGGTGAGCGCACCGTTGGACTATCTGCACGGTCATGGTTCCCTGATTTCTGGTCTGGAAAAGGCACTGGAAGATCATGTGGTTGGCGATAAATTTGATGTGCATATCGCGTCAAATGATGCCTATGGTCAGTATGATGACAATCTGGTGCAGCGTGTACCGAAAGACGTATTTATGGGCGTCGATGAGCTGCAGGTTGGTATGCGTTTCCTGGCAGAAACCGATCAGGGTCCGGTACCGGTAGAAATCACCGAAGTTGAAGATGAGCATGTTGTGGTTGATGGTAACCATATGCTGGCGGGTCAGAACCTGAACTTCAACGTTGAAGTTATGGCGATTCGTGAAGCGACCGCTGAAGAGCTGGCCCATGGCCACGTTCACGGCGAAGATGGCCATCATCATGACCATGATCACGACCATGACCATGACCATGATCACGACCATGGTAAAGGTGGTTGCGGTGGTAACGGTGGTTGTGGTTGTCACCACTAAGTATTCGATGCTGATTAAAAAAGGCCGCTTAATGCGGCCTTTTTGTTTTTATGGATTTTTCATACGAAGAATGTGCAAGCGACAGCAACGCAGCCATGCTGAAAATCAGTAGTGCGGAGGCGGTGTCTCTTCCGATTGCGAGGCAATCATTGATGGCGCTGCGGCTTTTAGCTTATCCAGCATCAGACGTAACTGTTCACGCATTTTCGCCATTTCTAATTCATGCTGCACCACCGTCTGATTCAGCTCATCAATGGTGTGCTCCTGAAAAGCCAGCTTGCTTTCCAGTATTTCCAGTCGCTGTTCAAACAATGATTGTTGCATACTATTTCCTCTTGTTACCGCATGCGAACCACATTGCGGCGAATTCTCTGATTCTACCGGTAAAAGCATAGTATTCACCAGGTAAAAGCGGCTAATTTCGCCAGAACGATTGAAAAAGAGTTATGTTGGCTATACGTACTGTTTGAAACTTAACGCGCTTGCAGTAGTCGTAGGTTAACTTAGTAATTTTGTTGCGGGAGTAGGTAGTTTCTTCGCACACAGTTATAGTACTGACCGCAAGGTTAAAAATTATTCCCGAGGTGAGAGGCTTCGGTTTTGGAGAAATGGATGAAATCACTGTTTAAAGTTACATTGTTAGCCACCACCATGGCCGTAGCGCTGAATGCACCGCTGGCAATGGCTGCAGAAACTGCACCTGCTCAACAGGCCGCGCCTCAGGCTCCTAAGAATGCCGCATTCAAAAATGATGACCAGCAGTCGGCTTATGCGCTGGGCGCATCGCTGGGCCGCTATATGGAAAACTCTCTGAAGGAACAAGAGAAGCTGGGCATCGCGCTGGATAAAGATCAGCTGATCGCCGGTGTTCAGGATGCGTTTGCCGGTAAAAGCAAACTCACCGATCAGGAAATTGAGCAAACCCTGCAGTCTTTTGAAGGCCGTGTGAAGGGCGCCGCTCAGGCGAAAATGGAAAAAGACGCGAAAGAGAATGCCGGTAAAGGCGACGCTTACGCGGCGAAATTCGCCAAAGAGAAAGGCGTGAAGAAAACCGAGTCTGGCCTGTTGTATCAGGTTGAGAAAGAGGGTGCCGGCGATGCGCCAAAAGATAGCGATACCGTAGTCGTCAACTACAAAGGTACGCTGATCGACGGAACTGAGTTTGATAACTCCTACACCCGTGGCGAACCGCTCTCTTTCCGTCTTGATGGCGTGATCCCTGGCTGGACCGAAGGTCTGAAGCACGTGAAGAAAGGCGGCAAAATTAAGCTGGTGATCCCACCGCAACTGGCTTACGGCAAAAATGGCGTGCCGGGTATTCCGGCTAACTCCACGCTGGTATTTGACGTAGAGCTGCTGGATATCAAACCAGCGCCAAAAGCTGATGCTCAGGCTCCGGCTGAAGCGCCGGCAACTGAGAAACCCGCGCAGTAATTACCTGACGCAGGTTTATCATCCCCCGCAATCAGCGGGAAAAGCCGCCGCAATCACTGCGGCGGTTCTGTTATTACTGTTCTGCGTCATCACTTTTCATCATTCTCCGCAATTAGCAACAAAGGTCGGGACACAGCTTTCCCGGATTTGCTAAACTATCGATCGCGCAAAATTCTGTATGATGAGTCTGCCCAGGCCGCGCTGAGACAGGCTCCAGCCAATATTAGGGTGTCTCTTCCATGTCTAATCCATTCAGTCCCAGTGAGATGATCGAATCAGACTTACTGGAGCGACGGCCATTCGTGCAGACCGATCACGATATTCTGCAGTCATATGAAGCAGTAGTTGATGGTCTGGCGATGCTGATCGGCTCGCATTGTGAAATCGTGCTGCACTCGCTGGAAGATTTAAAATGCTCAGCGGTGCGGATTGCCAATGGTGAACATACCGGACGCAAAATCGGCTCGCCGATTACCGACCTCGCCTTACGTATGCTGCATGATATGACCGGCGCTGACAGTAATGTCTCCAAAGCCTATTTTACCCGCGCCAAGAGCGGGGTGCTGATGAAATCGGTGACCATTGCGATTCGCAATCGCGATGAGCGGGTAATCGGGCTGCTGTGTATTAATATGAACCTTGATGTGCCCTTCTCGCAGATTATGTCGACGTTTATGCCGCCGGAAATCAAAGAGGTGGCGTCATCGGTCAACTTTGCCTCTTCGGTTGATGATCTGGTGATGCAAACACTGGAGTTCACCATTGAAGAGGTGAGTGCGGATCGTAATGTATCGAACAATGCCAAGAACCGTCAGATTGTGCTCAATCTGTATGAGAAAGGTATTTTCGATATTAAAGATGCGATTAATCAGGTGGCTGATCGCCTGAATATCTCTAAGCACACGGTTTACCTCTACATTCGCCAGTTCAAAAGCGGCGATTTTCAGGGGCATGACCGCTAATGCAGTTTACTTTACTGGTCACCGGTCCGGCTTACGGCACCCAGCAAGCCAGCAGCGCATGGCTGTTTGCCAGAGCCATACTTGCTGCGGGACATACGCTGAGCAGCGTCTTCTTCTATCGTGAAGGCGTGCTGAATGCGAATCAGCTGACGGCGCCGGCCAGTGATGAGTTTGATCTGGTGCGCGGCTGGCAGCAGTTACAGGCGGAGCAGGGTACGGCGCTGCATATTTGTGTGGCGGCGGCGTTGCGGCGTGGGGTGACTGACCAGCAGCAGGCGCAAAGTCTGGCATTGCCCGGCGCCAATCTGCAGCCGGGCTTTCAACTGACCGGATTAGGTTCGCTGGCGGAAGCGGCGTTAAGTTGTGAACGGCTGGTGCAATTCTGATGAATTCGATCGCCTTTATCTTTTCCCATGCGCCGCATGGCACCAGCGCCGGACGCGAGGGGCTGGATGCGGTGCTGGCGACCTCGGCGCTGAGCGACAATATTGCGCTGTTTTTTATCGGCGATGGCGTACTGCAGTTAACTGCGGGTCAGCAGCCGGAAAAGATCCTCGCCCGCAACTATATCGCCACCTTCGGTATATTGTCGTTGTATGATGTCGGGCAGTGCTATCTTTGCGCCGATTCGCTTGCCGAGCGTGGCTTATCCGCTAAGGACCCGCGCGTGCTGCCAGCTGAAGTATTAAGCAGCGCCGCACTGCGTGAGCGCCTTGGGCAATTTGATCGGATCGTGACGTTTTGACCTTTTAAGGAACAGCGATGCTGCATACGCTGATGAATTCTCCCTTTCAGTGCGACTTCGCGCTGATGCTGCGCATGCTGAAAACCGGCGATGAGCTGTTATTGCTGCAGGATGGGGTTTTGGCCGCGCTGGAAGGAAGCCAGCCGTTGACCGCGCTATTAGCGGCGCCCGTTACACTCTACGTTTTGCGCGAGGACGTTGACGCACGCGGCCTTTTTGCGCAAATCTCCGCCAAAGTGACGCCAGTAAGCTATAATGATTTCGTTGCGCTGGCGGTGAAACACCCACAGCAAATAACCTGGTAAGTACGGTAATCCTGGTTATTTCTTGACACCTTTTAAGCTCAGCCCTAAAATTCTGCGTCCTCGTGATACTACGAGGCGATTTATTACGTGTTTACGAAGCAAAAGCAAACCCCAGGAGCTATTTAATGGCAACAGTTAACCAGCTGGTTCGCAAACCACGCGTACGCAAAGTTGCAAAGAGCAACGTGCCTGCGCTGGAAGCCTGCCCGCAAAAACGTGGTGTATGTACTCGCGTATATACTACTACTCCTAAAAAACCGAACTCCGCACTGCGTAAAGTATGTCGTGTTCGCTTAACCAATGGTTTTGAAGTTACCTCCTACATCGGTGGTGAAGGTCATAACCTGCAGGAACACTCCGTGATCCTGATCCGTGGCGGTCGTGTTAAAGACTTGCCAGGTGTGCGTTACCACACCGTTCGTGGCGCGCTTGACTGCTCAGGTGTTAAAGACCGTAAGCAGGCTCGCTCCAAGTATGGCGTGAAGAAGCCAAAGGCTTAATGGTTCTCCGTTAAGTAAGGCCAAACGTTTTAAACTAAATGTCAAAATAAACTCGTAGAGTTTTGGACAATCCTGAATTAACAACGGAGTATTTCCATGCCACGTCGTCGCGTTATTGGTCAGCGTAAAATTCTGCCGGATCCTAAGTTCGGATCAGAGCTGCTGGCTAAATTTGTAAATATCCTGATGGTAGATGGTAAAAAATCTACTGCAGAAGCAATCGTCTATACCGCGCTGGAGACCCTGGCTCAGCGTTCTGGTAAAAACGAACTGGAAGCTTTCGAAGTCGCTCTCGACAACGTGCGCCCGACTGTAGAAGTTAAGTCTCGCCGCGTTGGTGGTTCTACTTATCAGGTACCAGTTGAAGTCCGTCCGGTTCGTCGTAATGCTCTGGCAATGCGTTGGATCGTTGAAGCTGCTCGTAAACGCGGTGATAAATCTATGGCTTTACGCCTGGCGAACGAACTTTCTGATGCTGCAGAGAACAAAGGTACTGCAGTGAAGAAACGTGAAGACGTTCACCGTATGGCTGAAGCTAACAAGGCGTTCGCGCACTACCGCTGGTAATCGCCAGGTAGTAGTTAAGCTAACCAGGCGGGCGCCTGAACTGGCCAACCCGCTTGGGTTAACTAACCATGAACGTCTGAGAATCAGAGGAATCAAATGGCTCGTATAACACCTATTGCACGCTATCGTAACATTGGTATCAGTGCACATATCGACGCCGGTAAGACCACAACTACCGAACGTATTCTGTTCTACACCGGTGTAAACCACAAAATCGGTGAAGTGCATGATGGCGCGGCCACCATGGACTGGATGGCGCAGGAGCAGGAGCGTGGTATTACCATCACCTCCGCAGCGACCACAGCATTCTGGTCTGGTATGGCGAAGCAGTTTGAGCCACACCGCATCAACATTATCGACACCCCTGGACACGTTGACTTCACCATCGAAGTAGAACGTTCCATGCGTGTTCTCGACGGCGCAGTAATGGTTTACTGTGCAGTTGGTGGCGTTCAGCCACAGTCTGAAACCGTATGGCGTCAGGCAAACAAATATAAAGTTCCACGTATCGCGTTCGTTAATAAAATGGACCGTATGGGTGCGAACTTCCTGAAAGTTGTTGGTCAGATTAAATCTCGTCTGGGCGCTAACCCTGTTCCATTGCAGCTGGCAATTGGCGCAGAGGAAAAATTCACCGGTATTGTTGACCTGGTGAAAATGAAAGCGATCAACTGGAACGATGATGATGCCGGCGTGACCTTCGTTTACGAAGAGATCCCAGCTGATTTGGCCGATCTGGCTGAAGAATGGCATCAGAACCTGATCGAATCTGCAGCGGAAGCTTCTGAAGAGCTGATGGAGAAATACCTCGGCGGCGAAGAACTGACTGAAGAAGAGATCAAAGGCGCACTGCGTCAGCGCGTGCTGAACAACGAAATCATTCTGGTCACCTGTGGTTCTGCATTTAAGAACAAAGGCGTTCAGGCGATGCTGGATGCGGTTGTTGAATACCTGCCAGCACCAACTGACGTTCCGGCGATCAATGGTATGCTGGACGATGGTAAAGATACCCCGGCAGTTCGTCACGCTTCTGATGAAGAACCCTTCTCTGCACTGGCGTTCAAAATTGCTACCGACCCATTCGTGGGTAACCTGACGTTCTTCCGCGTGTACTCAGGCGTGGTTAACTCCGGTGATACCGTAGTGAACTCCGTGAAAGCAGCACGTGAGCGTTTTGGTCGTATCGTTCAGATGCACGCCAACAAACGTGAAGAGATTAAAGAAGTTCGTGCAGGCGATATCGCAGCGGCAATCGGTCTGAAAGACGTGACCACTGGTGATACCCTGTGTGATCCAGACCACGTGATCATTCTGGAGCGTATGGAATTCCCTGAACCGGTAATCTCCATCGCAGTAGAACCAAAAACCAAAGCTGACCAGGAAAAAATGGGTCTGGCTCTGGGTCGTCTGGCGAAAGAAGACCCGTCTTTCCGCGTATGGACTGACGAAGAATCTAACCAGACTATTATCGCTGGTATGGGTGAGCTGCATCTCGACATCATCGTTGACCGTATGAAGCGTGAATTCAACGTTGAAGCGAACGTAGGTAAACCTCAGGTTGCTTACCGTGAAGCGATTCGTGCGAAAGTTACCGATATCGAAGGTAAACACGCCAAGCAGTCTGGTGGTCGCGGTCAGTATGGTCATGTCATTATCGACATGTACCCACTTGAGCCGGGTTCAAACCCGAAAGGTTACGAATTTATCAACGACATTAAAGGTGGTGTTATTCCTGGCGAATACATCCCTGCGGTTGATAAAGGTATTCAGGAACAGCTGAAGTCTGGTCCTCTGGCGGGTTATCCGGTAGTTGACCTCGGCGTGCGTCTGCACTTCGGTTCTTACCATGACGTTGACTCCTCTGAGCTGGCGTTTAAACTGGCAGCATCTATCGCCTTCAAAGATGGCTTTAAGAAAGCAAAACCTGTGCTTCTTGAGCCAATCATGAAGGTTGAAGTTGAATCGCCAGAAGAGAACACTGGTGATGTTATCGGTGACCTTAGCCGTCGTCGTGGTACGCTGCGCGGTCAGGAAACCAACGTCACTGGCGTTGTGATCCATGCTGAAGTTCCGTTGTCTGAAATGTTTGGATACGCAACGCAGCTGCGTTCTATCACCAAAGGCCGTGCATCTTACTCCATGGAATTCCTGAAGTATGATGATGCGCCGAATAACGTCGCTCAGGCCGTTATCGAAGCCCGTGGTAAATAAGTTTCGGGTTTAAACAATTGATCCCGTGCTCTCCTTTCCACAGGGGAGAGCACAGCAAGTAAGGAATATCGCCGTGGCTAAAGAAAAATTTGAACGTAAAAAACCGCACGTTAACGTTGGTACTATCGGCCACGTTGACCACGGTAAAACTACCCTGACTGCAGCTATCACCACCGTACTGGCTAAAACCTACGGCGGTTCTGCTCGTGCATTCGACCAGATCGATAACGCGCCGGAAGAAAAGGCTCGTGGTATCACCATCAACACTTCTCACGTTGAATATGACACCCCGTCTCGCCACTACGCGCACGTTGACTGCCCGGGACACGCCGACTACGTCAAAAACATGATCACTGGTGCTGCACAGATGGACGGCGCTATCCTGGTTGTTGCTGCGACTGACGGCCCAATGCCTCAGACCCGTGAGCACATCCTGCTGGGTCGCCAGGTTGGCGTTCCTTACATCATCGTGTTCCTGAACAAATGCGACATGGTTGATGACGAAGAGCTGCTGGAACTGGTTGAGATGGAAGTACGTGACCTGCTGTCACAGTACGACTTCCCAGGCGACGACACGCCAATCGTTCACGGTTCTGCTCTGAAAGCGCTGGAAGGCGAAGCAGAGTGGGAAGCTAAAATCATCGAACTGGCTGGCTTCCTGGATTCTTACATCCCTGAACCAGAACGTGCGATTGATAAGCCTTTCCTGCTGCCTATCGAAGACGTATTCTCCATCTCCGGTCGTGGTACAGTTGTTACCGGTCGTGTAGAGCGCGGTATCGTTAAAGTTGGTGAAGAAGTTGAAATCGTTGGTATCAAACCTACCGCGAAATCAACCTGTACCGGCGTTGAAATGTTCCGCAAACTGCTGGACGAAGGCCGTGCTGGTGAGAACGTTGGTGTTCTGCTGCGTGGTATCAAACGTGAAGATATCGAACGTGGTCAGGTTCTGGCTAAACCAGGTTCTATCAAACCTCACACTCAGTTCGAGTCTGAAGTTTATATCCTGTCTAAAGACGAAGGCGGCCGTCATACTCCGTTCTTCAAAGGCTACCGTCCACAGTTCTACTTCCGTACTACTGACGTGACCGGTACCATCGAACTGCCAGAAGGCGTTGAGATGGTAATGCCTGGTGACAACATCAAAATGGTTGTTACCCTGATCCACCCAATCGCGATGGATGACGGTCTGCGTTTCGCAATCCGTGAAGGCGGCCGTACTGTAGGCGCCGGCGTTGTTGCTAAAGTTATCGCTTAATTGCTGATGCTTTAACGTGGTTGGGTAACCTGCCACAGCAATAAGAAAGAGCACTTCGGTGCTCTTTTTTTTTGCCTGTCAGACGGCTGATTGACCGCAACGAATTGCTGTACTAACCATTGAAATAAAAACGATTCGCATTTACACTATTGATCAGAAATTGTACTGGAGTGCTTAAATGTACGTCTGTTTGTGTAATGCCGTCAGTGATAAAACCATCCGTGAAGCGGTTCGTCGTTATCAGCCCAAATCTATTCAGCATCTTCGCCAGTTAGTCCCGGTCGGTAAGCAGTGCGGTAAATGCATTCGCGCCGCGCGCGAAATTATGGATGAAGAGCTACAGCACTCCCCGCAGTACAAAGAGATCGCCTGATAATAACCCTGAATTTAGTCGTGGAATTTTGACATCCTTCAATCCGCATCTACGCTGATATTAACTGGAAGCGGAGGAAGCAAAATGAAGGGCGATAGTAAAATCATAAATCATCTCAACAAATTATTAGGAAATGAACTGGTAGCCATCAACCAGTATTTCCTGCATGCGCGGATGTTCAAAAATTGGGGACTGATGCGCCTGAATGACGTTGAGTACCACGAGTCAATTGATGAAATGAAGCATGCGGACAAATATATTGAACGCATCCTGTTTCTCGAAGGCATTCCCAACCTGCAGGATCTTGGCCGGTTACGCATTGGTGAGGATGTGGAAGAGATACTGAAATCCGATCTGGCGCTCGAGCTGGAAGGGGCTAAGGATCTGCGCGAGGCAATTGCTTACGCAGATAAGGTTTATGATTATGTCAGTCGCGATATGATGATCGAAATCCTTGCGGATGAAGAGCATCACATCGATTTTCTCGAGACAGAACTCGATCTTATCGGGAAAATAGGTGTTCAGAACTATTTGCAGTCACAGATCAAAGAAGCCAGTTAAACCAGTCAGTCTCCCCATGTTGCAGCAGAAGAACCCACCATCCGGCAATCGACAGGCATGGCCCGAACGGTTGCTGGATGGTTTTTTCTCGCCGTGCCTGCCCCGCCAGCCAGCTGGCAATCCCCAGCACTGCTGCCAGCGTTGCCACCAGCGGCAAAGCAGACAGGCCAGTCCAGGCGCCAATCGCGGCGAAATATTTGATATCCCCCCATCCGATCCCCTCGCGCTGCCGGCGTAAATAGTAGAGCCACCAGAGCGAAGCCAGCGTGAGATAGCCAAACATCGCCCCCAGAACCGCCTGTTGCAGCTGGTGCAGAGAGAGGTGCAGATTAAATAGCAGGCCGCACCACACCAGCGGTAGCGTCAGGGCGTCAGGTAATAGCAGATGCCGCCGATCGATTTCACTGAGTACCAGCGCCACCGCACTGAAGAGCGTAAGCCATGCCAGCAGGGCAGGGCGCTGATAGCAATGCCACACCAGTACCGCCAGCAACAGTGCGCTGGTCAGCTCGATATAGCAGGGGTAGCGGGTAATCAGCTGCTGACAATAGCGGCAGCGGCCACGCAGCCACAGCCAGCTGAGTAGCGGCAGCAGGTCCGCCAGCCGGAGCCGATGGCCACAGGAGCCGCAGCGGGAAGGGGGCCGGCAGATACGCTGTAGCCAGCAACGGCCATTGACGCCGGCAGGAAAACGTTCAATCACCAGACAGAGAAAACTGCCCAGCAGGGCGCCACCCAGCAGCGCGGGGATCACCAGCCACTTATCCATAAATGCCTCCCGGTACACTGCCGGGCAGCATAAAACAGCAGAAAAGGGCTTGTCACGCGGTGATAGCGGCGAGATGGCGTAACGCGAATACCGCACACAGCGGCAGATGATAACCGCCATGATTACAGCAGCAGCTTTGCGGTCGATCCCAGTTATCCGCGTTTTAGCGCCGAATGGTGAATATGGGTTGCTTCCTGAGCAGATTTACGTATAATGCGCGGGCCTGTCATTTATGTCAGGCGCGATTCAACTGGAATCGCACGGCGGATGTTAACGCATCTGGCCAGACAATACTCCCGATTGGGGAGTTACGTACCGACGATTACACTCCTCCATCAATCGTAATGGATGTGGGTAGTAATTCTTTTCGTTTATAAATAATTGGAGCTCTGGTCTCATGCAGAACCAAAGAATCCGTATCCGTCTTAAAGCGTTTGATCATCGTCTGATCGATCAATCAACTGCGGAAATCGTTGAGACTGCCAAGCGCACTGGTGCGCAGGTTCGTGGTCCAATCCCGCTGCCAACCCGCAAAGAGCGCTTTACCGTTCTGATCTCCCCGCACGTTAACAAAGACGCGCGCGATCAGTATGAAATTCGCACTCACAAGCGTCTGGTTGACATCGTTGAGCCAACCGAAAAAACGGTTGATGCTCTGATGCGTCTGGATCTGGCTGCCGGTGTTGACGTGCAGATCAGCCTGGGTTAATCAGGTCATTGAGCGATTGAGAGGTTGAAACAATGATTGGTTTAGTCGGTAAAAAAGTGGGCATGACCCGTATCTTCACTGAAGATGGCGTTTCTATCCCAGTAACCGTGATCGAAATTGAAGCAAACCGCGTTACTCAGGTCAAAGGCCTGGAAAACGAAGGTTACACTGCTGTTCAGGTAACTACCGGTGCTAAAAAAGCAAACCGTGTAACTAAGCCTGAAGCAGGTCATTTTGCTAAAGCTGGTGTTGAAGCTGGCCGTGGTCTGTGGGAATTCCGCACTGTTTCAGGCGATGAATTCACCGTAGGTCAGAGCATTAATGTCGATATTTTCGCTGACGTGAAAAAAGTTGACGTGACTGGTACGTCCAAGGGTAAAGGTTTTGCCGGTACTGTTAAGCGCTGGAACTTCCGTACTCAGGATGCTACCCACGGTAACTCCTTGTCTCACCGTGTTCCGGGTTCTATCGGTCAGAACCAGACTCCGGGCAAAGTGTTCAAAGGCAAGAAAATGGCAGGGCAGATGGGTAATGAGCGCGTAACCGTTCAGAGCCTCGACGTTGTGCGTGTTGACGCTGAGCGCAACCTGCTGCTGGTTAAAGGTGCAGTTCCCGGTGCTACCGGTAGCGACCTGATCGTTAAACCAGCTGTGAAGGCGTAAGGGGATAGCCATGGAATTAGTATTGAAAGACGCGCAAAGCGCGCTGACTGTTTCCGAAACTACCTTCGGTCGTGATTTCAACGAAGCGCTGGTACACCAGGTTGTTGTTGCTTATGCAGCAGGTGCCCGTCAAGGTACCCGTGCTCAGAAGACTCGTGCTGAAGTAACTGGTTCCGGCAAAAAGCCGTGGCGCCAGAAAGGTACCGGCCGTGCGCGTTCAGGTACTGTGAAGAGCCCGATCTGGCGTTCTGGTGGCGTAACCTTCGCTGCGAAGCCACAGGACCACAGTCAAAAAGTAAACAAAAAGATGTACCGCGGCGCGCTGAAAAGCATTCTGTCCGAACTGGTACGTCAGGAACGTCTGATCGTTGTCGAGCAGTTCTCTCTGGAAGCACCGAAAACTAAGTTGCTGGTAGAGAAGCTGAAAGACATGGCTCTGGAAGATGTGCTGATCATCACTGGCGAACTGGAAGAGAACCTGTTCCTGGCCGCACGTAACCTGTACAAGGTTGACGTTCGTGATGCAGCCGGTATCGACCCAGTTAGCCTGATCGCCTTCGACAAAGTCGTTATGACTGCTGATGCAGTTAAGCAAGTTGAGGAGATGCTGGCATGATCCGTGAAGAACGTCTGCTGAAAGTAGTGCGCGCGCCGCACGTATCTGAAAAAGCATCTGCTGCGATGGAAAAAACCAATACCATCGTTCTCAAAGTTGCTAAAGACGCGACCAAAGCAGAAATCAAAGCCGCTGTGCAGAAACTTTTCGAAGTTGAAGTCGAAGTCGTTAATACCCTGGTTGTTAAGGGTAAAACTAAACGTCACGGACAGCGTATTGGTCGTCGTAGCGACTGGAAAAAAGCTTACGTCACCCTGAAAGAAGGCCAGAATCTGGACTTCGTCGGCGGCGCTGAGTAAGTCGGAGGAGAAGAACAATGGCAATTGTTAAATGTAAACCGACATCTCCGGGTCGTCGTCACGTAGTTAAAGTGGTGAACCCAGAGCTGCATACTGGCAAGCCTTTCGGCCCGCTGGTTGAGAAGAAAAGCAAAACCGGTGGCCGTAACAACAATGGTCGTATCACTACCCGTCATATCGGTGGTGGTCACAAGCAGGCTTACCGTATTGTTGACTTCAAACGCAACAAAGATGGTATCCCGGCAGTTGTTGAACGTCTTGAGTACGATCCTAACCGTTCCGCGAATATCGCGCTGGTTGTGTACAAAGATGGCGAACGCCGTTATATCCTGGCCCCTAAAGGCCTGAAAGCTGGCGATCAGATTCAATCTGGCGTTGATGCTGCGATCAAAGCAGGTAACACTCTGCCGATCCGTAACATTCCAGTGGGTTCTACCGTACATAACGTAGAAATGAAACCAGGCAAAGGCGGTCAGATTGCTCGCTCCGCTGGTGCTTACGTGCAGATCGTTGCGCGTGAAGGTTCCTACGCTACCCTGCGTCTGCGTTCTGGTGAAATGCGTAAAGTCGAATTAGACTGCCGCGCAACGCTGGGCGAAGTCGGTAACGCTGAGCATATGCTGCGCGTTCTGGGTAAAGCTGGTGCAACTCGTTGGCGTGGTGTTCGTCCTACCGTTCGCGGTACTGCGATGAACCCAGTCGATCACCCGCACGGTGGTGGTGAAGGTCGTAACTTTGGTAAGCACCCGGTAACCCCGTGGGGCGTTCAGACCAAAGGTAAGAAGACCCGTAGCAACAAGCGTACCGATAAATTTATCGTACGTCGCCGTAGCAAATAATTTTAGAGGATAAGCCATGCCACGTTCTCTCAAGAAAGGTCCTTTTATTGACCTGCACTTGCTGAAGAAGGTAGAGAAAGCGGTGGAAAGCGGTGACAAGAAGCCCCTGCGCACTTGGTCCCGTCGTTCAACGATCTTTCCTAACATGATCGGTTTGACCATCGCTGTCCATAATGGTCGTCAGCACGTTCCAGTCTTTGTTTCCGACGAAATGGTTGGTCACAAACTGGGTGAATTTGCGCCGACTCGTACTTATCGCGGACACGCGGCCGACAAAAAAGCCAAGAAACGCTAAGGCAGGAGGAAGAGATGGAAACTTTAGCTCAACATCGCCACGCTCGTTCTTCTGCTCAAAAGGTTCGCCTGGTGGCTGACCTTGTACGCGGTAAGAAAGTGTCGCAGGCTCTGGATATTCTGACCTACACCAATAAGAAAGCGGCTGTACTGGTTAAGAAAGTCCTGGAATCTGCCATTGCTAACGCCGAACACAACGATGGCGCTGACATTGATGATCTGAAAGTGACGAAAATTTTCGTCGACGAAGGCCCAAGCATGAAGCGCATTATGCCGCGTGCGAAAGGTCGTGCAGATCGCATCCTGAAGCGCACCAGCCACATTACTGTGGTTGTGTCCGATCGCTGAGACTCTGGAGACTAGCAATGGGTCAGAAAGTACATCCTAATGGTATTCGACTGGGTATTGTTAAACCCTGGAACTCTACCTGGTTCGCAAATACCGCTGAATTCGCTGACAACCTGGACAGCGATTTTAAAGTGCGTCAGTTCCTGACTAAAGAACTGGCCAAAGCGTCCGTATCTCGTATCGTTATCGAGCGTCCGGCTAAGAGCATCCGTGTGACTATTCACACCGCTCGCCCTGGCATCGTTATCGGTAAGAAAGGCGAAGACGTAGAAAAACTGCGCAAGGTCGTAGCGGATATCGCTGGCGTTCCTGCACAGATCAATATCGCCGAAGTCCGTAAACCGGAACTGGACGCTAAATTGGTTGCTGACAGCATCACTTCACAGCTGGAGCGTCGTGTGATGTTCCGTCGTGCTATGAAGCGTGCTGTACAGAACGCAATGCGTCTGGGCGCTAAAGGGATTAAAGTTGAAGTTAGTGGCCGTCTGGGCGGTGCAGAAATCGCGCGTACTGAATGGTACCGTGAAGGCCGCGTGCCATTGCACACCCTGCGTGCTGACATTGACTACAACACCTCTGAAGCGCACACCACTTATGGTGTAATCGGCGTTAAGGTATGGATCTTCAAAGGTGAGATCCTGGGTGGTATGGCTGCTGTTGAACAACCGGAACCGGCTGCTCAACCTAAAAAGCAGCAGCGTAAAGGCCGTAAGTAAGGAGAGTCGCTGATGTTACAACCAAAGCGTACGAAATTCCGTAAAGTGCACAAAGGCCGCAACCGTGGTCTGGCGCAGGGTACGGATGTTAGCTTCGGTACTTTCGGTCTGAAAGCTGTTGGCCGTGGTCGTCTGACTGCCCGTCAGATCGAAGCAGCACGTCGTGCTATGACCCGTGCAGTTAAGCGTCAAGGTAAGATCTGGATCCGTGTATTCCCGGACAAACCGATCACCGAGAAGCCGCTGGAAGTGCGTATGGGTAAAGGTAAAGGTAACGTGGAGTATTGGGTTGCCTTGATCCAGCCTGGTAAAGTCCTGTATGAAATGGACGGCGTATCAGAAGAGCTGGCCCGTGAAGCATTCAAGCTGGCAGCAGCAAAACTGCCTATCAAAACCACCTTTGTAACTAAGACGGTGATGTAATGAAAGCAACAGAGCTGCGTGAAAAAAGCGTTGAAGAGCTTAACACTGAGCTGCTTAATCTGCTGCGTGAGCAGTTTAACCTGCGCATGCAGGCAGCATCCGGCCAGCTGCAACAGACTCATCTGTTGAAGCTGGTACGTCGTGATGTTGCACGCGTTAAGACTTTACTGACTGAGAAGGCGGGTGCGTAATGACCGATAAAATCCGTACTCTGCAAGGTCGTGTCCTGAGTGACAAAATGGAGAAATCCATCGTTGTTGCGATTGAACGTTTTGTGAAACACCCTATCTACGGTAAGTTCATCAAACGTACGACCAAACTGCACGTACATGACGAGAACAACGAATGTGGTATCGGCGACGTGGTTGAAATCCGCGAATGCCGTCCACTGTCCAAGACAAAGTCATGGACGTTGGTTCGCGTTGTAGAGAAAGCGATTCTGTAATAGAATCTGCCCTCTTATTTACCCAACAGATTTCAGGGTGCGGGAAACAACACTTCTGTAGCCTGAATGATGAACGGTAAAAAAATAAGATAAACGGCTCGGCCTGGTCGAGCCGTTTATTTTTTCTACCCATATGCGGGAACCGGTGTTATAATGCCGCGCCCTCAATTATGGGGCTTTCTAACGACCTGTATCAGGTCCCGAAGTAGTAGTTGACATTAGCGGAGCACTAAAATGATCCAAGAACAGACTATGCTGAACGTCGCCGACAACTCCGGTGCACGTCGCGTAATGTGTATCAAGGTTCTGGGTGGCTCGCACCGTCGCTACGCAGGCGTAGGCGACATCATCAAAATTACCATCAAGGAAGCAATTCCTCGCGGTAAGGTTAAGAAGGGTGATGTGCTGAAAGCGGTAGTGGTGCGCACCAGGAAGGGTGTTCGTCGCCCGGACGGTTCTGTCATTCGCTTCGATGGTAATGCATGCGTTATTTTAAATAATAACAGCGAGCAACCAATCGGTACGCGTATTTTTGGGCCGGTAACTCGTGAACTTCGTAATGAAAAGTTCATGAAAATTATCTCTCTGGCACCAGAAGTACTCTAAGGAGCGAGCAATGGCAGCTAAAATCCGTCGCGATGACGAAGTTATCGTGCTGACCGGTAAAGATAAAGGTAAGCGCGGTAAAGTTAAGAATGTCCTGACTTCTGGTAAGGTCATTGTTGAAGGTATCAACCTGGTTAAAAAACATCAGAAGCCTGTTCCGGCCCTGAACCAACCAGGTGGCATCGTTGAAAAGGAAGCTGCTGTGCAGGTTTCTAACGTTGCGATCTTCAATGCGGCTACCGGTAAGGCAGACCGTGTAGGCTTTAGATTCGAAGACGGCAAAAAAGTCCGTTTCTTCAAGTCTAACAGCGAAACTATCAAGTAATTTGGAGTAGTACGATGGCGAAACTGCATGATTACTACAAAGACGAGGTAGTCAAAAAACTCATGACTGAGTTTGGCTACAATTCTGTCATGCAAGTCCCTCGGGTCGAGAAGATCACCCTGAATATGGGTGTGGGTGAAGCGATCGCTGACAAGAAACTGCTGGACAATGCAGCAGCTGATCTGACAGCAATCTCCGGTCAAAAGCCGTTGATCACCAAAGCACGCAAATCTGTTGCAGGCTTCAAAATCCGTCAGGGCTATCCGATCGGCTGTAAAGTAACTCTGCGTGGCGAGCGCATGTGGGAGTTCTTTGAGCGTCTGATCTCTATTGCTGTTCCACGTATCCGTGACTTCCGTGGCTTGTCCTCTAAGTCATTCGATGGCCGTGGTAACTACAGCATGGGCGTTCGTGAGCAGATCATCTTCCCAGAAATCGACTATGACAAAGTCGATCGCGTTCGTGGTTTGGATATTACCATTACCACTACTGCGAAATCTGACGATGAAGGCCGTGCTCTGCTGGCTGCCTTTGACTTCCCGTTCCGCAAGTAAGGTAGGGTTACTTCATGGCTAAGCAATCGATGAAGGCACGCGAAGTCGTTCGCGTAAAACTGGCTGATAAATACCGCGCTAAACGCGAGGAATTGAAAGCTATTATCTCTAGTGTGAACTCATCCGACGAAGAACGTTGGGATGCTGTTCTTAAGCTGCAGACTCTGCCGCGTGATTCCAGCCCGTCACGTCAGCGTAACCGCTGCCGCCAAACTGGTCGTCCGCACGCTTTCCTGCGGAAGTTCGGGTTGAGCCGTATCAAGGTCCGTGAAGCCGCTATGCGCGGTGAAATTCCGGGTCTTAGAAAGGCTAGCTGGTAATTGTCACCAATTGAATCACGGGAGTAAAGACAGATGAGCATGCAAGATCCGATCGCGGATATGCTGACCCGTATCCGTAACGGTCAGGCCGCGAACAAAGTTGCGGTCACCATGCCTTCCTCCAAGCTGAAAGTGGCGATTGCCAACGTGCTGAAGGAAGAAGGCTATATTGAAGAATTTAAAATCGAAGGCGACACCAAGCCAGAACTGGAACTGACTCTTAAGTATTTCCAGGGTAAAGCTGTGGTAGAGAGCATTCAACGTGTAAGCCGTCCAGGTCTGCGTATTTATAAACGCAAAGACGAACTGCCAAAAGTTATGGCAGGACTGGGTGTCGCCGTTGTTTCTACCTCTAAAGGTGTTATGACTGATCGTGCAGCGCGCCAGGCAGGTCTTGGCGGCGAAATTATCTGCTACGTTGCTTAATCGGAGGAAAGAATGTCTCGTGTTGCTAAAGCACCAGTCGTGATTCCTGCCGGCGTAGAGGTAAAACTCAACGGTCAGGTAATTTCGATTAAAGGTAAAAACGGCGAGCTGACTCGTACTATCAATGATGCTGTTGAAGTTAAACATGCTGACAACGTTCTCACTTTCGCTCCACGCGAAGGTTCCGTTGATGGCTGGGCGCAAGCGGGTACTTCTCGCGCGCTGCTTAATTCAATGGTTATCGGTGTTACCGAAGGCTTCACTAAGAAGCTGCAGCTGGTTGGTGTAGGTTATCGTGCGGCCGTTAAAGGCAACTCGGTGAGTTTGGCCCTGGGCTTCTCTCATCCTGTTGACCACGAGCTGCCAGCGGGAATCACTGCTGAATGTCCGTCTCAGACTGAAATCGTGCTCAAGGGCGCTGATAAACAGCTGATCGGTCAGGTTGCAGCGGATATTCGCGCCTACCGTCGTCCTGAGCCTTATAAAGGCAAGGGTGTTCGTTACGCCGACGAAGTCGTGCGTACCAAAGAGGCTAAGAAGAAGTAAGGTAACACTATGGATAAGAAATCTGCTCGTATCCGTCGTGCGACCCGCGCACGTCGCAAGCTCAAAGAGCTGGGTGCAACTCGCCTGGTAGTACATCGTACTCCGCGTCATATTTACGCACAGGTCATTGCTCCGAACGGTTCTGAAGTTTTGGTTGCTGCTTCTACTGTAGAAAAAGCTATCACTGAACAACTGAAGTATACCGGCAACAAAGACGCTGCGGCTGCTGTGGGTAAAGCACTGGCTGAACGCGCTCTCGAAAAAGGCATCAAAGATGTTTCTTTCGACCGTTCCGGTTTCCAATATCATGGTCGCGTCCAGGCACTGGCAGATGCTGCTCGTGAAGCTGGCCTTCAGTTCTAAGGTAGAGGTGTAAGATGGCACACATCGAGAAACAAGCTGGCGAACTGCAGGAAAAGCTGATCGCGGTAAACCGTGTATCTAAAACTGTTAAAGGTGGTCGTATTTTCTCCTTCACAGCATTGACTGTGGTAGGTGACGGTAACGGTCGCATCGGTTTTGGTTACGGTAAAGCGCGTGAAGTTCCAGCAGCGATCCAGAAAGCGATGGAAAAAGCCCGTCGCAATATGATTAACGTCGCGCTGACCAACGGCACCCTGCAGCACCCTGTTAAAGGCGTGCATACGGGTTCCCGCGTGTTCATGCAGCCAGCTTCCCAGGGTACCGGTATTATCGCCGGTGGTGCAATGCGCGCCGTCCTGGAAGTCGCTGGGGTTCATAACGTTCTGGCTAAAGCCTATGGTTCCACCAACCCGATTAACGTGGTTCGTGCAACTCTGGATGGTCTGGCCAATATGAGTTCCCCGGAAATGGTCGCTGCCAAGCGTGGTAAATCCGTTGAAGAAATTCTGGGGTAATGACCATGGCAAAGACTATTAAAATTACTCAAACCCGCAGTGCAATCGGTCGTCTGCCAAAACACAAGGCAACGCTGCTTGGCCTGGGTCTGCGTCGTATTAACCACACCGTAGAGCGTGAAGACACGCCAGCTGTACGCGGCATGGTTAACGCGATTTCCTACATGGTTAAAGTGGAGGAGTAACAGATGCGTTTAAATACTCTGTCTCCGGCCGAAGGGTCTAAGCACGCACCGAGACGTCTGGGTCGTGGTATTGGTTCTGGCCTCGGTAAAACCGGTGGTCGTGGTCACAAAGGTCAGAACTCTCGTTCTGGCGGTGGCGTACGTCGCGGGTTCGAAGGTGGTCAGATGCCTCTGTACCGTCGTCTGCCGAAATTCGGTTTCACCTCTCGCAAAGCGATGATCACAGGCGAAGTTCGTCTGTCTGACCTGGCGAAAGTTGAAGGCGGGATCGTCGACCTGAACACGCTGAAAGCGGCCAACATTATCGGTATTCAGATTGAATTCGCTAAAGTCATTCTGTCTGGCGAAGTTTCTGCTCCGGTAACGGTTCGTGGTCTGCGTGTCACTAAAGGCGCTCGTGCTGCAATCGAAGCTGCTGGCGGTAAAATTGAGGAATAAGTAGCAGATGGCTAAGCAACCGGGATTAGATTTTCAAAGTGCCAAGGGTGGTTTTGGCGAACTCAAACGCAGACTTCTGTTTGTGATTGGTGCGCTGATTGTCTTCCGCATTGGCTCTTTTATTCCGATCCCTGGTATCGATGCCACTGTACTTGCCAAACTGCTTGAGCAACAGCGTGGCACCATCATTGAAATGTTTAACATGTTCTCTGGTGGTGCTCTGAGCCGTGCTTCTATTTTTGCCCTGGGTATCATGCCGTATATTTCGGCATCGATTATTATCCAGCTGCTGACGGTGGTTCATCCTGCCCTGGCAGAGATCAAGAAAGAAGGGGAGGCTGGCCGTCGTAAGATAAGCCAGTACACCCGTTACGGTACTCTGGTACTGGCGGTATTTCAGTCAATCGGTATTGCTACCGGTTTACCGAATATGCCTGGTATGCAGGGCCTGGTGTTAAATCCAGGCTTTGCATTCTACTTTACCGCTGTTGTGAGTCTGGTTACCGGGACAATGTTCCTGATGTGGCTGGGCGAACAGATTACTGAACGAGGTATCGGTAACGGTATCTCGATCATTATCTTCGCTGGTATTGTTGCGGGATTGCCGCCGGCCATTGGCCATACCATCGAGCAAGCGCGGCAAGGCGACCTGCACTTCCTCCTGTTGCTGTTGGTTGCAGTTCTCGTATTTGCAGTGACCTTCTTCGTTGTTTTCGTTGAGCGTGGTCAACGCCGCATTGTGGTGAACTATGCGAAACGTCAGCAAGGCCGTCGTGTCTATGCTGCGCAGAGCACGCATTTACCGTTGAAAGTGAATATGGCGGGCGTAATCCCGGCTATCTTTGCTTCCAGCATTATCCTGTTTCCAGCGACCATTGCGTCCTGGTTCGGGGGCGGTACCGGTTGGAACTGGTTAACGACAATTTCGATGTATTTACAACCAGGTCAGCCGTTGTATGTGTTACTCTATGCGACTGCAATCATCTTCTTCTGTTTCTTTTATACCGCGTTGGTTTTCAACCCTCGTGAAACAGCAGATAACCTGAAGAAGTCTGGTGCATTTGTACCAGGAATTCGTCCGGGAGAGCAAACGGCGAAGTATATCGATAAAGTAATGACTCGCCTGACTTTGGTCGGTGCTATGTATATTACTTTCATCTGCCTAATCCCGGAGTTCATGCGTGATGCGATGAAAGTTCCATTCTACTTCGGCGGTACATCACTGCTGATCGTAGTCGTGGTCATCATGGACTTTATGGCTCAAGTGCAAACTCTGATGATGTCAAGTCAGTACGAGTCTGCATTGAAGAAAGCAAACCTGAAAGGCTACGGCCGTTAATCAGGCGCTTGAAGAAGTTACGGAGAGAAAAAATGAAAGTTCGTGCTTCCGTCAAGAAATTATGTCGTAACTGCAAAATCGTGCGTCGCGAAGGTGTCGTTCGTGTGATTTGTAGTGCCGAGCCAAAGCATAAACAGCGCCAAGGCTGATTTTCACATATTTTTCTTGCAAAGTCGGGTTGAGCTGGCTAGATTAGCCAGCCAATCTTTTGTATGTCTATGCGCTGCCATTTGAGTATCCTGAAACGGGCTTTTCGGCATGGGGCGCATATTTAAATAGTAGGAGTGCATAGTGGCCCGTATAGCAGGCATTAACATTCCTGATCAGAAACACACCGTTATCGCATTAACTTCGATCTACGGTATCGGCAAGACTCGCTCCCAGGCCATTTGCGCCTCTGCGGGTATCGCTGAAAATGTTAAGATCAGTGAGCTGTCTGAAGAACAAATTGACACGCTGCGTGATGAAGTTGCTAAGTTCGTCGTTGAAGGCGATCTGCGTCGTGAAGTCACCCTGAGCATCAAGCGTCTGATGGACCTTGGTTGCTATCGTGGTTTGCGTCATCGTCGTGGTCTTCCGGTTCGCGGTCAGCGTACCAAGACTAACGCACGTACCCGTAAGGGTCCGCGTAAACCGATCAAGAAATAATCGGGGTGATTGAATAATGGCAAAGGCACCAGTTCGTGCACGTAAACGTGTAAGAAAACAAGTCTCTGATGGCGTGGCTCATGTCCATGCTTCTTTTAACAACACCATCGTGACTATTACCGATCGTCAGGGTAACGCGCTGGGTTGGGCAACGGCCGGTGGTTCCGGTTTCCGTGGTTCTCGTAAGTCTACGCCGTTCGCTGCGCAGGTCGCTGCAGAACGTTGCGCAGAAGCCGTGAAAGATTACGGTATTAAGAACCTGGAAGTTATGGTTAAGGGTCCAGGTCCAGGCCGCGAATCTACGATTCGTGCTCTGAACGCTGCTGGTTTCCGCATCACTAATATTACTGATGTGACTCCGATCCCTCACAACGGTTGTCGTCCGCCGAAAAAACGTCGCGTATAACGCCCCGTTTTTAGGAATGTTGGAGAAAGAAAATGGCAAGATATTTGGGTCCTAAGCTCAAGCTGAGCCGTCGCGAGGGTACAGACCTGTTCCTTAAGTCTGGCGTTCGCGCGATTGATACCAAGTGTAAGATTGAACAAGCTCCTGGCCAGCACGGTGCGCGTAAACCGCGTCTGTCTGACTATGGTGTGCAGTTACGTGAAAAGCAGAAAGTTCGCCGTATGTACGGTGTACTGGAGCGCCAGTTCCGTAACTATTATAAAGAAGCCGCTCGTCTGAAAGGCAACACAGGTGAAAACCTGCTGGCCCTGCTGGAAGGTCGTCTGGATAACGTAGTTTATCGTATGGGCTTTGGCGCCACTCGTGCAGAAGCACGTCAGTTGGTTAGCCATAAATCTGTACTGGTAAACGGTCGCGTTGTTAGCATCGCTTCTTATCAGGTAACTCCGAATGACGTTGTTAGCATCCGTGAGAAAGCCAAAAAGCAGTCTCGCGTTAAAGCCGCTCTGGAGCTGGCTGAGCAGCGTGAAAAGCCAACCTGGCTGGAAGTTGATGCAACTAAGATGGAAGGTGTGTTCAAACGTATTCCTGAACGTACTGATCTGTCCGCGGACATTAACGAACACCTGATCGTCGAGCTTTACTCCAAGTAAAGCTTAGTACCAAAGAGAGGACACAATGCAGGGTTCTGTGACAGAGTTTCTAAAACCGCGCCTGGTAGATATCGAGCAAGTCAGTTCGACGCACGCCAAGGTGACCCTTGAGCCTTTAGAGCGTGGCTTTGGCCATACTCTTGGTAACGCACTGCGCCGTATTCTGCTTTCATCCATGCCGGGTTGCGCGGTGACCGAGGTTGAAATTGATGGTGTACTGCATGAGTACAGCACCAAAGAGGGCGTACAGGAAGATATCCTGGAAATCCTTCTCAACCTGAAAGGGCTTGCGGTAAGAGTTCAGGGGAAAGATGAAGTTATTCTCACCTTGAATAAGTCTGGCATTGGCCCTGTGACTGCAGCCGATATCACCCATGATGGTGATGTCGAAATCGTCAAGCCGCAGCACGTGATCTGCCATCTGACCGATGAGAACGCAGCTATTAATATGCGTATCAAAGTTCAGCGCGGTCGTGGTTATGTGCCGGCGTCTGCCCGAATTCATTCGGAAGAAGATGAGCGCCCGATTGGTCGTCTGTTAGTCGACGCTTGCTACAGCCCTGTAGACCGTATAGCCTACAATGTTGAAGCAGCGCGCGTTGAACAGCGTACTGACCTGGACAAGCTGGTCATCGAAATGGAAACCAACGGCACTATTGATCCTGAAGAAGCGATCCGCCGTGCGGCCACCATCCTGGCAGAACAACTTGAAGCTTTCGTTGACTTACGTGATGTTCGTCAGCCGGAAGTTAAAGAAGAGAAACCAGAATTCGATCCGATCTTGCTGCGCCCTGTTGACGATCTGGAATTGACTGTCCGCTCTGCTAACTGCCTTAAGGCAGAAGCTATCCACTACATCGGTGATCTGGTACAGCGTACCGAGGTTGAGCTGCTTAAAACGCCTAACCTTGGTAAAAAATCTCTTACCGAGATTAAAGACGTGCTGGCATCACGTGGTCTGTCTCTGGGCATGCGCCTGGAAAACTGGCCACCAGCTAGCATTGCTGATGAATAACCCGATCACAGGTTAAGGTTTCACTGAGAAGGATAAGGTCATGCGCCATCGTAAGAGTGGTCGTCAACTGAACCGCAACAGCAGCCATCGTCAGGCTATGTTCCGCAACATGGCTGGCTCTTTGGTTCGTCATGAGATCATCAAGACGACCCTGCCGAAAGCGAAAGAGCTGCGTCGCGTAGTTGAGCCGCTGATTACTCTTGCCAAGACCGACAGCGTAGCTAATCGTCGTCTGGCATTCGCCCGTACTCGTGATAACGAGATCGTGGCAAAACTGTTTAACGAGCTGGGCCCGCGTTTCGCGAGCCGTGCCGGTGGTTACACTCGCATTCTGAAGTGTGGCTTCCGCGCTGGTGACAACGCTCCGATGGCTTACATCGAGCTGGTTGATCGTCCAGAGCTGGCAGCAGAAGCTACTGCAGAGTAATCTGCGGTAACGTAAAAAGACCGGGCTTGCCCGGTTTTTTTATATCCAAAATTCCCCGCACTTCCCGCTGATATTTGGTTATGCTATCCATAGTTCACTTCTGCACAGGAGAAGATGATGTGGTTAATTGACCAACTCGTTGAACAACATATCCGTGACGCCCAGGCCAGTGGCGAGCTGGACAATCTTCCCGGTCAGGGAAAACCGCTGGTGCTTGACGATGACAGCCATGTTCCTGCCGAACTGCGTGCGGCATATCGTCTGTTAAAAAATTCCGGTTATCTGCCGCCCGAGCTGGAGATGAAACGGGAAGCGATCGAGCTGGATACTATGCTTAAGTCGCTGGATCCTGACGATCAACGTTACCAGCCGAACCTCAGGCGCCTGACGCTGCTGGAGATGAAGTTGAAACAGGCCGGTCTGAACACCAGTTTTCTTCATGGTGCTTATCGCCATCACTTAAAGTTACGGCTTGCGGGGGATAAATAATGTTACGCATTGGACAGCTGGCAAAACTGGCGGACGTAACGCCTGATACCATTCGCTATTATGAAAAGCAGCAGATGATGGACCATGAGGTGAGAACCGAAGGGGGTTTTCGTCTCTATAGCGAGAACGATCTGCAGCGGCTTAAATTTATCCGTTATGGCCGCCAGCTGGGCTTTACCCTCGATTCTATTCGCGAGCTGTTGTCGATCCGTGTCGATCCTGAGCATCATACCTGCCATGAATCCAAAACCATTGTGCAGAACCGGCTAAATGAAGTCGAAGGGATGATTGCTGAGCTGCAACATATGCAGCGCTCATTGCAGCGGCTGAACGATGCCTGTTGCGGCTCTGACCACAGTAGCGTCTACTGCTCGATCCTTGAAGCGCTGGAACAGGGCGCCACTACGGTTAACGCACAGACTGATTGAAAATTATGCCAATCGGGCCTATATTCTTTGCGTCAATTACCAGGGAAAATCATTATGACCGTCTATCAGCACAAAAAAGGCAAGATACGTGATAACGCCATCGAGGCGCTGCTACATGACCCGTTGTTTAAACCGCGTATTGAAGTGAATCAGAAAGGTAAAGGCAGCTATCGGCGTAAAGATAAGCATGCAGGGAAGGGGAACTGGGAGGCCAGTGGTAAGGATCAGCAACTGATTTTTACCACTGGCCTTCTGGCTTCCGGCCAAAAAAAACCGTCAGCTGACGGTTTTGTCGTTTTTACGGCTTATTGTTTTGCTCTTTCAGCAAATCACGGATTTCGCTAAGCAGCAGTTCCTGCGCCGGCGTTTTTGCCGGAGCGGCTTCTTTCTTCTTATACAGTTTGTTCATCAGTTTAATGGCGATAAAAATGGCGAATGCCACCAGCACAAAATCGAACACTGACTGAAGAAATGCACCGTACTCCATCACCACTGCCGGGGTTGTCCCTTCAGCGGGTTTCAGCACCCAGACGAACTGTTTAAAATCCACACCACCAATCAGTAATCCCAGCGGCGGCATAATAATATTTGCTACCAGTGATGAAACGATCTTGCCAAACGCTGCGCCAATAATCACACCCACTGCCAAATCGACGACATTGCCGCGCATGGCAAAGTCACGAAACTCTTTGAATAAACTCATGCTTATCTCCTTTCCTGTGCCAATGGCTAAAGTCTAACAAACGATTCACCTTTTGCCATTAGCGAACGGCAATTAGTCGAATACAGTTCCCTGCCGGGTCGGGGAGCCATTAATGGCTCCCGTCTGTATCACAGGAAGAACGGACTTGGCTGGAACAGCCGCTCAACATCCGGGACAAATTTCTTATCGGTGAGGAACATGATCACATGATCGCCCTGCTCAATGCGCAAATTGTCATTGGCAATCATCACATCATTACCGCGCACCACTGCGCCAATAATGGTGCCTGGCGGCAGTTTAATATCATCAATCAGGCGGCCAACGACACGTGAGGTGGTTTCATCGCCGTGAGCGATGGCTTCGATGGCTTCAGCGATACCGCGGCGTAGTGAGGATACACTGACAATATCCGCTTTGCGCACATGGCTCAGCAGGGCGGAGATAGTGGCCTGCTGTGGCGAAATAGCGATATCAATTACGCTGCCCTGTACCAGGTCGACGTAAGCCCGGCGCTGGATCAGTACCATCACCTTTTTCGCGCCCATTTTTTTCGCCAGCATCGCTGACATGATGTTGGCTTCATCATCATTGGTTACGGCAATAAACAGATCGACCTGATCAATATGTTCTTCCGCCAGCAGCTCCTGGTCGGATGCATCGCCATAAAACACAATGGTGTCCTGCAGTTGTTCCGCCAGCTCTGCGGCACGCTGCTGATTTCGCTCAATCAGCTTCACGCTGTAGTTTTTTTCCAGCCGCTGCGCCAGACCAAAGCCTATATTGCCGCCGCCGACCAGCATAATGCGCTTGTAGTTTTTTTCCAGCCGCTGCATCTCGCTCATTACCGCGCGAATATGCTGACTGGCGGCAATAAAGAACACTTCATCACCGGCTTCGACGATCGTTGAACCCTGGGGGCGAATCGGACGATCCTCGCGGAAGATCGCCGCCACGCGGGTATCAATATGTGGCATATGCTCACGCATAATCGACAGGGCATTCCCCACCAGTGGGCCGCCGTAATAGGCTTTTACCACCGCGAGACTCACTTTTCCTTCGGCAAAATTGACCACCTGCAGGGCGCCCGGATACTCGATCAGGCGATAGAGATTGTCGATCACCAGCTGTTCAGGGGAGATCAGATGGTCAATAGGCACCGCTTCAGGAATAAACAGCTTATCGGCGTCACGGATATAGTCGGCCGCGCGGATACGCGCAATACGATTTGGCGTATTGAACAACGAATAGGCCACCTGACAGGCGATCATATTGGTTTCGTCTGAGTTGGTCACGGCGACCAGCATATCCGCGTCTTCTGCTCCGGCTTCCCGCAATACTCTCGGGTGTGAACCGTGCCCCTGCACCACCCGCAGGTCAAATTTGTCCTGCAACTGGCGCAGGCGTCCGCCATCGGTATCAACAACGGTAATGTCGTTGTTTTCACCAACCAGATTTTCTGCCAGCGTTCCGCCAACCTGTCCGGCACCAAGAATGATTATTTTCATCGTCGTTTCAGCTTATTCCGTGATGGAGTCCGGGTTGCTTGCGCACCCGGATATACCCTTTCTCTGTCAGGTTACAGGCAGGCGGTAACCTGCGATCTCTTCGGTATAATCAATTTTTTATCAGCTTAGCGTAAAAGAAACCATCTCCGCCTTGCGGATGCGGGAAAACCTGTAAACCAGGCTGCGCATCGTCGGCAATCGGCTGGAGCCTGGCATCCCCATGGCGGGCGAGAAATGCGCTCACTTGCTGATGGTTCTCTTCCGGCAGGATGGAGCAGGTGGCATAAAGCAGAGTGCCGCCTGATTTCAGCTGCGGCCAGACCGCATCCAGAATCTCCTGCTGCAGGGCGGCGAGTTCAGCGATATCGCGGTCACGGCGCAGCCATTTAATATCCGGATGGCGGCGGATCACGCCGGTGGCAGAGCAGGGGGCATCCAGCAAAATACGATCAAACTGCATACCATCGCACCACCGCTGCGGGTAGCGACCATCGCCGGCTTTCACCGTTGCCGTCATCGCCAGACGTGTCAGGTTTTCATTGACCCGCGCCAGGCGTTGCTCGTCAATATCGACAGCCATTACTTTGGCCTGCGGCGCAGCTTCCAGAATATGGGTCGTTTTGCCGCCCGGTGCGGCGCACAGATCAAGGATGGATTCGCCGTTTTGCGGATCGAGCAGCGCGACACAGCCCTGTGCTGAGGCATCCTGCACCGTCACCCAGCCCTGATCGAATCCTGGCAGCTGATTAACGGAGCACGGGGCATCGAGACGCAGCGCGTCGCTGTGCTGTGGATGCGCTTCAGCTTCTTTGCCTGTGGCCTGCAGCAGCGCCAGCCAGGCATCACGGCTATGGTGCTGACGGTTCACCCGCAGCCACATCGGCGGACGCTGATTATTGGCATCAACAATTTGCTGCCAGTTATCTGGCCATGCGCGCTGCAGACGCTCCAGCAGCCATTTCGGATGCAGGTATTTCTGCGGACCGTTATTCATTTCCGACATCAGGGCTTCCTGTTGCCGCTGGAACTGGCGCAGTACGCCGTTAATCAAACCTTTCAGCGCCGGGCGCTTTAGCACCACCGCGCCTTCAACGGTTTCCGCCAGCGCGGCATGCGCCGGAATACGGGTAAACATTAACTGATACAGGCCGACCATGATCAGAAAGTGGATAACCCGCTGTTTGCCGGTCATCGGACGCGACATCAGTTTGCCAATAATCCACTCCAGCTGAGGCAGGGTACGCAACACGCCGAAGCAGAGCTCCTGCAGCAAAGCGCTATCTTTTTCGGATAATGATTTTTGCGCGGCGGGGAGGACCGTACTTAATGATTGTCCCTGCTCGATAACGCGCTCAATAGCTTGTGCCGCAAGGCTGCGGAGATTGGTCTGTTTTTTCATTAGTTGAGTCATCAATAAACAAAAGCCCGACATAAAGCCGGGCTGAAGAATCAGGCAAGGATATTGCCCTGTGTGAACCATTCACGGCGGGAGTTGAGGATATCCTGTGCTTTCATCGCTTTTTTGCCAGCCGGTTGCAGTTCGGTAATCTTCAGTACGCCATCTGCGGTAGCGATCTGAATACCGTTCTTATCAGCATGCAGGATTTCGCCCGGCTGGCTGTTTGACTGATGCGGCAGCGCTTGCGCCTGCCACACTTTAACCGGCTGTTCCTCGATCAGGAACCAGCTCATCGGCCATGGATTAAAGGCACGGATACAACGTTCAAGTTGCGCGGCGGAAAGCGACCAGTCGAGACGTGCTTCTTCTTTAGTTAGCTTTTCGGCATAACAGACGGCGCCTTCATCCTGGACTTCCGGCTGTGCGCTACCGTTTGCCAGTTGTTCGATGGTCGCTAGCATGCCGGTTGGCCCAAGCTGCGCCAGCTTGTGGTACAGCGTAGCGCTGGTATCACTGGCCTCAATTGGGCATGACAGCTTATACAGCATATCACCGGTATCCAGGCCGACATCCATCTGCATAATCGTAACGCCGGTTTCGCTGTCACCGGCCCACAGAGCACGCTGAATGGGTGCCGCCCCACGCCAGCGCGGCAGCAGTGAGCCATGGACATTGATACAGCCCAGACGCGGCATTTCCAGCACCGCCCCGGGCAGAATAAGTCCGTAAGCGACCACCACCATCAGGTCGGCATGCAGTTCCGCCACCAGCTGCTGATTCTCTTCCGGGCGTAGTGATTTCGGCTGAAACACCGGAATATCATGTTCCAGTGCCAGCAGTTTAACCGGGCCGGGGCTCAGCTTATTGCCGCGGCCAGCCGGACGGTCAGGCTGAGTAAATACCCCGACAACCTGGTGTTCTGAGGCTAACAGCGCCGCGAGATGCCGGGCGGCAAAGTCAGGGGTTCCGGCAAAGATAATCTTCAACGAATCGGACACAGTATTCCCTTCGCAAACAGTGCTATCAGTCACGCGCGTTAAGACGCGCCAGTTTTTCCAGTTTCTGGCGGATACGCTGACGTTTCATCGGCGAGAGATAATCGATAAACAGTTTACCGACCAGATGATCCATTTCATGCTGAATACAGATCGCCAGCAGGCCATCAGCTTCCAGCTCGAAGCTGTTGCCGTCACGGTCCAGCGCCCGCACTTTCACTTTCTCGGCGCGTGGCACCAGCGCACGTTGTTCCGGAATCGACAGGCAGCCTTCTTCAATACCGGTTTCGCCACTTTTTTCCAGCATTTCCGGGTTGATCAGGACTAAACGCTGGTCGCGCTCTTCTGACACATCAATAACGATGATGCGCTGATGGATATCAACCTGCGTTGCCGCCAGACCGATGCCTTCTTCGACATACATGGTTTCAAACATATCGTCCACGATGCGTTGAATATCGGCATTCACTTCTTTAACGGGCTTAGCGACGATGCGAAGGCGATCGTCCGGATAATGTAATACGTGCAAAACTGACATATCGTTCCAGATCTGTATTCAGGTGATAAAAGAATTATTCTCCTTATTGTAGACATTTCAGGCGCTGATTGACAGCATTCCTGCGGATGAGCGGCGTACTGTTACGCTGATGTTTACAAGGAAAGTAACGTGACCTCAACTGAGATCTGGCTACGGCTGTCTGGCGTGCGCGGCCTGTACGGCGAGCGCCTGTTGCATGCGGCAAAAATATTGATTTCAAATCAGCCTTCTTCTGCCGAAACGCAGATGGCAGCAGGGCTGGAGCGCGAGCAGGCAGCGCAATTCTGCCGCTTTAATCCGGTTGAGCTGGAAAACACGCTGCGCTGGCTGGAATTGCCGCAGCACCATCTGCTAACCGCCGATCATCCGCTGTATCCGCCGCAGCTGAAAAATATCGCCTGTGCCCCTGCGCTGTTATTTGTCGCCGGTAACCCGGATCTGCTGTCATCAACGCAACTGGCGGTGGTCGGCAGCCGGCGTTGCAGTCACTATGGCCGTGAGTGGGGGAGCTGGTTTACCCAGGCGCTGGCATTGCGGAGATTAACTATCACCAGCGGGCTGGCCGTCGGTATCGATGGCGTGGCGCACCGTGCAGCACTGAATGCAAAGGGAAAGACCATTGCGGTACTCGGCTGTGGCTTATCGCGCCTGTATCCCCGGCAGCATACCGCCCTTGCCAGCGATATTGTCGCAGCAGGTGGTGCGCTGGTCTCCGAGTTCCTGCTATCAGCAGCGCCACTGGCGCTACATTTTCCACGGCGTAACCGCATTATCAGTGGGCTGAGTTGCGGCGTTCTGGTCGTGGAAGCTTCGTTGCGTAGTGGTTCTCTGATCACCGCGCGTTATGCACTGGAACAAAATCGTGATGTTTATGCCATACCCGGCGCGCTGGGAAATAGCGGTAACGAAGGGGGACACTGGCTGATCCAGCAGGGTGCCTTATTAGTGACGCATCCTGACAATATTATCGAACAAATCACCAGCAACTTTAACTGGCTGCCTTTTTTAGCTCAGGAACCAATATATTCTTCAGACAATGCGGATGTTCCATTGCCATTTGCTGATGTGTTGGCTAACGTAGGAGATGAGGTTACACCTGTTGACGTCGTCGCTGAACGTGCCGGCCAACCTGTGCCAGCCATCGTAGCCAAGCTGCTTGAGCTGGAGTTAGCAGGATGGATCGCAGCTGTACCCGGCGGCTATGTCCGATTGAGGAGGGCATGCCATGTTCGACGTATTAATGTACTTATTTGAAACCTATATCCATAACGAAGCCGAAATGCGCTTTGACCAGGATAAATTGACTGATGATTTAACCGATGCAGGTTTTCATCGTGAAGATATTTATAATGCGTTGAACTGGTTGGAAAAACTGGCTGATTATCAGGACGGGCTTACCGCTCCGATCCAGCTGGCAAGTGATCCGTTGTCAATGCGTATCTACACCGAGGAAGAGAGTCAGCGCCTCGATGCCAATTGCCGTGGTTTCATTCTGTTCCTGGAGCAGATTCAGGTGCTTAATCTCGAAACCCGGGAAATGGTAATCGAACGTATTATGGCTTTGGATACCCTCGAGTTCGATCTGGAAGATCTTAAATGGGTCGTGTTGATGGTGTTGTTTAACATCCCGGGATGTGAAAACGCCTATCAGCAAATGGAAGAGCTACTTTTCGAAGTCAATGAAGGAATGCTGCACTGAAGATTTCCTTCGTGTACACAACGCTATGAATAAAACAGCGCTTTTCGCTGTGCGAAAAAATGAACCCTGCCCCCAGTGTGGGGCAGAACTGGTTATTCGCTCCGGGAAACATGGTGCGTTTCTCGGCTGCTCTGATTATCCAACCTGCGATTATATCCGCCCGCTGAAAAGCCAGGCCGATGGTCACGTGGTAAAAGTCCTTGAAGGGCAAAGCTGTCCGCAGTGCCAGTCTGAACTGGTGCTGCGGCAGGGACGCTACGGCATGTTTATCGCCTGTAGTAACTATCCGCAGTGCGAACATACGGAAGTGATCGATCGCCCGGATGAGACCACCATTGCCTGTCCGCAATGTCAGCAAGGCAAGCTGGTGCAACGTCGTTCGCGTTATGGAAAAACCTTTCATTCCTGCGATCGTTATCCTGATTGCCAGTTTGCTGTGAACTTTACCCCAGTTGAAGGCGAGTGTGAGTTTTGCCACTTCCCTCTTCTTATTGAGAAAAAAACCGCTAAAGGCTTAAAGCGTTTTTGCGCCAGCAAGGCGTGCAGTAAGCCGGTTACCGCAGGAATAAGCAGTGAAGAATGATCTTGTAGCTGGCTCACTCGAGTCATGTGTCGCACTACTCCAACAGCAAACTGTGATCGCTTACCCTACCGAAGCTGTTTTTGGTCTGGGTTGCGACCCTGACAGTGAGAGTGCGGTATTGAAATTACTGGCTCTGAAACAGCGTCCGGTAGAGAAAGGCTTAATTTTGATTGCCGCTGATTATCAGCAACTGCAACCTTATCTGGCCGATCAGCAGCTGTCGGAGCAGCAACGGGAGCGGATGTTTTCCCGCTGGCCGGGTCCGGTGACCTGGGTAGTGCCGGCATCCGCCACGACGCCACGCTGGCTGACCGGGCGTTTCGATTCGCTGGCGGTGCGCGTCAGCGATCATCCGGACGTACAGCAGTTATGTCGTGCGTTCGGTAAGCCGCTGGTATCAACCAGCGCTAATTTAACCGGCGCTGAACCTTGTCGCAGTGTTGCCGAAGTTCAGGCACAATTTGGCGCGCACTTTCCGTTGCTGGTGGGTAAAACCGGTGGCAGGCTTAATCCGTCAGAGATACGTGATGTCATCACTGGCGAACTGATTCGTCACGGGTAAAGGAAGAGAATGGAAACGTTTGTCGTATTTGGTAACCCAATTAACCACAGCAAGTCGCCGCGTATCCATCAGCTGTTTGCACAGCAGACCGGCGTAGAGCATCCCTATGGTCGCATCTGTGCACCGCTGGATGGCTTTGCTGCCAGCCTGCACCAGTTCTTTGCTGAGGGTGGCCGGGGCGCGAATGTTACTTTGCCTTTTAAGCAGGAAGCCTTTGCGCTGGCTGATACCCTCACCGAACGTGCTGCATTAGCCGGTGCGGTCAACACGCTGAAAAAGTGTGAAAATGGTCAGTTATTAGGTGATAACACCGATGGCATCGGTTTACTGACCGATCTGCAGCGGCTGAAGCTGATCGAGACGGGCGACCGGATCTTGTTGATCGGTGCCGGTGGTGCCGCGCGCGGCGTGATCCTGCCGCTACTGTCTTACGGTTGCTCGATCACCATGACCAATCGCACACTAAGCCGGGCAGAAGAGTTGGTGGATTTATTCCGCGATACCGGCGCGGTGGACGCTCTTGGTCTGGAGCAGCTGGCAGGGCAGCAATTTGATCTGATAATCAATGCCACCTCCAGCGGCGTTGCGGGCGAAACCCCGGAATTACCTGCTGCGTTAATCACGGCTGACGTACGTTGCTACGATATGTTTTATCAGACAGGCGCCACGCCATTTTTAAGCTGGTGTCTGCAGCAGGGCGCCACCCGGCAGGCTGATGGTTTAGGTATGCTGGTGGGGCAGGCGGCGCATTCGTTTCTGCTGTGGCACGGCATCCTGCCGGAGATTACCCCGGTGATGGATGTGCTGTTGCATGAGATGTCACCATGAATCAGGCGATCCAGTTTCCCGATAGTGAATACCCTGATAGCGAACGTCAGGCCATCTGTTTTCCGGCGCAGGTGAATGGCTTTATCCTGACCTGCGCGATCCCGGTCGCTGTACTGCAGCAACGCTATGGCAGCGGTATGCCTGATATTGAGCTGTTCAGAGCACACCGCTGGGATCTTGAGGAAGAAGCTGAAAGATTGATCGTCCATCAGCAAGAGGACCATCAGGGCTGGGTATGGCTCTCCTGAGCTAAGTAGTCATCTTTCCAGCCGACATAGTTATTAGAGGAATAGAGCAGCCCGGCGATCTCTTCTGCGCTAAGTGGCCTGGCTTTTTTGGCCGGGCTACCTATATAGAGGTAACCGCTTTCGAGGCGCTTGCCTGGCGCCACCAGACTGCCGGCGCCAATCATGACATCATCCTCGATGATCGCCCCATCAAGCAGAATCGACCCCATACCAACCAGCACACGATTACCAATAGTGCAGCCATGCAGCATCGCTTTATGGCCGACAGTGACATCTTCGCCGATAATCAGCGGATTGCCTTCCGGGTTATAAGACGATTTGTGCGTCACATGCAGTACGCTGCCATCCTGAATATTACTGCGCTTGCCAATGACCACCTTATTGACGTCGCCGCGAATGGCGACCAGCGGCCAGATGCTGACATCATCGGCCAGGGACACATCACCAACCACTACACTCGACGCATCAACCATGACGCGTTCACCCAACTGTGGAAAAAGCTGCTTAAAAGGACGTAACGGCGCTGACATAAAATGATCCTCCTGTAATGTCGTTATCGAAGAGTAGTGCGCTTGCCTGTTTTGTATCAACTATTGCCGTCTGGCGTGCGGTAAAATTGTGCGGATCGAGCGAGATCACAGCGAAAAGACTGAAAACTCAGCAACCAAAATAAAAGATCGAAAAAAGGCTTGTGGATTAAATTCGGATCCCTATAATGCGCAACCACTGAGACGGAACAACGGCTTACACAGCGGCGTGTCAGGAGGTTCAGAAGGCGTTAAATCGCTTCCGAACCGCCGGAGAAAAACTTCTGAAAAACGGGGTTGACTCTGAGAGAGGAAAGCGTAATATACGCCACCTCGCAACAGCAAGCGAAGCTGCTGATTGCACTGCTCTTTAA